>JAYTTT010000082.1:0-10416 GCA_043744895.1 Gemmatimonadota bacterium | reverse complement strand
CGCCCAAGACCGACCCCAGACTGCAGCACGTCCGGGCGGTGGTCAGCGTCGAGATGGTCCACCGGATGCTCGACTTCGTGGCCGAAATGGCGGCCGGGTCCCAGCGCGAGGTCGTGCCCGAGATCAAGCGGCTCCTGGCCCTCTACTGCACCATGATGGAGTCGGGCGAGGATCCCCTTGGACGCTAAGGCCGCGATTCTCGACCGGTGGCGGTCCTATCGCGACGCCGATCAACTCGGCACCCTGCTGCCCCGGTCGACCCCGCGAACCTGGGGCGGTGACCAGGAGCCGTCGTCGATCGTCACCGTCGACTACCGGGTCTATCGGGACTTTTCCGTCGAGACATCGGTGGCCGATTTGGTCGAGATGTACTGGACCGTCCGGCTCAAAGGCGCCGTCCAGGACCCCAACTGGGCCACCGCCATCAACGCGCACGTGATTCGCGTGTCGACCGAGCCGTTAGGCGCCGAGGACCTCGACCTCACCCGTCGCCAAGTCGTGATGATCAGGCGGGCGTTGCATTTGGGAGGCATCGGCGGCTTAATCGCCGACTGCCGGCCGATCGCGCTCCACGTCCGCGGGCTGGTACTCGGGCCGGCGCTCTCGGCCCCCGTGGCCATTCTGGAACGACTGGCGAGCCTGACCGACGTGCCGTTGACCGTTGGCCGGTACGCGGTGGCAGACGATGGAACCGTCTCGTTCTTGAGCGGGAGTGCCGAGAGCAGGCCCCGGGAGGATGATGCGGAGCATTCGGAGGAGCTTACCAGCCTGGGACAGCGACTACTCCGGCATGACGCCTTGATGCGAACCCAAGGCTCGTGGCCGCTCGAGGCGCCGCCGAAGGTGTCTAAATACGGATCGGAACGTCCCGAACTCTGACCCCGGTGGCATGGTACACGGCGTTGGCCACCGCGGCCCCGACCCCGATCGTCCCGATCTCTCCGACCCCGCGGGCGCCCAAGGTACTGGCGTGCGCGTCAAACTCCTCGGCGAACATCACGTCGATGTCCGGGACATCGGCATTGGCCGGGACGTGATACCCCCCGAACCCCTGAGCGACGAACCGCCCGGTCCTCGGATCGACGGGTGACTCTTCGAGCAACGCTTGCCCGAGCCCCCAGACGATGCCACCGATGGCTTGGCTCCGGGCCGTGCGTGGGTTGATGATCCGTCCGACACTGTACGCTCCCACGCACCGCGACACCCTCGGCATCCGGATGATGGGGTCAATCCGGACTTCGACAAAAACGGCACCGTAGGCATTCATGGCATAGGCGCTCTCCTCCTGCTTGGGCGCCCACGCCCCGTCCTCGGTCAGGTGGTCGAGGTGCCGTAGTTTGAGGACCTCGGGGTACTCCGCCGCCTCGAGTCCCGGTTCGCCGGCCAAGGCTTCGAGCGAGGCCCGCAATTTCGTCGCGGCGGCATGAACGGCCGAACCGACCCCCATCGTGGTCGCGGATCCAAAGGTGCCACCAGCCTCGGCCAACGTGGTGTCGCCGAGGGCCACCTCGACTCGGGTCGGATCGACCCCGAGGACCTCAGCGGCGATCTGCGGCAGGATGGTGGACACCCCGGTGCCGATTTCATGAGACCCGGTTTCGATTCGGACGGTCCCGTTCCGCCGGATCGTAATCCGGGCCGACCCGCCGAACCGGAAGGTCGACATCAGGCAACTGGCCATGCCCCACCCGATCAGGGTCGGGCCGTCGCGCATCGAGCCCGGCGCCTTCGAACGGCGGCTCCAGCCGAACCGGTCCGCGCCCAACTGATAACACTCGCGGAGTTTTTTGCTCGAAAACGGCTTGCCGGACGTGGGATCGGCGTCGGCGTAGTTGCGGAGCCTGAGTTCGACCGGATCGAGGTCGAGCCGTTCGGCCAACTCGTCCATGGCGATTTCCAGCGCCGTCATCCCGGGTCCCTCATGAGGCGCCCGCATGAAGGTGGGCTGGGGCCGGTTCAGCCGAACGATCCGGTCTCGGGTCGCGATGTTGGGGCACCGGTACATCGTCCGGGTCCCGAGGCTCCCGTGTTCGACATAGTCGTCGGCCATGGCGGCGGCACTGACGCTCTCGTGGCGGATGGCGATCAAGGTTCCGTCTGCCGCGGCGCCGAGCGTCACGTCTTGGACCGTGGCCGGCTGGTGCCCGTGGGCCACGAACGTCTCGGCCCGGCTGAGACGGATCCGGACCGGGCGGCGGAGCAGCCGGGCGGCCGCGGCGGCCAGAATCTCGTGGGGCCAGGTCGAGCCCTTGGCGCCGAACCCGCCGCCGACCGGCCCGGTCCGGACCCGGATCCGTTCGGCCGGAATGCCTAACGCCTGGGCCAGCGCCGCCCGAACGCCGAACACCCACTGGGTCGAGGTCGAGACCATCAGCTCGTCCCCGGTCCATTCGGCGATCGCGCCCGACGGCTCCATCGCGGCGTGGTGGCGATCGGCGGTCCGATATCGTTCCGACACCGTGGCCGCGGCACCGTCGAGCGCCCCCGCCACATCGCCCACTGAGGAACTGGTCGGGGCCCAGTCCTTGATCTCGATCGCCTCGTCGAGCAGGGCCTCCAGGCCGACCCGCAGGGCCTCGGGCACGAACCGAACCCGAACCCTCGCCGCGGCGGCTACCGCGGCCGCCCGAGTCTCCGCGACGACCAGAGCGATCGCCTGCCCCTCGTGCCGAATCAGGTGATCGCTGAGGGGCATCGTGCCTTGGCCGGCGGCCCAGTGTTCGAGCGGGCCGGCAACCCCCAACTCGCCGGGCCCGAAGATCCGGACCACACCAGGAACGCCAAGGGCCGACTCGAGCTCGAGCGCCTCGACCCGTCCGGCGCCAAAGCTGCTCCGGACGAAGACACCCTCGAGGGCGCCGTCGACGAGCCGGTCGGCCACGAACTCGGCCGCGCCGGTCACCTTGCTGACGGCGTCCTGACGAACCAGCGGGGTTCCGATCGTCACGCCAAGTCCTCCGGCTCGAGCAGCACTTTGGTGGCCGCCCGAACCACTAACTCGGCCTTGTACCGATTGCCCGGCAGGAGCACCGCGCCCGCGAGTTCCGCCTCCATGGCCCGAGCCACGGCCAGAGGGCCCGGCTTCCGGCCGATCAAGTGCGCTTCCGCCGTTCGAGCCCGCCACGGGCGGGCGGCGACGCCACCCAGCGCCAACCGCGCCTCGGCGACCAGGCCGTCCTCCACGATCAAATATCCGGCCGCCGCCACCACCGCGAAGTCGAACGACGCCCGGTCGCGAATCTTGAGATACCGAGTCCGGCTGGCCGCCCGTCCAAGGGGCACCCGAATCGACGTGATGAGCTCGCCGCGGACCAGGGTGTTCTCGACCGCCGGATCCGCCACCGCCGGGTAGAGCCCCTCAACGGCCACGACCCGCCGCCCCGCCTCTCCCTCGACCACGAGTTCCGCCTCCAGCACCGTCAAGACCACCGCGACATCAGACGGATGAGTCGCGATACAGGAGAACGAAGTCCCCAAGATCGCCGAGCTCCGCTGATCTCCACTGCCGGCCCCACACCCCGACCCCGCCTCCCGCCGGGTGCAGATCTCGGCACTCGGCACTCGGCGCTCGACGCTCGGCCGAGTGTCGAGTGCCGAGTGCCGAGTGCCGAGAAAGTACGGGCAGCGGGTGCGCTGGAGGAGGTTGCCGGCGAGGGTTGCCATGTGGCGGATGGCGGGGCTGGCGGTGGCTTCGAGCGCTTGGGCGACGGCTGGTGTTGCTTGGCGGACGTCCGAGTGGGCGGCGATGGCGGTGAGGCGGGCCAGGGCGCCGATCGACAAGGTGTCGGTATTCCGGGTGATTTGGGTGAAATCGCAGGCCGTGAGGTCGATGAGGAGGGAGGGCGTGACGATGCCTTGTTTCAGCCAGTTGACGACCTCGGTTCCGCCGGCCAGGTAGACGGCGTCCCGGTGATCAGCCGCTTTGGCAATGGCCTCGGCGGCTGAGGTGGCCTGGTGATAGGCGAGGGGCGGCACCTAACGACCGGCCTTGGCGGCGCTGGCGACGGCGGCGACGATCTGGGGATAGGCGGCGCACCGGCAGAGGTTTCCGCTCATCCATTCGCGGATTTCGGCTTGGGAGGTGGCCTTGCCGGCCGCAATGCAGGCCACCGCGGCCATGATCTGGCCCGGCGTGCAGAAGCCGCACTGGAGGGCGTCGTGATCGACGAAGGCTTGCTGGACGACATGAAGGGTTCCGTCGGTCGCGAGGCCTTCGACGGTGGTGACGTTCCGGCCGTCGGCGGAGACGGCCAGCATCAGGCAGGCCAAGGCGGGCCGGCCGTCGACCAAAACCGTGCAGGCGCCGCACTCGCCCCGGTCGCAGCCTTCCTTGGTGCCGGTGAGCCGGAGGTGGTCGCGGATCGCCTGGAGCAGGGTCGTTGGCACCTCGAGATCGAGGGACGTGACGCGGCCGTTGACCGTGAGGCGAACCAGCATCGTCAGACCATCCTGAGGCCGATGGGAAGGGTCCGAACCCGCTTGCCGGTGGCTCGGTAGATCGCGTTGGCGAGCCCCGCGGCGACCGGCGGCACGGCCGGCTCGCCGAACCCGGTCGGATGGGTGTCGGTCTCGGCGAAGTAGACCTCGATGACGGCCGGCGCTTCGTTGATCCGGAGCACCGAGTAGCCATCGAAATTGCGTTCCTTGACGGCGCCGCCCACGATGGTGATCCGTTCCTTGATCGTGGCCGACAACCCTTGGATGATGCCGCCCTCGAGCTGGGCCCGGGCGCCGATCGGATTCAGCACCGGGCCGCTGTCGGCCGCCACCACCACGCGATGAATCCGGAGCCGGTCGTTGATCACCGAGACCTCGAAGACCTCGGCGGCGTAGCCGAGGTGGTCGAACCCGCACGAAATTCCCATCCCATGGCCCGCGGGCAACGGTTTGCCCCAGCCGGCCTTATCGGCCGCCAGCGTGAGGACCCCTTTCAGCCGGTCGGGGCTGAACGGGAACTCCTTGGAATCGGGCGGTTGCTGCCACCAGACCTTGTCGATCAACCCGAGCCGGTATTCATACGGGTCCTTCCCGGCGGCCTCGGCGAGTTCGTCGATCATGCTCTCGACGGCGAACATCCCATGGGTCGTGCTGACGGCCCGCCACCAGCCCCGGGGTACCCCGGAATCGAGGAGGGTGTACTCACAGGACCGATTGGGCACCCGGTATGACATGTTGGCCGAGCCATCGGTTTCGTTCGGGCCCCAGCCGTTAGGCGGCTTCGGGCCATAGAGCACGTCAATCGACGGGGTACTGACCCGGTGGCGCCAGGCCTCGGGCCGTCCGTCGGCGCCGAGCGACGCCTCGATCCGATGGGTCGAGCAGGGCCGGTAGAAGTCGTGCCGCAGGTCATCTTCGCGGGTCCAGACCACTTTGACCGGCTGCTTGATCTTCTGCGACAGCAGCGCGGCCTCGACCGTAAAGTCGGGATTGATTCGCCGCCCAAATCCGCCGCCCATGAGGGTGACATGGACCTGGACGTTCTTGATATCGGTGTTCAAGGCCTTGGCGAGGGACTGGGCCCCCCAGTCCGGGAATTGAGTCGGCGACCACACCTCGACTTGGTTGCCGGTAACGCTGGCGGTGCAGTTCATCGGCTCCATGGTGGCGTGAGACAGGAACGGGGTCTCAAACGTGCTCGCGATCACCTTGGTGGCCTTAGCCAGCACGGCGTCGGGATCACCCTGTTTGTTGACGGTCTCCTCGCCCGTTCGATTCACCGCGGCGGTCATGAACGCTCGGTACGACTCCGAGGATTCCGCCGCCCGGGGGCCTTCGTCCCACGTAATCGCCAACTGCTTCCGGCCCTGAAGTGCCGCCCAGGTATTGGTCGCCACGACCGCCACCCCGGCGTGAATGTTGATGCCGTCACCCATGGCATCGATTTGGACGACCTGCTTGACCCCGGGCACCGCGAGGGCCTTGGCCGAGTCGACCGATTTCACTTTCCCACCGAAGACCGAGGTCCGCTCGATGGCCGCGAAGAGCATCCCAGGGATCTTGACGTCGAGTCCGTAGACCGCCGTGCCATGGGTGATGTCGGCGACGTCGACCCCACTCCGGTCCTTGCCGAGCAGTTTCCATTCCGCCTTGGGCTTGAGCGTCACCTGATTCGGTAACGTCAGGGCCGCCGCTTTGGCGGCGAGCGCGCCATACGGCGTACGCCGGTCGCTGGCTGGATGGATCACGAAAGAGTTCTCGGCCCGACAATCCTTCGGGTCGACCCCCCAGTCCTTCGCGGCCGCCGCCACCAGCATACCCTTGAGTGCCGCGCCAGCCTCGCGCAACCGTTTCCAATTACTGAGGACGCTGCTGCTGCCGCCGGTGCCCATTTCTCCGTACTTCGGGGCGAAGGAGGCTTGCTCGACCCGAACCTGGTTCCAGTCGGCGTCGAGGTCTTCGGCCACGAGCATGGCCAGCGAGGTGCGAATCCCCTGCCCCATTTCGGACTTGGCGATCGTGATGACCAAAGTGTTGTCGGGATTGATGCGGACGAAGACCCCGGGATCGATCGGACCGCCGGCCGCCGGCGCCGCGCCGGATTTCGGCCGACATCCTGGCAGCGAGATGGTCAGAACGAGTCCGCCGCCCGCGACGGCGGTGATCTTGAGGAAGTGACGCCGAGTGTAGGCGGTCATCGGACGCCTCCGGAGGATTTGATTTCGGCCGCGAGCTTGATGGCGTGGCGGATCCGGATGTAGGTCCCGCAGCGGCAGAGGTTCCCGGCCATGGCCGCATCGATGTCGGCATCGGTCGGGTTGGGCTTCTTCTCGAGCAGCGCGGCCGCACTCATCAACTGGCCGGCCTGGCAGTACCCGCACTGTGGCACGTTGAGTTGCTGCCAGGCTTGTTGGACGGCGTGGTCCACTCCGGTTCCGGCCAGCCCTTCGACCGTAGCAATCGCCTTGCCCTCGGCGGCCGAAACCGGCAGGCTGCAGGAGCGCACCGGGTTGCCATTGACGTGGACGGTGCAGGCGCCGCACATCGCGATTCCGCAGCCGAATTTCGTGCCGGTGAGACCGACGAGGTCACGAATGGCCCACAACAGGGGCATCTCGGGCGGGGCCTCGATCTCGTGGGTGGTACCGTTGACGAGGAGTTTCATGGGGAAGAATGATACATCGGCTGGAGGGTTGGCGCCCCGCGCGCCCGGCGCAGCAATTCCGGCCAGGCCCGACTACTTTGGGCGGGTTCCCCCGCGCCGCAGTGGAACCGTCACTATCCCGTCGGAGGTCGATTGGCCAGACATAACTACCAATTCGAAAAACGCCAGCGTGATCTGGCCAAGAAACAGAAAAAGGAAGAAAAGCGCCAGCGCAAGCTCGAGCGCCCCGACGACCCGCTGGGCGAGGGTCAGCCCGACGACAACGAAGCCGATACGCCGCCCGCCGACCACCCGGCCGAATAGCCGGGTCTACCGCTCGAAGACCATCCGTTTATTCACCGGTCACTGGACCGGCCTCACGAAGATGATATCCGCTCCGGCTGGTTCGAGCGGTACAGCGATCCGGTCGATCTCGCCGTTCAGGTTGCTGAGGAACCGGAGCCGGCCCCCGAAAGGTACGGCGCCGCCCGGGTCTTGAATCTCCCAGACGTCGAAGTGGAAATGCTCCAGGCGAACGACATGCGGTTCGAGGGTCAGCGACAGAGCACCGCCCTGGAGCGAGACCCGCACCGTACCGTATCCGGGGTGCTCATAGCTCCCGACGTAATCGGCCAGCGGATGACTGGGACTGGTCCCCAGTTGGCGCTCTGCCTGGCGGGCGGCGACCTGTTTGGCCTGCCGTGCCGCTTGGTCGGCATCGGCCTTCTTCTGACGAGCCACCCAATCGGCCGGAGGCAGCTCGAGCAGGCGATCATACAGGGTCCGCATCACGATGGTGGGAACCGGGTTCTGGCCCGACAGGTTCGACAGCACCACGATCCCGATCCGCTCCTCGGGAAGCCACGACATGGCTGAGATGAAACCGTCGATTCCTCCGCCGTGACTGACGATCTTCCGGCCCCGATACGTCGACACGCCGAGTCCCATGCCGTAGGCCGGATGACCCAATTCGGGAAAATCGACCGGGGCCAGGGTAACCATCTGGGGCATTTGCATCTGGCGCTCGTTGTCCTCCGAGAGCAACCGCCGGTCACCGACCACGCCGCGGTCGAGCCGGAACTGAACGTACTTGAGCATCTCGTCCACCGACGAGTTGATCGACCCCGCCGGGCCGATCGCGTCGATGTTGCGGAACGGCAGCCGAATCAACGAATCGCCCCGCCAGGTATAGGGAAAGGCAAAGTCGCCACTGTTCGGGCTTTCCCGAATCGTGGTGTTGGACCGAATCATCCCCAGCGGATTGAAGATTCGTTCGCGGATCAACTCGTCCCAGCCCCGACCGGACACTCGCTCGACCAGATAGCCCGCGGTCATGAACATCAGGTTCTGATACTGGTATCGGCTTCGGAACGAGAAGGTCGGCTCGAGGTAGCGGAGCCGGCGGTACAGCTCCGCGCGGCTGAAGGGACGGCCGTACCAGAGGTTGTCGTGCCGGGGCAGCCCAGAGCGGTGGGTGACCAGGTCGCGCGGCGTCATTTCGCGGGTGGCGAATTCGTCTTTGAGTTCGAAATCCGACAGGTAGGTCCGGACCGGCACGTCCCAGGCGATCTTCTTTTCGTCGACCATCATCCCCATCAGGACGACGGTGAACGATTTGGAATTCGACCCGATCCCCATCAGGGTCCGTTGGGTGACCGGTAGCTCGGTCTCGACATCGCGGAGGCCATAGCCTTTGGCAATCACGACCTGGCCGTCCCTGACCGCCCCGATCGCCAGACCGGGCACATGCCAGGCCGCCATCGTTTCGGCGACCCACTGATCGAACCCGCGCAGATCGGCGAACGTCCGGGGTCGTTGGGCCGCCGCCGGCGTGGCCGCCAGCAGGGCAAGGGCGACCCGTACCCCGGCCGTGGCAATTTTGACCATGAAACGCTCCTTGGCTACTTGGGCTTCGACGGGCCTGTGCATACGTTATCGGGGTCTTGCGCGCTGCGCCACCTCAGAGAGGCTGTTGCTTCGATGCCACTCGGTGAAGAATTCGAGCGATCCGGAACCTGGCTGTTCCGGCACCGGAGCTACGCGCCGCCGTTGCTGCTCGTGGGCGTCTTGGTTGTCGCAACCCAACGGCCCGGCCAAGACGACATCCCGGGGCTCGAGCCAACTCTGGTGCTCGTGGGGATGGCGGTGGCGCTGATCGGCCTCCTGATTCGGGCCGCCGTCATCGGCGTTGCACCAGAAGGGACCTCGGGCAAGAACCGCGACGCGCAGGTGGCCGCCACCCTGACGACCACCGGGCTCTATTCCGTGGTCCGTCACCCACTGTACCTCGGCAATTTTTGTCTCTGGCTCGGGCCCGCCATCGCGGCCCAAGCCTGGTGGGGCGTGGTCATCGTGGCCCTGGCTTTCGGTCTGTACTACGAACGCATCATGTACGCCGAAGAGGCCTTCCTCCGCCGAACGTTCGGCGCCGAGTACCTGGCGTGGGCTGCGGCAACGCCCGCATTCATTCCCGCCCTGTCTCAGTGGCGAAAGTCTCCGTTGGGCTTCTCCCTACTGACGGTACTGCGCCAGGAGTACTATGCTTTGTTCTCGACCACGTTCATGTTCGTGATGCTGGAATCGATCACCATCTGGCTGGAATCGGGGCAGGCGTACCTGTCCGGGCCCTGGGTCGGCCTGGCAATCGGCGTGACGGTCATTTGCGGAACCTTGCGTCTCCTCCAACGTTATACCCGGATCCTCCATGTCCCTGGCCGGTAACTCGACGCGTCACCTGGTCCTTGCGCTGCTCATCATGCCGGTGGCCCTGCCGGCACAAACCCCGCCCCCGCACTCGAGCCGAGTCCCCTGGATCCGAAGCGGTGAACTGATCGGGGTGACTGCTGCGATCGGAATCGGTTTTGCCCTGGACGCCACCGTCCGCGGCGAAGTCCAAGAAGGCCGAGTCCCCGGCACCAGCAGCAGCGTCGTCAAATTCGGCAATGGCATCGGCAATCCGCTCTACCTCGGTCCGGCACTCGCCGTGACCTGGGCGGTCGGGGCCCTGACCCAGAGCCGGACCGTTCGCATCGCCGCGCAGGACGCGCTGGTTGCGGGGGCCATTGCCAGCGGGCTGGTGGGCGTCCTCAAGTTCGGTTTTGGTCGAGTCCGCCCCCTGAACGGCGGCGACCCAGGGAGCTTCCGACCCTTCTCCAAGAACACCTCATTCCCTTCGGGGCATACCGCCTTGGCGATGGCGGTCGCGTCAAGCCTGGCGCATTCGACGAAAGACCACTGGTCGGACGTCCTGTTCTACGGCGCCGCCCTGGTGACCGGGGGCGCCCGACTCAGCGACGACAAGCACTGGCTCTCGGACGTCGTCACCGGGGGGGCCC
>JAYTTT010000081.1:0-2673 GCA_043744895.1 Gemmatimonadota bacterium | reverse complement strand
GTTGGCCGGAATCCCGACCACCTGGAGTCCGGTGAGGGTCGAGCCCCCGGCGTTGGAGATCGGCACGGCCCCGCTGGCCGTGGTGCCGGGGAGAAGCTGGAGCAGGAACTGGGTCCGTCCCTGCGGGGTTGGATTGATCGCGGGCGGAACCGGGGGCGGGGTCACCGTGACGGGGTAGGGGCTGGTCGTGTACCACGAGTTGGTGGCGGTCAGTGACGCGGCCCCAATCCCCACGGCCTTGACGTAGAACGTGGGAGAAGCCGAGGTTCCGTCGGGAATCGTGATGCCGGTGATGGCCGCGTTGGCCCGGCTGAATGCCAACTTGCCGTCCGAGGCCAGGACAAAGCTGGTGCCCCAGGCGTTGTCGATGATGCTGCTGTCCTGGTTCATCGGCCGGATCCGGACCGCCACCGAATCGCCAAACGGAATCGTGGTGGGCCAGTTCTCGAGGAAGGTGCGACCGAGGCCGGTCTCCACCACGAGGGTGTCGGGCGCATAGCCCGGGGCCGTCCCGATGAGGGTGTCGATGCCGACCTTCGTCCGCGCGATGAGGGTCACTCCCTCCGAAACATTGCCCGAGGCGATCGTGGCCGTCGGATTCGACTGGGTCACCGCCGGGTCTGAGTGCCCGAAGCTCACGGTCAGCGGAGTCGGCAGGGCTCCGGGGATCGTGGTGACGAGGCCAGTGCCCTGGTTGAGACCGAAGCGGCGGAGCGGAGCGGTCCCGCTCGCGAAGACGCTGAAGACGAGCTTCGGCAGGTTGGTGACGGTGGTCCGAAGGGTGTCGGGGAGATAGTCCGGATGGGTCAGGATGAGCTGCGCCGCGCCTCCGGCCACTGCTTTCACGTAGAAGGTCGGCGAGGTCCGTTGCTGGATCCCGAGCGTCGTGATCGCGGTCGTGCCGTTGCCGAAGGCCAGGTGGGCGCTGCCCCCGAGACCGACGGCGATCGGCACCGCGAGGCCGCCCTGGCCGCCGGTTTGACTCGCCACCGTGAGCTGAACCGCGACCGAGTCGCCAAAGGCCAGGGTGTCACGCCAGCCGGAAACCTGGAAGGCTCCCCGCTCGACGATGACGATGGCCGTGTCGGGAAGGAAGCCCGGCGCCGAGGCGACCAGTGTATCGATCCCGACCCCGGCGAGTCCGGCGATGCCGAGCTGTTTGGTCGCGCTCCCGGCGGCGATCACGTAGGCCCCCGTGGCGCCACCGGTGGTCTGATTGGAGGCACCAGGCTCGAACACCACCAGGGAGCCGTTCTTGTTCGTCAGGCTGACGGCGAGCGGAACGATTTGGGTCACCCCCCGGCTCACCGTTCGCCCGATCGACCAGCCGGCGACGATCGTCTGCGTTTTGGGGGCCAGGCTCAGCTGGCCGAGCACGGTCACCACGGTCGAGCTGCTCAACCCGCCGATCTGGCTGAAGATCGGGGCGGCTCCGGGGAACACTCCGGTGATTGCCGGTGAGACCGAGGTCCCATTGAGATCGGTGTACCTGGTGGCCACCGCCACCGAGGCAACCTGGGGCTGCTGGGACCCCCAGACTGCCCGCAGGTTGGCGGCCGGGTAGTAGTACGTCGACGTGTAGTTCACACAGACCAGGCGGCGGCTGAACCACGAGTAGGTATAGTAGCAGTAGGTGGACGGGACGACTTGGTAAGCCCAACCCGTCGCCGTGAGCGAGGTGGTCCCGCCGATCGGGATCGAGGTGGGCGCCGGAACGCCTTGGACGACCGTGGGCCTGATCACCACCGAGTAGACGCTGAAATGGCTGATCGGCACCGTGATCGTGTTGTCGGCCTCGTTGGTCACAGCGTTAGGCAGAATTTCCCAGCCGGTCCCGTCGAAGTAGGCGGGGGCCAGCGCGGTGGGTGAAATGCCGGCCGGCAGCACTTCCGGGTTGTATCCGATCGACAGGGTCACCGGCTGAGCAAAGGTCTGGCCGTTCGGGCCGAGATCGACCACCGGCGCCCACGGACCGGCGCCGGCCGGAGGACTCGCCACGGTGGCGATCGAGATCGGCGTGTTCCCCCCCACGGCCCCGGCGGGCACCAGGAGCGCCACATTCCCGGCGGCGTTGGTCACCGAGCCGCCGGTGGCTCCCACCGAGACCGTTCCGGAGGCCGGAGCCACCGAGACCGCCTCGTCCTCGATCCGGAACCGGATCTTGAGGGTCTTCCCGTTCTTGAGCGGGATGTACTCGTTGGTGTTGACGTTCTTCAACTGCTTGGTATTCTCGACCACGTCGAGGTCGGCGTGCCCGACCTCGACGGCGCCGACCAGCACCCGGACCCGGTAGGTCTTCTGGGCATCGAGCGTACAGGGCCCCGAGTTGCAGACGTCGGTGTCCCACTTGGTATGGTAGTGGCCGTCCTCCACCGGCGTGTCTTCGGCGTCGGCGTCGTCGGTGTGAACGCGGTGATACCGGATCCGGTTGCCGCCGGTCCCCGTCGTCATCGAGAACGTCGCCACCACGGCGCCGCACTGGGCCGAGGTCCACTCGCAGACCACGATCACCGGCGCGGCGTTCGGGTTGCTCGCACCCGAGTAGGCCGGCATCGGCACCATCGGTGGCAGGAAGAAGAAATGCCCGTTGCCGAGATGGGCGCCGTCGCGGATCTCGAGCGACGGGGGTGGCACCGGCGGTTGGACGGACGGGTCGGACGGAACAGACGGGCT
>JAYTTT010000080.1:0-10478 GCA_043744895.1 Gemmatimonadota bacterium | reverse complement strand
GCCGTCGACCGTGATACAAAACGGCGTCCCGACCTCGTCCATCCGGCGATACCGCCGCCCGATCGCCCCGCTGTCATCGTAGAAGCAGGGAAGGTGCTTCCGGATATCGTTGAACAACTCGGTGGCGAGCTCGGGCATCCGGTCCTTGTTGATGAGTGGCAAGACCGCCGCCTTGATCGGCGCCACGCTGGGATGGAACCGCATCACGACCCGGGTGTCGCCCTCGACGATCTCTTCGTGGTAGGCGTCGGCCATGACCGTCAGGGCGACCCGGTCGGCCCCGGCCGAGGTCTCCACGATGAACGGGAGGAACCGCTCGCCGGTGGCATGCTCGAAGTACTCGAGCTTCTTGCCGGAATGCTCCTGGTGCCGTTTGAGGTCAAAATCAGTTCGATTATGAATCCCCTCGATCTCGTGCCAGCCGAACGGAAATTCGTACTCGATGTCATACGCCGCCCGGGCGTAATGGGCCAGTTCCCCGGGTCCGTGCTCGTGCCACCGGAGCTTGGCGGGGTTGAGGCCGAGGTCGTGGTGCCAGGCCATCCGGAGGGTCCGCCAGCGCTCGAACCACTCCGCGTCGGTGCCGGGCTTGACGAAGAACTGCATTTCCATCTGCTCGAACTCCCGGGTCCGAAAAATGAAATTCCCCGGGGTAATCTCATTGCGGAACGCCTTCCCGATTTGGGCGATGCCGAACGGGACTTTTTGCCGCGAGCTATTGAGCACATTGAGATAGTTGACGTAGATCCCCTGGGCCGTTTCCGGTCGGAGGTACACAACCGAAGCCTGCTCTTCGACCGGGCCCATGAAGGTCTTGAACATCAGGTTGAACATCCGAGGTTCGGTCAGATCGCAGGTCGAGTGTTCGCCCGGTTTCTTGGAGGGTTTTTGAGGGCACTGCCCATCGGTCAGCTGGTCGGCCCGAAAGCGGGCTTTGCAGGTTCGACAGTCGACCAACGGATCGGTAAATCCGGCGACGTGCCCGGAGGCCTCCCAGACCTTGGGGTGCATCAGGATGGCGGCGTCGAGGCCTTCGATGTCATCGCGGGCGCGAACCATCGCCTGCCACCAGCGGTCCTTGATATTCCTCTTCAGTTCGACACCCAAGGGGCCGTAGTCCCAAACCGACCCCAAGCCGCCATATACCTCGGAGGATTGGAAGACGAACCCTCGGCGCTTGGCCAGGGAGACCAGCTTGTCCATCACAGTCGGGGTGGCCATGCGAAACCAGGGTCAGGGATCAAGGGCGGCTGGGGCCAGGCGGCGGCGCCGGAGGCCAAACTTACCGATGCCCTAACTTGCAGGCAAGCAATGATTTGCGCCCCTGGCAAGTTGCGTTCTTCAGGGCATCGCGGGGGGCCAGGGTCCGCTGCACCGATGCCACAGGACCAACAATGGCAATAAGTTATGGGGCGTTCGTATCTGGCTTGGACTTTGCCTCTCTCCTTGGACTGAGCGGGCTTCCCTTCGATGTCGAGCGGTGACATCGGGCCGAGAAGCCGGCGCGGAGGTATGACGATGCAATTTGGTTCAGTTCCGTCCGACCGGCGGGGATACAGCCTCGGCGAACTCCTCTGGGTGATTGTGATCCTTGGGATCCTCACGTCGTTGGCGATCCCTCGCCTCGATTGGATGAGATTCCGGCTCAACGCCGAAAGCCGGAACATCTCGCTCCAGCTGACCTACGCCCAGCGGCTTGCGGTCAGTCTCCAGCACAACGTCCAGGTCACGATCGACCATACTCAGCGCCGGCTCATTGTCGACGAAGACGCCAACAACGACAACACGTATAGCTCGAATGAACGTCGCCGGGTGATTCAGTTGGATAACGGCATCAACTTCGAGAAGAACGGGGTGGCGAACCTCCCGTCCCCGGCTCCGACCAACGAAGTGACGGTGATCGTGTACCGCCGGGACGGCAGCGCCGATCAGTCCGGGGTGATTTTCCTCAATACGACTCGCGGCGTTGCCCTCACCACCAATAACGACTCGCGAGCCCTCGAAATTGCCCGGGCCACCGGCCGGGCCACGATTTACCGTTACCTGAACAGTGCCTGGGTCAAGGGGTCCTAATGAACCGCAAGGGTTTCACTCTGATCGAAGTGCTGATCGCCATGGTGTTGTTGAGCCTTGCGGTGGTCAGCCTGGGCCAGTTCATGGGCCAGTACCAAAAGGCCACCGCCACGGCGACCCTGTTGTCCACGATGACGTCGATCGCCAAGGAGCGGATCGAGCTGGTTCGAGGCGACCCCCGCTACACCACGATGGCCACCCGCTACGGCGCTGGGGCCAGTTCGGACACCACTGGGTTCCCCGGCTACTCGATGATCCGGCGCCGAACCTACGTCAGCCGAGACCAGACCGGTGCCCCCGCCCGCGACCGGACCACCGTCACGGTTCGGGTCTACACCACCACCGCCATCATCAAGGACACGGTGAGTCTGACCGCCGTGATCGCCAAGCCATGAAGAAATCCGACCGGTCCAAAGCAGGCTTTTCGCTCGTCGAGCTGCTGGTAACGTTGGTGGTGCTCAGCTTGATCATGGGCACCACGGTGCTGTTCTTTCAGAGCCAGAACAAGGCGTTCATCAAGGGCAGCGAGAAGATGGACGTCCTCCAGAACGCTCGCTACGCGGTGAGCCAGATGGAGCGAATGGTGCGAACCTTGGGCGCCGGCGTCACCGGGCAACAACCGATGCTGGTGTACGGCGGCAACGACGTCATCGCCTTCAACACCGACTATATCGAGACCGACACGACCAACTACCGCTGGGCCGTGAACTTCAATCCGAGCATCAGCGCGCCCCTCGGCACGGCCTGGACCATCGGCAACGCCGGGCAGATTCCGAACAGTTCCTATACCTATCCGCCGCAAACGTTCCTCCTCGGCAACGGAACCCCGAGCCCGGCCGAGACCAAGATCTTCTGGTTCGCGGCCGACACCTCCACCACCCGAAGCGACGATTACATCCTCTGGGAACGAACCAACACCGGCACGGCGGAATACATCTCTAAGAACATCCTGGCGTACCCAGGCCGGCCGTTCATCGAATACTTCCTGGCTCGCCGGCTCGGTTCCGGCCTCGACACTCTGCTCGTGGCGAGTGGGGGATTGCTGCCGCTGAAGCGATTGGTTCTCCAGTCCACCTTCACCGCCACCGACACAGCCAACGCGTTGCGGCCGGACAGCGTCAAAGCAGTTCGAATCAACATCCGAGTCACCAACGGCAAGACCGGCTCGGAGGAGCGCTATCGCGACTTTTCCCAGCTGCTCCAGGTGCCGAACAACGGGTTGCCGTCGCCGAACGTCTGTGGGCGCTCGCCCTTCCCCCCCACGATCTTCACCGCGACTCCCAACATCGTCCCCGGCTCCGGCGTCATCACGCTTGCCTGGAACCGCTCGCCTGACCATGGGGGCGGCGAGTTTGACATTCGCCAGTACGTCCTCTATCAGCGCGATGACACCGCGACCGTGTGGACCGACCCTCTAATGATGCTTAGGGCGGACACCACGACCGCCTATTCGGTCCTTTTGGCCGGCCTGACGCCGGGCGCAGCCTACGATTTCGGCTTGGCGGCCCAAGACTGCACGCCGAGCCAGTCAGCGATCTTTTCGATTACCCAGACGGCGCCATGAAGCGACAGGAGCGTACGATGTCCCCGAACCTTCGGAACGAACGTGGCGTAGCATTGGTCCTGACGCTGCTGATCACGCTGGCAATCGCCGCGCTGGCGATCGGTGGGGTGATGATCGCCAGCAGCGGGACCCTCACCGCTAAGTTCTCGGCCAAAGAAGCCTCGCTCCACTCCCTGGCGGATGCCGGCCTTGAGGTGGCCCGGGACTCGATCAACCGAGTCCCGACGATCTTGCCGGATACCGGGTACATCCAGATCGTCCCGGCCAGTACCATGATCGACGCCCAGGGCTACCCGGTACCAGGGTACACCCGGACGGTGTACGCCGGGAAGAGCGGCGGTCGGACCGGCGGCCCTGCGTCAGCCGGCCAGTACGGCAGCAATTTCATGAGCATCGTCTCCGTGATCAACGATCCTCGGGGGTCCGTGGCGGCACGCCGCGGGCTGTTCACGCAGGAATCGTGGTCCCGGTTTGCGGTAGCAATCAACCTCTGGAGCAATGGCGGCGTGGTCTACGGCTGCGGCGAGTCGATCGCAGGGCCGTTTCATTCTAATACCAATCTTCAGCTCCAGGGCAGCTGCACGTCACCGAAGGTCGATTTCTTTGGCCCGGTGACCGTGGTGGGCACCATCTCCAACAGCGGCTCGGGTAACTTCACTCAGGGTTCGACGACCGGCGCGAGCGCCCTGGCCTGGCCGACCGCCGCGCAGTTCGCTACGATGCAACAGTACGCTCAGGACGCCGACGTGGTCGGAGGCGACTACGACATTACCGGTGGCAATACCGGTACCAACCGCCCGTGCACCCGGCTCGACTTCCAGGTGCTCGACTCGAACCGGGACGGGGTGATCCAGTGGGACGAGGGGTATGTCAGGGTTTTCAAGTGCCTCAGCACCAGCGATAGCTCGCTCGCGTACGTGACCGGCCGCCGGTGGCCGACCGTTCCGGCGCTCGCTGTCGGCGCGACCGTCGCAGACGACCCCAACCTGGTGTCGCCGAACTGCGGCCGGCCCGGCGTCGGGACCTTCCAATCAGCCCGAACCCGGTACCTCGCACTCGGCGGCGCCGCCCTCGGCCGCGACTCGGCCCGGGCCGCGATCCTCTCCGTCAACCACCGCTGCTACTTGGGCGGAGACCCCCGACTGTTCTCGGCCGTGACGGGTGACACGTTGCTCGCCGACTCCGCGACCGTCAACACGAACCTCGGTCTCCTGACCGGCGGCAAGTGGATTCGGCGCCGGGCCGGGGCCCACTCGTCGGTCACCCCGGTGCGGAATACCATCGCCGGCGGCGGCGATGCCGAATACTGGATTCCCCTCGGCAAGAACCCGAACTTCAAGGGCGTCCTCTACGTCAACGGCGACGTCGCCTTGAGCGGACGACTTCGGGGACGGGTGTCCGTGGTCTCGACCGGCAACATCGTCTTGGCCGATGATTTCCAGTACTGGACGACCCCGGGCACCAATTGCAGCGAAACGGGTGATATCTTCGGAGCCATCAGCGCCGCGAACGTGGTGATCGAAGACAACAACGTTCAGGTCCCCTTCCGGTCGCGCGACGTCGGCTCGATCGCGGGAACGGGCACCTATCGTGGCGGGTTCGACGATACCCCGGCCGACGAGAACTACCACATGTTCATGATCATGCTCGGCAACTGGGGCGGCGATATCCCGGGTATACCGGTGTACACCGGTCCGGCTTCGCCCGGCATTCCCGGTAACACCCCCGACCGCTGTGCCGATGCGGCCAGCGGCTGCGTCCGGGTCACCGGTGGTATGGGTCTGGGCCGGATCGACTGGTGGACCTACTGGCCGGTGGGCAACAGCAATTCATCGGGCTGGGCTGAGCGGCATGCCTACGATGTCTGCGGCGCCACCAATCCCCCGCCCTACTTCCCGACCACCGGCCGGTATATCAAGAGCCGGTACTACGAACTCGACCCGGTTTGGCTCAATCAGACGACGATTGCCGGGTATTTTCGGGCGTTGCAGAGTCGGTAGACTCGGCACTCGGCACTCGGCACTCGGAGGCTAGACCTCGATGATCTGGTCGCGGCGGGTGCCGACGCTGATGTAGCGGATCGGGGTTTCGGAGAGGGACTCGAGGCGGTCGAGGTAGGCTCGGGCTCGGGCCGGAAGGTCGGCGAGGGTTCGGGCGCCGGCGGTGGGGGTGGTCCAGCCTTCGTGGGTTTCGTAGATGGGGCTTAGGCGTTCGAGGGCGGCGACGTCGGCGGGCATTTCGTCGATCCGGTCACCGTCGAGTTGGTAGCCGACCGCGACCGGGATCCGGTCGAATCCATCCAAGACATCGAGTTTGGTGACCGCGAGGGCGGTCAAGCCGTTGACGCGGGCGGCGTAGCGGGCCACCACGCCGTCGAACCACCCACAACGACGCGGGCGGCCGGTGACGGCTCCGAACTCGTGCCCGACCCGGCGGAGTTCCTCCTCGTGGGGATCGGCCGCCAGGGTGGGCAATGGGCCGTTTCCCACCCGGGTGGTATAGGCTTTGACCACGCCAAGGACGCCGTCGATCATCGTCGGGCCAATCCCGGCTCCGACCGAGGCGCCGCCGGCCGTCGTATTCGAGGAGGTGACGAAGGGGTAGGTGCCGTGATCGACGTCGAGCAGTGATCCTTGGGCGCCCTCGAGCAGAACTCGCTTGCCGGCCTTGAGGGCTCGGTGGAGATGGACGCCGGTGTCAGTGGTAACCGCCTGGAGCCGGGGGCCGATCGATCGAACCAGGGCGACATGTTCAGAGAGCGATGCCCGCTCGGTCATCCCGGCCAACGCAAGCCATTCATTGGCGCGGTCGATCCGGGCGCCAAGCAGCGATTCCAGTTGGGCCAGGTCGTGCACCAGACCGGCTCGGATGCCCCGGCGGCCGTACTTGTCCTCGTAGGCGGGGCCGATCCCGCGCTTCGTGGTCCCGATGTTCTGGCGGCGTTCTTCGGCCAGGTCGAGCAATTTGTGATACGGCAGGACCAGGTGAGCTCGGTCCGACACCAGGATCCGCCCGGTGGTCGAGATGCCCCGTTCCTCCAAGCCGTCGAGTTCCGAAAAGAAGCTCTCCGGATCGATCACGACCCCGTTGCCTAACAGACACGTCGTGGTAGGGTGGAGCATCCCGCTCGGAATCAGCCGGAGAATGAACGTCGATTCGCCGATGACGACGGTATGGCCGGCGTTGGCCCCGCCCTGGTAGCGGACGACGAGGTCGGCCCCCTCGGACAGGACATCGACGAGTTTGCCCTTGCCCTCGTCACCCCACTGCGAACCGACGACGACCAGGCACCGAACCTTGGAGTCGAACATCAGCGTTTTGCCCTCGGTCCGGGCACGGTGGTCTCCGGATCGGTCGGCGAGAGGGCCCGGGCCGTCTGGGTGGACACCGCGCCGGCCTTGACGAGTTCAGCCAGGTGTTGGTGGAAGGTCTGCATCCCCGACTTGCCGTAGCCGCGCGACATCAGGTTTCTCACGTCCATGATTCGGGCCGGGTCTTTGATGGCGTCGCGGATCGGCGGCGTGGCGACTAAGATCTCGGTCGCGAGCACCCGCCCGGACCCGTCCTTCCGCGGGAGGAGTCGCTGGGACACGATGGCGGCCACCGCTTCCGAAAAACGGACCAGTCCGATTTCCCGCTCCTCGTAGGGGAGCATCGCGATGACCTGTCCAATGGTCGTGACGACATCCGGGGTCGGCATGGCCCCCAGCACCAGGCGGCCGGTTTCGGCCGCTTTGATCGCGGTGTCGAGGGTCTGGACGTCGTGGACGTCGCCGATGACGATGACATCCGGATCCTGCCGAAGGGCCGCCCGGATCCCGACGGCGGCCGATGGGGTGTCGATCCCCACTTCGCGCTGCGTCACCGAACAGCTGATGTCACGATGGAGGAATTCGATCGGATCTTCGATCGTAACGATATGGCGCTGCTGATTCTGATTCATGTGATGGATCAGTCCGGCAATGGTCGAACTCTTGCCGCTCCCACTGACTCCGGTCACCAGGACGAGGCCGCTCCGGGCATCGGCCAACGACTGGACCGCCACCGGCACACCGAGCTGCTCGAGGGTCGGTACCGTAAACGGAATGACCCGCATGACGATCATGAGTGACGACCGCTGTCGGAGGAGGTTGACCCGAAACCGGCCGACCCCGGGAAGGCCCCACGAGCAATCGTGATCGGTGATCAGATCGAGCCGACTCCGTTCCGATTCGCTGCCGATCAGTTTTTCCGCCACCGCCCGGGTCTGGTCGGGCGTCAGTCGCTGCTTGGTCAGCGCCACCAGCTTCCCGTCGATTCGGGCCCGGAACACGTCACCGGCTTTGATATGGAGATCGGATGCGCCCCGATCCACTGCGGCTTTGATAATCTTCTCGATCGGGACTCCCGACACGGTCAAGCTCCTTTCAACGGGAGGAAGCCCATCCGTTCCTCCACACCCTTGATCGTTTCGGACGCCAGCGCCCGCGCCCGCTCGGCGCCCCGGGCGATGGTGCGGTCAACCGATGCGGGATCGGCCCGAAGCGCCTCGCCCCGGTTTCGGATCGGGGTCAATTCAGCGATCACGTTGTCAGCAAGGACCCGCTTGCAGTCGAGGCAACCCCAGCCCGCCGAGCGGCAGTTCGCATCGACCACCGCCACGGTGGCAGCGGGCGAGAAGTGTTGGTGGAGCGTGAAGAGATTGCAGAGCTCCGGGGTCCCAGGGTCTTTCTTGGTTTGGCGCGCCGGATCCGTCTTGGCGGGCCGAAGCTTTTCCCAAATCTGTTCCGGGGTCTCGAAGACGCCGATCGTGTTGCCGAGACTCTTCGACATTTTGGCCTGGCCATCGAGACCCATGATGCGCCGGGCCGGCGTCAGTAGCGCCTGCGGCTCCGGAAAAAATCGTTCCGCCGGTGAAAACTCGGCATTCCAGGCGCGAGCAATTTCCCGAGACAACTCGAGGTGCTGAACCTGGTCCTCGCCCACCGGGACCTGGTTGGCCCGGTAGAGCAGGATGTCGGCGGCCTGGAGCACGGGGTACATGAGCAAGCCGGCGGGAACCCGCTCCATCCGCTGGGATTTGTCCTTGAACTGGGTCATTCGCTCCAGCTCGCCGATGCCGACCACGTTGGTGAAGAACCACATCAGCCGGGTATGTTCGGGGACGTGCGATTGGGCGAAGATAATCGAGCGCTCGGGATCGAGGCCGGCCGCCATCAAGCCGACCAGCATCTCGCGGGTCCGGAGGGCCAACTGCCCTGGATCGTACTTGGCCGTCAGCACATGCAGATCGACGGCGCAGTAGAGGCACTGGTACTCATCCTGCAACCGAACCCAGTTCTTGACCGCCCCAAGCCAGTTGCCAAGGTGCAGTTCGCCGGTGGGTTGAATGCCGGAAAAGACTCGATCCATGGGCTCGTTCGCTTGGGGTTTTGACGCGGTCCAGTGGGCAAACTAGCCACCCTGCAAGGCGCTCGCAAGATGAACTCCTCCTTGAACTTAACCCGACTGGCCGCTTCCGCCGCCGCCCGAGCAGCCGATTACTTGCGGCGGGTCGAGCGTCCGGTCGATCCGGCCGATTGGACCGCCAAGGGTCAGAATGATTTCGTCACGGTCTGCGACCGGGAGGCGGAGTCGATCATTGCCGACGTTCTCCTCGCGGGCGAACCCGGCTCCGTCATCATGGGCGAAGAGCTCTCGCCCAAGAGCAAACGGAGTCGGCTGACCTGGATCGTCGACCCGATCGACGGCACCGCCAACTTCATCCATGGCTTTCCCGCCTATGCCGTTTCGATTGCGGCCGAGGCCGACGGGGTGCTTGAGGCGGCCATCGTGCTCCACGTCGAACCGAACCGGCTCTACCGCGCCACGCGCGGTCAGGGTGCCTGGTGCGACGAGACCAGACTCCGGGTGTCGGCCATCGAGTTGCCGGGGTTCGCGCTGATCGGCACCGGCTACCCCTTCAAACATCCAGAACACTTGGAAACGTACCTGCCCCAGTTTGCCCGAATTGCCCCGGCCACCGCCGGAATCCGCCGGGCCGGCTCGGCGGCGCTCGATCTCTGCTGGGTGGCGGCCGGGGTGTTCGACGGATTCTGGGAGCTGATGCTGGCGCCGTGGGACATCGCGGCCGGCCTGCTGCTGGTTCGGGAGGCGGGAGGGCGGGCGACCGATCTGCGAGGGCGCGACGCCGGCGCCGATCACACGGGCATCGTCGCGGGCAACCCCGCGATCCACACCTGGCTCCTGGACGCCCTGGCCGAACCGGTCGGCTAGGCCGGCCGCGTCAGGATTCTGGGCCCGGCGGCGGTCACGACCACGGTGTGTTCGAAATGGGCCGCCAATGATCCATCGGCGGTGACCACGGTCCACTTGTCGGCCAATAGCTTGGTCTTGAAGTCGCCGATCGTAATCATCGGTTCGATGGCGATGGTCATGCCTTCGAGCAGCCGCTCCCCCCGTTTCGGGCGGCCATGGTTCGGCACCTGGGGGTCTTCGTGCATCTTCGTGCCGACCCCGTGCCCGACCAATTCTCGGATCACCCCATATCCGCCGGCCTCCGCCACAGTCTGCACCGCATGGCCAATGTCGCCGATGTGATTGCCGAGCCGGGCCTGTTCGATCCCGGCCGCGAGCGCCCGTTGGGTCGTTTCGAGAAAGGCCAAGGTCTCCGGTGCCACGGTCCCAATCGGCACCGTAATCGCGCTGTCGGCGTGGAAGCCGTCGAGAAAGACCCCAGAATCGATGCTCACAATGCCCCCCTCGCGGAGGATGCGCTTCGGTGAAGGGATCCCATGGACGACCTCGTCGTTGATCGAGATGCAGAGGCTCTTGGGGAACCCGTACAAGCCCTTGAACGACG
>JAYTTT010000079.1:0-10493 GCA_043744895.1 Gemmatimonadota bacterium | reverse complement strand
CTCGGGTATATCGCGTTCTTCGACCCCCCGAAAGATTCGGCGGAGAAGGCGCTGACTCTGCTCCGCGATGTGGGCGTCAAGGTCAAGGTCCTGACCGGCGACAATGGGCTGGTCACCCGCAAAGTGTGTCAGGATGTCGGGCTCCCTGTGGAGCGGATCGTTACCGGCGCCGAACTGGCCCGAATGGAACCGCCAGAGCTCAGCCGGGTCGCCCAGGACGTCGATGTGTTTGTGAAACTGTCGCCGGTTCAGAAAGAACAGATCGTCCGAGCCCTGCAGGGCAGCAACCACGTCGTGGGGTTCATGGGCGACGGCATCAACGATGCGCCCGCACTCAAGGCGGCCGACGTGGGAATCTCGGTCGATTCGGCGGTCGACGTGGCCAAGGAGGCAGCCGATATCGTGCTGCTGGAGAAGAGCCTCCTCGTCCTCGAGGAGGGAATCGTCGAGGGCAGGAAGGTCTTTGCCAACATAACGAAGTACATCCGGATGGGCGCGAGTTCGAATTTCGGCAACATGTTCAGTGTTGTCGGAGCCAGCTACCTGCTGCCGTTTCTGCCGATGCAGCCGATCCAGATCCTGACCAACAATCTGCTCTATGATTTCTCCCAGACCGGCATCCCCTTCGACCGGGTCGACGAGGAACTGGTCGTCAAACCGCTCAAATGGAACATCGACAACATCAAGCGGTTCATGGTATGGATCGGTCCAATCAGCTCGATATTCGACTATGCGACATTTGCCCTCATGTGGTACGTCTTCAAGACCAACGCGTACATCTCTCCGGGAACCGGGCCGGCGGAGCGCGCGCGCTTGGCAAGTCTGTTCCAGACGGGATGGTTCGTAGAGTCGCTGTTGACACAGACGCTGATCGTTCACATCATCCGAACCCGGCGCATTCCCTTCTTTGAGAGTCGGGCGTCCGCGCCGATGATGGTGACGACCCTTGCCATCATGGCGGCCGCCGTCTGGCTGCCGTACTCTCCGTTCGCGGGGGGCCTCGGCATGATGCCCCTCCCGGTGGCCTATTGGGGCTGGATCGCCGGGTTCTTGATCTCGTACGCCGTCCTGACGCACCTGGTGAAGACCTGGTTCATCAAGCGGTATGGAGCCGAGTAACCATGGATTCCCTGCTCGACGCCCTCCAAGAGGGGCGACTGATCGAACTTCCCGACAACAACCGGGAACATGCTTTGCGACTTCTCGCCCATATCCTCGAGGCCATCCCGTCGGTCCCCAACGGGACCGACGTCGTTGGGCTCGTCATGGAGCGGGAGCGGGTGACGAGCACGGTGCTTGGTAAAGGGTGGGCCTGTCCCCACGCTCGGGTGTCGTTCGAGGAAGACCTCGTATGCGCGCTGGGCTGGAGCCCGGCTGGAATCGACTACGCCACTCCGGACGGGGTGCCCATCTCGGTCATCGCCATGTACCTGGTCCCGTCGAACCAGCGCAATCACTACTTACGGGAAATTTCGCTGTTGGCCAAGGCGCTGACCGCCTATGCGGACCCGGATAAGCTCTGCTCCGTTAGGGATCTCAACGACGTTCGGAACTACTTGCTCGATCTGATCGGTTCGACGAAGGACACCGTGGGCCCCGATGCGCGGGCCCGGATGATCCAACTCCAAGTCCGGACGAGTTTGAGCCCTGAGCCTGGTCTCGACGTCAAGAGCCTGATCGTGGAGCCGCTCAGCATCGTGGCCGGCCCCGGTCTCAAGCCGCTCGTCCTCAGCCAAACCGCCGGGCTGGGTGGAATCTTGGAGGGAACCCCGGGCCTATTCGACCGCCTCGAGGCTGAGGGGGCGTTTGACAACGACGGCTGGCGAGTCGTCAAGCGCGGATCCACCTCGTACCAGGGTGGTCACATCATGTACGACTGCCTCGCAATACGGCTCCCTGGACCAATTCGGGCGCCGCCTCCATAGGTCGGCCGCCCGAGAAGCAGCGGTCTTGTCGACCCTGAGCGAATTCACTTCCGCAAACCTGTCAGGCCTGACCCCACGCACCCGGCCGGCAGATGAACGCCGTCCCCCGTTTGTCATCCGGAATTCGATTCACGGCCGGATCCGGAGCCGGTGGCGCGGTTCGGCCCTCGCACGGCCCCGGCCTCTCGGGCGCGGCTATCGCGCAGGTGATCCGGTCGCTCGCAGATTGGACAACGTCCCTGTCGATCCGCGGACGGGGCATCCTATCTGGCTCCCCTTCAAATTGTGGGGTTCAACGTCGGCCGGTCCCTCTGTCGGACTTGATCGCTGGGGCAGAGCAATGTCCATCCACGGACCGCCCTTTGGAACGACCTTTCACGGTGCGCCGGCAGGGGCGTAACCGCTATGCCCGCTCGAGGAACCCTTCATTGCCCGCGACACCACCGTCCTAGCAACCGCCGGTGTTTGGGGCTCGCCGCGTCTCCGGCCCGATGGCGCCACAGGCTCCGCGTGCTGATCCCCAGCCGCGTGGCGAGCCGCGCCACCTCGATCGACGTCAGCGCCTGCAGGGCGGCCCGCCACACCGTCTCGTCCTCCGACCGCGGCCCCTCACCGGCGTCCCGATAGTGGAGGACTAAGTCGTCGACGTCACCGAGGGTGCCCTCCTCCGCCTCAACCAGGCGATTGGTCTCTTTCCCAATCGGGGTGATGCTGGCGACGGTCACGGGTCGGTGTTGCAGCAGGCCGCGGGTCTCTGGCAGACATCGTCCGCCCTCCGGCGCGTCGCTCTTCCCTTCGGTGTGGTTCCAATACTCGTCCACCAGCTCGGCGATCGAGGTGGCCACGGCGACCCCGGGCCCACCGGATCCGGACGCCTGTACCCGACATGAATGCCCCGTGTACAGATCGCGCCACTCCAGGCCGGGCCATTCTCGCGGATCGCGTTCGAACGGGGCGATCAGCCGGCAGCGGTCGCGATCTAAGGGGAGTGCGAGGCTCTCGGGATGCACCGGCGGCCCAACCCCGGTCGCCGTACTGGTCGACGACCAGGCGCCGATGAGGATTGGGACTCGCGCCGTTTAGCGCAGCAATCTTGGGTATAGCCCCGTTGGACAATCCACTGACACTTGTGGCCACATATCTATATACCCCTTGCTGCTGTCGGGCCGCCACACTCGCGGCGACCGGACTGGACCGGTCGAGTGCCGGGTCTCCAAAGAAGAAGAGGGCGGGCGGCTTCAGTGCCCGCCACCCGGGCACCGGGTCGACGTCCATGACCGAGCGATACCACGTCCGGTAGCAGTGATCGGGCGGCGCGGGCCGGTCGTCGCCATCCACTCGCCGGAACCACCGGGCCGATCGGTCGGCTTCCCAGGCCGCCGAGAATTCGTCGAACCGGGCTCCCGAACGCGAGACTTCGAGGTCGAGCTCATGGATGTGCCGGGCGGCGGCGACCTCCGCCGCACTGAACCCCTCGGACCGCAAGCGGGCCGCCCCTCTCTGTCAATATGAGTGAGACACCGAGTTCCTTGGAGTTTAGTGTAGGAGGGTGAGGAAGCAGTCCCATGGGTTCTCCCATTGCTGTTGGTCTGAAGACGTCGCATGATGTTGGGATGACGGACAAAGCCCAGCGTCGGCGGTTTACCGCGGCGTACAAGTTGAAGGTGCTGGACGAGGCGGCCGGCTGTCGGGCCCCCGGCGAACTCGGGGCACTGCTCCGCCGGGAAGGCTTGTATAGCTCGCACTTGGCGGCCTGGCGGGCGGCCCGCCGCCGCGGGGAACTCGCGGGGCTGGCGGCCCGACGCGGCCCCGCTCGGCGCGTCGTCCATCCGCTCGTGAGCCGAGTCGCCCAGCTGGAGCGGCAGTTGGCGGCGGCCACCAGGCGGGCCGACCGGGCCGAAGCGATCGTGGCCGTTCAAAAAAAGTCGCCGCTCTGTTAGGCGACCCCTTCCCGCCGAGCGAGCCGTCATGATCGCCACGATCACGGCGGACGGGCCCCGGCTGGGGGTACGGGCCCTGTGTGAGGCGCTGCCGGTGCCCCGGGCAACCTACTACCGCCACCGGTACCCACGGTACGGACCGAGGCCGCGCCGGGCGCCGCCCTCGCGGGCGCTCGCGCCGGTGGAGCGGGAGCAGGTGCTCGGCCGGCTGCACGAACCACGCTTCGCGGACGGCGCCCCGGGTCACGTCTATGCCCAGTTGTTGGACGAGGGGACCTACCTCTGTTCCGAACGGACGATGTACCGCCTGCTTGCAGAGGCGGGTGAGGGCCGAGAGCGCCGCGATCAGTGTCGACATCCGCGCTACGCCGCGCCGGAACTGCTGGCCACTGGGGCCAATCAGTTGTGGAGCTGGGACATCACCAAGCTGCGGGGACCGTCGACCTGGACGTGGTTCTACCTCTACGTCCTGCTCGATGTCTTCAGCCGGTACGTGGTCGGCTGGCGCCTCGCCCATCGGGAGTCGGCTCGCCTGGCCCAGCCGCTGATCGCGGCCACGGTGGGGCGCGAAGGCATCGTCCCGGGCCAGCTCACGGTCCATGCGGATCGCGGAGCGGCCATGACCTCGAAGCCGGTCGCCTGGCTCCTGGCCGATCTCGGGATCACCAAGACCCACTCGCGCCCCCACGTCTCGAACGACAACCCCTATTCCGAAGCCCAGTTCAAGACCCTGAAGTACCATCCGAGTTTTCCCGATCGCTTCGGCTCGTACGAGCATGGCCGGGCCCATTGCGCCGATTTCTTCCCGTGGTACAACACCGAACACCGGCACAGCGGTCTCGGCTGGCACACGCCCCACGCGGTCCATCACGGCCTCGCGGCCGGGCAACGCCAGCAGCGGGCCACCGTCCTCGCGGCCGCCTACGCGGCCCGGCCCGAGCGGTTCGTCCGCCAGGTCCCGGTACCACCCGCCCTGCCCACCGCCGTCTGGATCAATCCCCCCAAGCTCCTTGGCCCCGCCGAGGACGATGGCTCAGTAAACTTGGTCCCCCTCGTGTCTCAAACTCCTTGACAGGTTCCGCGCCCGTTCGAACCGATTGTCCTCGGCGATCGGGGTCAGCGACGCCGACACGGTCACCACGAACCGAACGTCGCCCAGGGATTGGGCGGCCAACGGCACGACCCAGCCGACCTTGGCGGGGTCTAGCGCAGGGTGCCCCGATCGGCGGGCCCCGAGCCGTGAACCAAGACGACTGCCGGACCCCGCCCACGATCCGGCGCGAGGTAGAACGTGCCGGCCAACCGGAGGTTGCCGCTCTGAAAGACGACATCCTCCCGCCTCACTTCCGCCTGGGCGTTCGCGGTGGCAGCCTTGACGAGGAGGAGTGGGAGCAGGCGAGTCAGGAGGGTAGGCGAACGTGACACGGACCACCCGGGGGCCAGGAGTCATGGAAGACTAGCTCCTCGGGGCCGCCCGATTGTGCGAAGGTCGCAAGACGCCGAGCCGTTTCGGATCTCTGGGAGTTCAAGGCCTCAAAGTCGCTAAGGTGGTCCGACTCACCATCCCTGGGCGCCAACATTACAAATCGTCAACCGCCCGGGGGCCCCCCCGGCGGCCCAGTTGAGGCCGATTTGATTCGGCGGTACCATAGTTAGGACCATGGCGAAACGCTTCGTTCTGACCTGTCTCGGCCACCCGGAGCTCCGCACCGCGGAGGGCAAGGTCGTTCGGATCCGGGTCAAGAAGCATCTCGCGCTCTTGGTGTACCTCGCCGTCGAGCGGCGGCAGGGCCACAGCCGGACCCGGCTGGTCGACCTGTTCTGGGGCCGGGTCCAGCCAACGCGGGGCCGCCATTCCTGCGCCACCGCGCTGTCGTTTCTCCGGGGCATCTTCGGGAAGGCCGCCTTTACCGCCACGCGAGACATGGTCCGCTTTCATCCGGCGGAGTTGGCGCTCGATCTCGACCCCTTGGCCAAGGGAGAGATCATCGGCCCGGACGGCGAGGCGGTGATCGACGTCGACGGTTTCCTCCGCGGGTTCGAGCTCGATGACTGCCCGGAGTGGAGCCTGTGGAAGGAGCGGGAGCATTCCCATCGGATGCCGGCGATTCATGCCGGACTCTTGACCTTGATCGACCATGGCCGGCGGCGGGGGTCGCACGAGGAGATCATGCGGCGGGCCGAGCGGTTGTTGGCGCTCGATCACCTGGCGGAGGAGGGCGTCCGGGCCAAGATGGAGGCGCTGGCCCTGGTCGGCGACCGGTTCTCGGCTCTCCGGGTGTTCGACGAGTGGAAGGAGCAGTTGGCCGGCGAGCTCCGGGCCGAGCCGTCGGGCTTGGTGGAGGGGATGGCCTCGCAACTCCGGAAGCGAGGGTGGGAGCCAAAGGAGCCGAACCCGATCCCGGCGGTACCGGCCGAGCAGTGGCGCGATCGCAAGTTCGTGGGGCGGCGGGCCGAATATCGGGTGTTGTACGAGACCTGGGAGGCGGTCCACCAGTTCGAGCCCCGGTATTTGCTGATCGCGGGCGACAGCGGTGTTGGGAAGACGACCTTGGCGCAACGGCTGGTGACGGCGGCGGGGATGGAAGGGGCGTCGGTGTCGCGGGTCCAGTGCTATCAGATGGAGCAGCGGATTCCCTTTGCGGCGATCGGCGGTTTGGTCACCGGGCTCTTGGGCCGGCCGGGACTCGCGGCCACGTCGCCGGAGGCGCTGGCGGAGGTCGGGCGGTTGGTGCCGGGGGTCAAGACCCATTTTCCCCATTTGCCGCCGCCGAAGCAGGGGGAGGGGGAATCGGCGCGGTTGTTGTTCGCCGAGGGGGTGATCGACTTGCTGACGGCGGTGATGGAGGAGCGGCCGTTGCTGTTGGTGGTGGACGATATCCACAACGCGGATGAAGCGAGTTTGGCGGTCTTGCACCTCGTCATTCGCCGACTGACGGAGGGCCGAATGCTAGCGGTCCTGACCACCCGAGCCGACGCTGACCGGGCCGCCCCGGCTACTAGAATCATCGAGGCCGCACCAAGAATCGCAACAGTTCGCATCGAACTCAACCCGATGCCCAATGGTGACTGCACCCTGCTCCTTGAAAGCATCCTATCCCGTAGAACCCCCACGCCCTCTCCACCCGAGAGGAGAGCTCTGGTGCGAGCATCCCACGGATTCCCGATGGTGCTCGAACTCCTCGCGCTGGACTGGATCACCAACGGCACTAACTGTGCGGCGCTTGCGCTCCGGGCCTTCACGGCTGAGTTCCGCCAGGGACCGACCCAGCAGACAGACCCGTTTCCTGGACTAGTCGATCGGTTGCTCGGCGAGATCGGTGACTCTGCTCGCAAGGTGCTCTCCCTCGCCGCTATTCTAGGCCCCCAGCTTGGCGAACTCGATTTCTACTCAATCATTGACCTGAGCCTCGGCCAAACACTTGAGGGGCTCTCTGAATTGACGAGCCGGCGGGTCCTGCGCGACATCGGATCGGGCCTCGAGTTCATGAACGAGCTGGTTCGGGCGCACGTATATCGATCGGTTCCGACCTCACTTCGAACCCATATCCATGCCGCGATAGCGGACAGACTTCTAGCGAGGACAACAACTCCGCAACCCGACCTCGAGATCGCATGGCACCTGATTCGGGCTCACCGCGCCACCGAGGCGACTCCACACCTACTGCGCGGTGCCAGGACCACCCTGACGCGCGGAGCACCGGACGAGGTCGTGCTCGCCCTGAGTTCGTCCGTACCCGACCTGGCTCTCCCAACCAGGGACGAGGCCACCTTGTTGTGGGTTGAGGCATTGCACGAACTTGCGCGCTGGAGCGAAGCTCTATCAATAACCTCAGCCATGCAGGGTCCGAGTGAGGACAAGCGATTCCGGCTCCTTTTCATCGAGGAGCGGTGGCGCCTCGCTCTGACTACCCTTGACGAAGAGCGCGAGATTGTCGGTGAGCTGTTAGGCTACTCCGATAAGTCAGATGGGGTCGGCGTTGAAGCGGTGAAGCTTGCAGCCTTCATCGCCTCCAGCATCCGCGACGATGCCCTCATGAATGAGGTCTCGGCCAAGATACCAACCAATCAAGCGGTAGAGCCTTGCTCTATCGCAGCCCTGTTGATGGCAAAGGCCCATCTCGCCTACCACGCGAGGTATCTCGACGAGGGCGAAGCGGCTGCCATCCAGGCGAGAGAGCGAATGACCAGCTTGGGAGTTGCCGACTCAAATGCAGCGAAGATCGAGGTTGGAATCGGCGCGTTCCGGACAGCCCGAGGAGACTACACCGGCGCTGCCGCGCAAGCGGAAAAGGCAATCGCTATCGCCAACAAGCTAGACAACGAAGCCATCCGAAACATGGCGATTGCCAATGCGGCAAACTGCTACTGGCGACTCGGTGCCTATGAAAGAGCGATTGGCCACGCCTCCACCCTCAATGAGGAGGCCGATCTCCTGGCGGTTCGGATCGCATCCGCGGCTGCCGCTTGTTCGTTGGCAACGATGGGGCGGTCAACCGAAGCACTTAACATCGTTGAACGAACTGACCGCCGCATGTCCCTGTCCCCGTACCCTTGGATGGTACAATACTGGTTCTTGGAACGGGCCGACATCCTCTGGCTTTCGGGCCAAAAGGCAAAGGCGATGCGATCAGCCGCTGAGGGTACGAGCGGAGTCTACGGCCACCCGCTCGCACGCGGGAACACAGGAGCGTTTGTTCGATGGTCGGCGAAGATGCGCAACGATGATTCACGACTTCGGGCCGTGATCCAGAGCGCGGTCACCAACCGCTCACGCCTGGACTACCTAGATTGGTATGAGGTATGTGGAGCCATAAGGACCACGGGTGAGGCGGTTTCGGGCTTGTCCGAGACCGAACTGGCGACCGAAATCAGGAAGGCCGAGGCAGTCCTCCCCCAGGCAACCCTCGATTTTCTCTACGGGGTCACAGGGTCGTCCCAATGAAGACCAAGGCAGAACCGGACCGATTCAGGAGCGGGCGCCCAGTGAGCAGGAACCACGATGCCTGGAAGCCGACACGGAGAAACTGAGCCCCTTGCTCCTAGCGAGCATCACTTGCCGACCGTAACGCATCCAGCAAACTTGACTGAGACCTCAAGGCCGGTCGCGCTTTGCCGACCGTTTGCGGCCTAGGGCTGGTCTGCTCATCAAGGAAGTCTCTATCTGAGACCAGTCTGCGCACAGTAACCGACGAGATCGTCGCATCAACTAGAACCGGATCAAACTGGGTTCCTCTGTACTTCTGTAGCTCAGATACGACCTTCTCGAACGGAAGCGCCTTCCGATAGGGACGATCCGTGGTCATCGCGTCAATCGTATCAGAGATCATGATCACGCGTGCACCTAGCGGAATCGCCTCTCCTAGGATGCCGTCGGGATAGCCCTTGCCGTCCCATCGCTCGTGGTGTGACCGCACCGCATCTTGAACAGTGCCTCGGAAGCGGCTGAACAGACCAACAAGTTCGGCGCTCTTCGCCGCGTGGGTCTTCATCACTTCCCACTCATCCTGCGTAAGGCGTCCTTCCTTCGACAAAAGCGGCGCGAACTCTTCGTGGATCTTGCCAACGTCATGGAGAAGGGCCGCGTTCTGAACTTCGGCCAAATCCTCACCGCTCAGACCGAGATCTTTGGCGATTGCCTTCGAAAGTGCAGCCACGCGCCGTGAATGCCCTGAGGTATAGGGGTCACGGGCTTCGATGGACTTCACCATCATCTCTAGCTGTTCTCGAAGGGCGAGCTCCAACTTCTCGTGGGCCGTATCGAGTTGGTCGTACAGTCCTTGGAGAGTGTTGAGTTTGGCGTAAATGTGCCTCAAGGCAACGATGGGGAGTAACACCAACAGGAAGAAGACCCTCCCCTGGAACGTTCCAGCGTCAAAGCGAAGATACACCCAGGCGATCAGCATCGACAACGCACTCGCACCCAGATCGTACCCAAGAACCCACAAAGTATTTCTCTGCCACAAGGATCGAAGCGGCAGGCTTCGGTCGATCGATAGCGCCCCGCTCACGGCGATTGAGTTCGCAACGAAATAGATCAGAGACGCGGCTGCGAAGCAGAGCACATCCCACAGGAAAGCCGACCCATCGAACACACTCCCTGGCCTGAAATACAAAAGCGGCTGAGAGCCACCAAGCGCTCCGTAAACGGAGATCGCAAGAACGCCGCAGTACGTGCGTTGCGCGACGTTGAAAATGAGGCGAATTGGAGGGCGGCGCGTCCAGATCTGACTTAGGCCCATCGAAAGGGCGGCCACTAGCCCAGCCCAAAAAGGGCCAAACAACAGACCTGCAGCTAGGTCGCTGACAAACGAGATCGACCCTTTGCCTTCGCCGCTCCTAAGCGTCGTGGAAGCGATCTCCAACAGGAACCCAACCAAGAGTAACGCAACGATCTCCCAAGGCCCCGGCACGACGCTGAAAACGCGCCAAGCCATCGCCATGGAAACTAGGGCAGCCAGAACGTTCGCTGCCACGTACAGCCGGATTCGTTGCTCTTTCATGAATAAAGGTTGGAGGGGAACCTGGGCTCGATTACCAGCTCTGTACTTCAGCGAAGAACAGTCCTGTTATGAACTGCACTGCGCCAACAGCGATGGCTGCGAGCCAGCTGATCATGAGCGTCACC
>JAYTTT010000078.1:0-2705 GCA_043744895.1 Gemmatimonadota bacterium | reverse complement strand
GTACGACGAGTCCGTCGGATCGGCCGGGGGCTCGAGCCCCGCTCCCACGGTGGCGCCCAGCACGGCAATCAGCGCCACCACGGCGGCGGCGACGACCGCATCTTTGGCAATGATGTCTGGCCAAAACCGGACGCCAGCCTGTTTCGTCGCGGCGTAGGCACTCCGATAGTAGCCGGGATACTCGGGGGCGGTCGTGCGGGCCGGTGCCCCGTCCTCGAGCGCCTTCGGCAGAGGAGCAATCCCCTGCCTCACAACCATCACCAGGTGAAGCAGCAGGAATCCCAGGACCGAGAATGGCAGCCACAGAACGTGAAAGGCGTAAAATCGGGTCAGGGTGGCCGCACCCAAATTCGGACCACCGCGTAGAATGGTGGCGAGACCCCCACCGATCACCGGCGTGGTCCCCGCAATCGAGGTCCCGACTTGGGTTGCCCAGTACGCCTTTTGGTCCCATGGCAGCAGGTATCCAGTGAAGCTGAACCCCATGACGACCAGAAAAAGGACAACGCCCAACACCCAATTGGCCTCGCGAGGATATTTGTACGCTCCGACCGCGAACACCCGGATCATATGGGCGAGAATCAGAACGACCATCGCGCTGGCAGCCCAATGGTGCATTCCTCGGAGCATGGACCCGCCCAGTACGTCGCGCTCGATGAAGCGGATGCTGTCAAAGGCGTGGGCTGGCGAAGGGGAGTAGTAGGTGGCAAGGACGGTCCCGGTGACCAGCAACACCAAGAACGCCGCGAGGGTCGCGCTGCCCAGGGTGTGCCACCAAGTCAGCCGGTCGGGCACCTCGCGATCCAAGAGGGCCCGCTTGATGCCGCGGAGGTCCAGTCGTTCGTCAAGCCACCGGAAAGGGCCAGGCATCTGTCAGACCTCCACCTGTTCGGGAACGCCGACCCGAAACCGCTGATAGCGGGTGTACACCAGGCCGCCCTCGATCTTCACTTCGAGCCGGTCCAAGGGACGAGGCGCCGGGCCGCCGAGCACGGCACCCGTCCTGCCATCGAACACGGCGTGGTGACAAGGACAATGGAACACGTTGCCCTGCGTGTGGTAGGAATCCGGGTCTTTCTCGAATCGGAACGAACACCCAAGATGAGTACAAACACCGCTGAACACCGTGAACTTCTCCCCGTCTTCCGTCAGCAACCAGACGTTCCGCAGCTCCCGCGAGTTAACCCAGGCATCGTCGACGCTTTCGGCGAAGTCGACTCGTACCGGCACCCCGGGCTCAATCAGGGCGGCCTCGCCCAGTCGCACCCATTCGGAGCGCGGGGGTCGGCGCCACAGGGGAGAGAGGAACGCTCGGAAGGCCGGGACGACTGCCAGGGCACCGGCGACGACCCCTCCGCCCCACCCCGCCAACCGCTTGAGGAAGGTCCTTCGCGCCGCCACGACCGGGCTTTCTCCAAGTGTTTCATCACCCATGGTCAGGACCCCCAGCTCTCTAGAGATGCGGCCGACGAATCGACGTTGAATGCGGTAAACCTACGATCGACCGCGCCAGGTGAACTGAAGCATGGGTTAAGGTTCCTTGAGGAACGGCAGCGCCAGGGCGGCCATCCAGGGACGCTCGGGTCAACCGATCGGAGACCTGCCGCCGACCGCCCTGAGTTCCCGGCGTCGTCACCAACGAGCGAACCAGCCCTCGGGCAATCTGCGGCCAGTGGAACCGCCGCGCGGTTCGGTGCGCCGCCTCCCGAAGACGATGGCCAAGCTCTGGGCAATTGGCCAGTTCGTCGGCCCGGTCCGCGATCTCGATTGGGTCGAGAGTCTCCAGAACCACCGCGTTGTATCGATCGACGGCATAGTCCTCACCGGTACCACCCACGTAGACCAAGCCGCCCACCGCCATCGCTTCCAGACCGACGAGACCAAACGGCTCATAGACAGAGTTAGCCAGGACGCCCTCGGCGCTGGTATAGAAAACCCGCGCGAGGTCCTCGCTCACGGGGAACCCGAGCGCCACCACATCGGGACTACTCCGGGCCTTCTGATCGAATCCCGCGGCAAACAGTCTTTCTTCGGTCGAGACATCGGCGACCACGAGGTTCCGTGACGCGGCCTCTTCGGCGATGCCCACCGCGGTGCTCGAGGGACTGCCACATCGCGCCACCAAGGTGACGTCACGTCCGCGGCGTTTGAGCTCCACGAGAGCGTCGAGCGCTTGGCCCCAACCCTTCTCCGGTTCCCACCGGCCCATCTTGAAGAAGACCCGCCGCGTGCCAAACGGGCTTGGGCGCTGCTGGGCCCTGCGGTCGAGGGGACGAAGTAACCGAGAGGGAATCCCGTTCGGAACAACCAGCGAATCGACCCCGTATCCTCGGAGGATCTGGCGCATCCAGCGGCTCACCGCTGTAATCCGGTTGGTTCGGGCAAGCGTGGGCCAGTCGATCTGGTCGAACCCGTAGGTATTGTTCGCGTTCCACGCCAATCGGACCGCGTGCCCGAGCCCCGCCTCGGCTACCCGCTCTGCGAGGGCACAGGCGAACCTGGCGGTTTGCCACTCCTCCGATACGACCAGGGCTCGGCGGCCTTGGCGGGAAGCGGGTTCGAGAATCGAAGCCACCAGGTACGACGGCAGCCAATGCGCAAGGTCGTCGATTTTCTGCTGTTCACCCTGGTAGACGTTGCCCGGATGGGCCGCGCTGATGGCTTGAGCCCACCGGTGCAGCGTCAAGGCGCCGTTCAATCGGCTT
>JAYTTT010000077.1:0-2707 GCA_043744895.1 Gemmatimonadota bacterium | reverse complement strand
TCGACGACAAGATCCACGCCCGCTCGATCGGACCGTACTCCTTGGTCACCCAGCAGCCGCTGGCCGGCAAGGCCCAGTTCGGCGGTCAGCGGTTCGGTGAAATGGAAGTCTGGGCCCTCGAAGCATACGGCGCCTCGCATCTGCTCCAGGAGATGCTCACGGTCAAATCGGACGACGTGAACGGGCGCAGCAAGGTGTACGAGGCCATTGTGAAGGGCCAGAACCTACCCGAACCGGGTATTCCGGAATCCTTCAACGTGTTGGTGAAGGAACTTCAGGCGCTGGGGCTCAAGGTCACCTTGGGCGCCACCGCAGAAGGCGAGGAGTAAGCCATGATTGATTTCCGAAGCGGGCGCGAGCCCAAGAGTTCGAGCTTTGACTATATCGCGATCCGGATCGCCTCTCCCGAGGAAATCCGCGGTCCCCGCGATCCCAAGGAGCGGGAGCGGCTCGAGTTGCAGGGGCTTCGTTCTTGGTGGTCGTGGGGCGAGGTAACCAAGCCCGAGACCATCAACTACCGGTCCTTCAAACCCGAACGCGATGGCCTTTTCTGCGAGCGGATTTTCGGTCCGGTCAAGGATTGGGAGTGCCACTGCGGCAAGTACAAGCGGATCCGCTATCGCGGGGTCATCTGCGATCGCTGCGGCGTCGAGGTCACCCTGTCGAAGGTCCGGCGCGAGCGGATGGGCCACATCGAGTTGGCTGTGCCGGTCGCCCACATCTGGTTCTTCAAGACCTTGCCGAGCCCGATGGGCAACTTGCTCAACGTGACGCTGCGCGAGCTCGAGCGGATCATCTACTACTCGGCCTACGTCGTCATCGAGCCGGGCAAGCAGGACGTTGAAATCGGCCAGTTGCTCGACGAAGACGAGTATCTGAACCTCCGGATGCAGGCCCGCGAAGCCAACGATACCGGCTTTCGGGCCGAAATCGGCGCCCCGGCCGTCCGGGCGATGCTGGAAAAGATCGACGTCAAGCGTCTCGCCGAGGAACTCCGGGTATCGGTGGCGACCGAGACCAGCCAGCATCGGAAGAAGCAGATGCTCAAGCGTCTCAAGATCGTCGACGCATTCCTGTACTCGGGTGAGAACCAGGATTCGGGCGGCAACAACCCGACCTGGATGATCATGGACGTCATTCCGGTGCTGCCGCCGGATCTCCGGCCGCTGGTGCCGCTCGATGGCGGCCGGTTCGCCACCTCGGATTTGAACGACCTCTATCGCCGGGTCATCAACCGGAACAACCGGCTGATGAAGCTGATTCAGCACCGGGCTCCGGAGGTCATCCTCCGGAACGAGAAGCGGATGTTGCAGGAAGCCGTCGACGCCTTGTTCGACAACGGCCGGCGCTCCAAAGCCATTCGGGGGCGGGGCAAGCGCCCGCTCAAGTCGCTGTCCGACATGCTCAAGGGCAAGCAGGGCCGGTTCCGTCAGAACCTGCTGGGCAAACGGGTCGACTACTCGGGCCGGTCGGTCATCGTGGTCGGTCCGGAGCTCCGGCTTCACCAGTGCGGTCTGCCGAAGGCCATGGCGGTCGAACTGTTCAAGCCGTTCATCATCAACAAGCTGGTCGAAAAAGGTATTGCTGAGACGGTCAAGCGCGCCAAGAAGATCGTCGAGCGCGAGGGGCCGGAAGTTTACGAGATCCTCGAAGAGATCATCCAGGATCATCCAGTGCTGTTGAACCGCGCTCCGACCCTTCACCGGCTGGGGATTCAGGCATTCGAGCCCAAGCTGGTCGAGGGCAAGGCCATCCGGATCCACCCGCTGGTGTGCGCCGCGTTCAATGCCGACTTTGACGGCGACCAGATGGCGGTGCACGTCCCGCTGTCGTTTGAGTCGCAGCTCGAAGCCCGGGTGCTGATGATTTCGTCGAACAACATCCTCAAGCCTTCGGACGGCCGGCCGGTGGCTGAACCGTCGCAGGACATGGTGCTGGGCTCCTATTGGCTGACCAAGTTCCCGCCCGGGTTCGAGGAAGAGCACCGGCAAGGCGCCGGCAAACTCGAGGAGACCAAGGCCCGGCTCTGGAAGGGCGCGAAGTACTACGGCTCGATCGCCGAACTGGAAATGGCCTTGTTGGCCCGCGCCGTCGGTTACCACACCGCGATCCATTTCTGGTTCGTACCGCCGCACGAAGCGGCCGATCACGATCCCCGGTGGATTCGGACCACCGTCGGCCGGGTGCTGTTCAACAATATCCTGCCCCGAAAGACCGTGGCGGAACTCGGGTTCCGCGACGACGTCATGAAGAAGAAGACCCTCTCGGAGTTGGTGCTCCAGAGCTACCGCCGGGCCGGCCTCAAGGAAACCGTCGAATTCCTCGACCGCCTCAAGCGGTTCGGGTTCGACTTCGCGACAATCGGTGGCGTCTCGATCGGCGTCGAGGACCTCGAAGTGCCGGCCGAAAAGGTCGGGTTGCTCGAGGAAGCTCAGAAGCGGGTCGAGCGGTTCCAGAAGGCCTACAACACCGGCCAGATCACCTTCGGCGAGCGCTACAACAAGGTGATCGACGCCTGGACGCACGCCAACAACGATGTCGCCGAGGCGATGTTGACGGCGATGCGCAAGTCGCGTGGCGGCTACAACCCGGTCTACATGATGTACGACTCGGGATCCCGCGGTTCGCGCGACCAGATCCGGCAGCTGGCCGGCATGCGCGGCCTGATGGCCAAGCCGCAGAAGAAGCTGACCGGCGGCATCGGCGA
>JAYTTT010000076.1:0-10578 GCA_043744895.1 Gemmatimonadota bacterium | reverse complement strand
CAGGAGAAGTGAGGTTCGGCACTCGGCACTCGGCACTCGAGTGCCGAGTGCCGAGTGCCGAACCTCACTTCTCCTGATCGTCGACGATTCGCGGAGTGACCAAGATGATCAGGTCCTTCCGGTTTTCGGTGTTCGACGTGAAGCTGAACAGGCTGCCCAGGAGCGGGAGGCTCGAGAGCAACGGGATCCCGGTCTTGGAACGGGTCACGGTGGTGACGGTCAGGCCACCGATGACGGCGGTCTCGCCGTCGCCCACCAGGATTTCGTTCTTGGTGTTCTGTTTGTCGATGATGAAGCCGAGGTCGGCCGCGGACAGGGTCTTGACCGCGGACCGCTCGGTCTCGATTTGCAGCACGATCTGGCGGTTGTTGGTGACGTGGGGCGTCACGTTCAGCTTGATACCGACTTCTTTGAACTGCACGGTGGCCCTGGGCGACTGACCGGCGCCGCCGCCGAGCGAGCTCGCGTCGACGACCCGGATCGGGATTTCTTCACCAACCAGCAAGGACGCCTTCTTGTTGTCCTTGGTGGTGATGACCGGTTCGGTTTGGACGTCGGTCAGGTCGATCCGCTCGAGGGCCGAAAGGAAGCTGGTCAGCGAGAAGCCGCCCAAGGCGATCGAGTAGGTCAGGTCGAGCGCCGTCGAGGGGATGAAGGCGTCGGCGTTGGCCACGGCCGAAATCGAGTTCCCGCCGAGATCGACGATATTGACGCCGGGCAGGTAGGGCGCCCCGTCTTTGGTCGGGTCACCGCGTTGAAGGATCTTGTTATAGAACTGCTGGCCAGTCGCCAAGTCGTACTTGAAGCCGAGTTGTTCGACGTCCGTCCGATCGACGAAGATGATCTTGGCCTGAATGGTGATCTGGGGCGGCCGGATGTCGAGGCCGCGAACGAAGTCGACCAGGCCCGGAATGGCGGACCGGGAGTCGCTGATGATGAGCGAGTTAGTGCCGGTGTCGGCCACCACGCTGGCGCGCTTCGACACGATCGACTTCACAGTGCCGACCAAGTCGCCAGCGCTGGCGTAGTTGATCTTCACCACGGCCGTTTCCCGCGGCTCGAGCGAGTCGATGGCGGCCAGGGTCTCGGGTGCGTCGACCCGAAGAATGCCGCCGTCCACTTCCTGGACCGACAGGCCATAGGCGCCAAGAATCGCCTTGAAGGCGTCGGGCCACGGTTTGTCGCGGATTTCGGCGGTGACTTTGACGTCGATGGCCTTGCCCAGGATGATCGAGCGGCCGCTGATCGCCTGGAAGCCGGCGATCACGTCCTGGATGCTGGCGTTGTCCCAGCTGACGGTGAGCCGGGGCTCCTGCCGCTGCTGGTTGACGGTCATGGCAGCGCCGGTCCGGGTCAGCCGCCGTTCGGTCGCCGGGGCGGCGATCTCTTCGGACTGCTCCGCCGCGGGTTCGACGATTTCAACCTTGGGCTCGGACCGGGACGGCGCCTTCGCGACGATCGATCCGGTGGACCACGCCAGGAAGGACTGGTCGGCGCCGAAGCTGACCCGGATCCCGTCTTCTTCCTTCGTCACGGTGTAGGCCTTCATCTTGTCCATGACGAGGACCACGCGGACGGTGCTCTTGTCAGTCTGGCGGACCCGCATTCCGATGACGCCGGCGCGATTGACGCCGTCGTAGCTCGGGGTGAAGGCGTCAGCCAGGACGGCGCCTTGGACATCGATCACGATCCGCGCCGGATCGGCGAGGGTCATGTCCTTGACAGACACGGCGCCTTTGATCTGCACCACCAATTCGGCCCGGCCGGGAGCGGAGACCAGGCGCATGGCCCGGACTTCACCATCGGTCGGCTCGGCGCGCCGCGCAATCGGGGCGGCCGCGAACGACAGGAACGCCGTCGCTACCAGGGACCAGGAACTCAACGTCATCGGATCTCCTCCTGCTTACGAAGCGACACGGTTTCCTGCCGTTCACTACCAAAATCATCAATCGCAAAGGTCACGTCTTTGGGCCGAATCGTCGCAACCCGCATTCGGCCGAGCCGGTCGCCGGGACGAAGACTGTACTTCTTCCCGCCGATCTTTTCGCGCATCATGACCACGCTGGCACCCGGATTCCTGGTGTCGTAGTAGATCGCGACTAAGACCAGGTCCGGAAGCTCCGGACCTACCTTGGTGTTGGCGAGCAACGACACGAAGGGGTCGCGGCTGCCACCGGCATAGGAGAAGCTCTCACGATCACGGATATCCGAACTATCCGCGTGGGCGGGGGCGGCAGCCGAATCAGGCGCCACGACGGCGACCGAGGCCGACTCTGCCGGCGCCACGGCCTTGGTGGGCACGGACTTGGCGGCCACGGCCTTGGCGGGCGGAGTGACCGGCTTCGCCGGGGTCGTTTCCGGTTCCTCGATGCCCTGCACCGAGGCCGGAGCCAGCGCCGCCTGCTTCGCCCCTGCCTTATCGCCGCCGCCGCACCCGCTCACGACGAGCGCGAACGAGGCGACGAGCGAGAGGACCGTCTTAGTTGCCACCCTGCCCTCCTTCGTGGGTCGCGCCACCCTTCACATACGTCCGAATCTGAAACTTGGCCTCGAGCATGGCTTTGTTGTCGTCGCCTAACGCCTTGGCCTGGGCCGCCGGGGCCGAAAGTACGGTGACGTCGTAGGGCACGATGATCCGGCGCAAACTGGCGATGTCCGACAGGAACTCGCCGATCTGGTCGTACCGGCCGATCACCGACAGTTTATAGGCATAGGTGTCGAACGGGGCCGGACCGGCCGCGACCGGCTGCGGCACGACTTCAGCCAGGTTGACGCCCCGAATCTTGGCCCGAGTCGAGATATCGTCGAGCAGATTGGGAACCTCGTTTCGCTCCGGCACCAACTGCCGAAGGATGGTGAGGGTGCCCCGATGCGATTCGATCTTGTTCTTGAGGTCTTCGATCGTACCCCGAGCCAGGTCGCGTTTGACGCTGTCGGTCTGGGACTCGAGGAAGTTGATCGAGTCCTGGACCGACTGGATCTGTTGCTTCTTGACCGCGACGCCATCGACACCGATCTGCTTGACGACTTCGCCGGAGTAGAACAGGTACCCGACGAGGCCGGCGGCGAGGAGGCCGATGACCGGGGCCGCCTTGGGATTATCGAGCAGCGACATGGTTCAGTCCTCCTTCTGCGCGACGGCCGTCGGCTTCGCGGCCGGAGCCGGATCGGCCTCGGTCGCTTCGGCCCGCCGCCCGGCGGAGGGATTGGGTTTGTAGTACGTCGCCTTGAGTACGAAGGCCGTGACCGCCCGATTCTGGTCCACGACCGTGTTGGCCGAGATCGCGGTCACGTCTTTCAGGTACGGCGAATCTTCGAGCTGGCGGATCAGCCGGGTATACCCCTGGATGTCGACCGTGCGGCCCCGAATGTCGATCTGCACCGGCGGGGCCTCGATCACTTTCTTGGTCGTGTCGGTCGCCACCACCGGCGCGCTCGCGACGTACTGCACGTCGGTGAGCCAGGTGTATTGAGGAACCGCTCGCGCCACTTCGTCGAAAATCCGGGGCCAGATGTACCGGTCGCCGTCGACGGTCCGGATCGTGACGATCTGGGCCTGGATCGAATCGCGAACCGATTCGAGTCGCCGCTTCTCGCCCAGGAACGCCTTGAACCGCTGGTTCTCGGCCCGCGCCTGTTCGAGCTTGGGCTCGAGACCAGCCAGTTCGTTGCTGGTGGCCAACTGGGTCATCCCGACGTAGCCGAGCCACGCGACGCTCGCCACGAGCGCGCCCAGCCGGTACGGATCCTTGATCTTCTGCCCGGCGCTCTTGAGTTGCGCCCCAATGGCGGCCATCGGCGACGCACTCTTGGCGCGCTTGTGGCCGGGCTTGAGATTGATACTAATCATCGAAGTCTGTTTCCTCCCTCTTCGGTCACGCCGCCTGCCGCAAGGCAAGGCCGACGGGCAGCATGAGCAGCGGAGCCACTTCGTCCACGTTCATCGAGTCGAACACACCATCGGCCACTTGGATTCGCTCCAGCGGGTTGGCGAGCTGAACCGGCATCTTGAGCCGTTCGCCCAACACCTTGGCCAGGCCGGGAATCCTGGCCCCGCCACCCGAGAGAAACAACCGGCTCAATCCCGCCGCCGAGCGGCTCGAAGTCTGGAGGAAGGCCGCCGCCCGTTCGACGCCGACGGCGAGTTCCTCGCCACGGCTCAACAGGAACGGGGTCAAGATGTCGGACGCTTCGAAGCCCTGGAGCAGCTTGTGAGCCTCGTCGGACGACAACCCACGCTCCCGCTGGAGATCTTCGCGGAACCGCCGGGTCCCGACCGGGAGATCGCGGGTCAGGACCGGAATGCCCTCGTCGAGGATATTCACGTTGGTGATTTCGTGGCCGATGTTGACCAGGCCGACGATGCCCTTCATGGCATCGGGATAGTTGATCTCGAAGGCATTATGGAGCGCAAAGGCATCGACGTCGATGATCGACGGCTCGATCCCGATGTCTTTCAGCAACGACACCTTGGTCTCGACCAGTTCCCGCTTGGCCGCCACCAGGAGCACCGACATCTGGAGGCCTTCGGACTCGGGATCAAGGATCTGGAAGTCGAGCTCAACGTTGTCCATGTCGAACGGAACGTGCTGCTCCGCTTCCCATCGGATCAACTCGCGGGCCTCGCCTTCCTTCATCCGGTCCATCGGAATTTTCTTGATGATGACATCGCGACCGCCGACGGCGGTCACCACGTTCTTGGGCTTGATCCCAAGTTCCTGGAACAGGCTGCGAATGGCTTCCGCGACGATGCCCGGGTCCATGACCTCGCCCTCGACGATCGCGTCGTCCACGACGGCGCGCATCCCGACCTTGGAGAGGATGGGCTCACCCGACCCATGCGAGACCACCACCATCTTGATGAGTCCGCTCCCGATGTCGAGGCCGACCGTGGTCTTATTGCGGTTGAAAAATCCCATGCTTCGCACCGGTGCCAAGATGGTTGACGGTCACGCGCGTGACCATACTCTGATCACGGCAGCCAAACTCTGGTACTGCAACAGCCAGCAGACCTGTTTCGAGACTCTCGTCGGACGAAATTCCGGTTCCCCGGACCTCGCCCGGAGGGAACCGAGTGGCTCCCATGCGGGCAACGCCTATGCCAAGCCTAGCAGCCCCCTGCGACTAATCGCAGTCCACGGTGTAAGGTACTCAGAAACAACACGTTACAGGCACCATCCCAGGTTCACGACGAGGGTTGCAGCAGACCATTCGTCGCAAACTTTCGCAAAGTTCCCGACGGCTTGGGCGAACCGCTACTGAAATCCGCGGGCCCGGTAGCGCCGAATCAGAATTGGTCGCTTGGCCGAATCGCCCAAAACGGCGCCGTCCTGAACCAACCACCCTCGTACCGCCCGGGCAAGCGGCCGCCCGCCCCGATCGTTCAGCACCGCTTCGGCAGATACCAGCCAAAGGCCCGGGCCAACCTGTTCGACCACCCCGGCACCGACCGAGTCCCGGAACCCGATTGGCTGGGCCCGCACCGCCCCGAGCCACGACCGTTCGAGCAGGTCGGCGAGCACCAGGTTGGTGGCCGCCTCGACCTTGACGGTCCGAAAGGCCTGCCGGCCGGCGGTGATTTCACTGGAGGCCAGCGGGGCCGCAACCCCAATGGCCAGGAACAGCGAGAAGAGGGCGCCGAGGGCCACGATCATCATGGCCGGTTCTCGAATCGGACGGCGACGAGGAGGCTGTCCACGGCGACGACCGCGTGGCCGGCCCCCAGCCCGAGGTCCCGTTTGGTCGTGGTCCGGATCCCCACGTCGACGCCACAGAGCGACGCCAGCGGGGCGGCCAAGCCGTCGCATCCCCAGCCGACGATCGAAAGGCCGGTGGAGCCGGCCAGGTTGCTGGCGACCGGCTGAATCGAGGCCCCGGCCGACAGCCCCTCGAGGCCGAACTGCCACAACCCGCCGGCACCGTAGCTTCGAGCCTGGATGATTTCCACGACCCGGCCGACTGCCGGGCTTCGGAGCCGGTGGCGGGCCAGCGTCGCGGAATCGAGTTGGGTGACGAACCGGTCGCCGGGCTCACCGGAGGGGCACGTAGTCACGAACGGCCCCGCCACCAGCGGAAGCGGAATCCAGGCGTCGATCCGGCCGGCGGAATCGCCGGCCGCGTAGAGGAGCAAGCTGTCGCGACCGGGCACCGGACGGCGGGCCGCCCACCGACCGAGCCGCTGGGTGGCCAGCACGATCGTGTCGGGCACCACCCGGCACACCGACACCAGCCCCCGGTCCGCCCGATAGACCGCCGCCGAGGCCGCGAGCGCCCCGAGATCCGGCCCCGACACCGAGTCGCTGCCTAACGAAGACCAGTCGAACCGGATCGCGCCCCAGATGGCGCGGGCCGCGACCTCGGCGCCGACCCGCTCGACCCGGCCCCTGAGCACCGCCGTGACCGAGCCGGTGGCCGTGAGCACCAGCGACCCGAGAATGGCGGCCATCACCATCGCGATCAGCAGCTCGATGAGGGTCACCCCCCGACGATTGATTACCGGCATGGGAACCCCGTCACGATGGTGTCGAGCAGTGCCCGGCCGGCGGCCATTCCCCGAACTTCGAGCACCACCTCGACATGAGCCGAATCAGGCCGGACCAGCCAGTCGAGCCCGACCCCGTCGGGTGTGGTCCGGCTCGCGGACGGGGGCGGAATGCAGTTGGGCGCGGCCAGCCGATAGTCCCGTTCCAGCCGGATCAGCTCCCGCTCGGCGGCGGTGGCCATGACGGTCCACCGGCGTCCAAGGGCGGCGGCCCGGCTGGTGACGATGGTGACCCGAGCGAGGAGACTGAGTCCCAGCGTCAGCACGACGAGGGAGAACATGACTTCGAGCAGGGTGAACCCGGAGCGATTGATGGCCATGAAGCCAAGCTCGGGGTGGAGGGTCCTTCGGTGGTAACCAAATCAACGCGGACTGGAGCCGATCAACGCGAATTAGGCGAGTCCGTACCGTCGGAGTTTGTAGAAGAGGGTCCGAAGGCTGATTCGGAGGAGCCGGGCGGCCTCGCGCCGGGTGCCGCCGCAAGCGGCCAGGGCCCGGAGAATGATCTCCCGCTCAAAGGCCTCGACCTGCGGCTTCAAGGCGAATTCACTCGCCGCGCCATTCTGTCCAGACTTCCCGGCACTGACGAGGATCGGGAAATCGGTCCGATCGAGCTTGCCGGTCTGGCTCAGCACCGCCGCCCGTTCGACCACTTGGCGGAGTTCCCGAACGTTGCCGGGCCACGAGTAGGCCACCAGGGCGGCCATGGCCTGCGGGCTGATACTGATCGGGCGTCCTGTCTTGGCCGCCACTTGCTGGAGGAAGTGGGTCACCAGAGCCGGGATGTCATCGCGCCGCTCCCGAAGGGCCGGGAGGTCAAGCGTCGTCATCGCCAGTCGCTGCGCTAGTTCCGGGCGAAGCTTACCCAGGTCGATGAGCTGGCCCATGTGGGCCTCGGCGGTGGCCATCAGGCGGACATCGGCCTCGACCATGGTGGCGACGCCACCCCCCTTGCCGCTCCCGTTTCCGTTCCCATGCCCAGGCCCGCCGAGCCGAGCGATCAGATAGCCTTGGCTTTCGGCCGTGAGCGACTCGATGTCCTCAAGCAGGAGGGTACCCCGGCTGGCCGAGCGCCAGACACTGGTCGGGTCACTGGGATCCTGAGTACCGGGCCCGCCGGCGGCGTCGAAGAAGTCGGGGGTCGCATGACAATCGATCGCCACGAAGGCCCCGTCGCCGCGACGGCTGAAACGATGCATGGCCCGAGCGAGGAGTGCTTTGCCGGTACCCCGCTCGCCGGTGATCAGGATCGTCTGGTCGGACGCGGCGGCCCGGGCTGCGACTTCGAGGATGGTCCGCATCTTGGAATCTTCGGCCACCAGCATCGGCTCGAGTCCCTTGGAGCCAATCGTGGCGCGGAGGGTCGCGACTTCGTGGCGGAGCCGTTCCCGTTCGTCGGTCTGGCGGAGCGCCATCAGAATCTCTTCAGGCAAGGCCGGCTTGCGGAGGAATCCGTCAGCCCCTTCCCGGAGCGCCGCCCCGGCGCTGGCCGATTCGGACGGACCACCGCAGACCAGAACCACCCCCGTGCCGCCGCCGCTTCGATAGCGGCGAAGAAAACCGAGGCCGCCATCGCCTGGGAAGGCAAGATCGCAGACGATCGTCCGAATTCCGCAGGCCTGGGCCTCGAGGAGGGCGGCCTCGGGATCGCGCCGCGCGATCACCTCATAGCCGGCGTCCTCCAAATACGGAGCAATCGAGTGCTTGAGCGAGCCATCGGCGTCGAGCAGCAGGACTCTCATGGGCCTAGTGTCCCCAAAGCCCAATGCCGCCCCGGCAACACCCAGAGCGGCCGAGCCGGAGCGAATCCGCGGGCCCGCGGTCGGGGGTCAGGAGCAGACAACCACGCCATCGATCGTGCTCGCTGCGCCACCACCAACTTGGACCGTGCACTCATCCAGGGCCGACGTGATCGTGCTGTTGGTAATCGTCGCCGTGTAACCGGAGATTGTCGGCGAGATCGCCGCTGAATTCCCAAGCGAAAAGGTGTAGTTGGTCGCCGACTGAAGCTGCGGCATCGTGGCGAAGGTACCGAAATCGGCCCAGTAGGCCTCTTGGGCCGTCATCACGTTGCGAAGGTCGGTCTTGACGGAAGCCAGTTTGGCTTTGTCTTTGGTGGCCGCGAACTTCGGGATCGCGATCGCGGCCAGGATCCCGATGATTACCACGACGATCAGAAGCTCGATCAGGGTAAAGCCGGCTTTCGAGCGGTTTGGCATGGGATCCCTCCTGATCGTCGGGGCTAAGGGTTTGAAGGGAGGTGCGTTGGGGGCGGTTACCCGCCCCCTCACACCGTCAGGTTACGAGCAGACGATGACGCCATCGAGGGTCGACGCGGCGCCGGCGCCAACCTGCACCGTGCACTTCGTGATCGTCGAGGTGATGCTGCTGTTGGTCACGGTGATCGTGAACCCGCTGGCCACGCCGGCCGCGGCGCCGGAGTTGCCGCTCGACAGCGTGAAGTTGCTGGCGACCACCAACTGGGCCAAGCTGCCGTAGGTGGCGTAGTCAGAGAAGTACGCTTCCTGGGCCGTCATTCCGTTGCGGACGTCGGTCTTGACCGAAGCCAGCTTGGCCTTGTCCTTGGTGGCCGCGAACTTCGGGATCGCGATGGCCGCCAAGATGCCGATGATGACGACGACGATCAACAACTCGATGAGAGTGAAACCCTTACGATTGAACATGCTGCCTCCGAGAGTGAGTGTGCCTTCGCTAGCAGAACCAAGCGGTGCGCTCGTCCGGTAACATTGGAGAGCAACGATGGTGCCAGCTGGATCTATTTCTTCTAACACGTTGCCTATTAACGCATTACAGCGAGATTGCAGTCCGACGCGCAACTCATCGTCGACCAATTCTCGTTGGACTTTGCGGGAGTGAGGCCGACGTGAGGCCGACCGGCCCCGGGTCCAAGAAAGCCGAAGGGGCGGCCACCCGGCCGCCCCTTTTGCCACCCGAAGCCCAGGGAGTTACGAGCAAACGATGACGCCGTCGAGGGTCGACGCGGCGCCGGCGCCAACCTGGGTGGTGCACTGAGTGATCGTCGAGGTGATGCTGCTGTTGGTCACGGTGATCGTGAACCCGCTGGCCACGCCGGCCGCGGCGCCGGTGTTGCCGCTCGACAGCGTGAAGTTGCTGGCGAGCACCAACTGGGCCAGGGTGCCGTAGGTCGCGTAGTCAGAGAAGTACGCTTCCTCGGCGGTCATTCCGTTGCGGACGTCGGTCTTGACCGAAGCCAGCTTGGCCTTGTCCTTGGTGGCCGCGAACTTTGGGATCGCGATGGCCGCCAAGATGCCGATGATGACGACGACGATCAGCAACTCGATCAAGGTAAAGCCCTTCCGGTTCAACATGTCGTGCCTCCAAGAAAAACGTCGTTGCGAGCGCTACGGTCTACCTGGCTGGCTCTGCCGCAACCTTAGAGCCAAACTCGGTGGCTTTCGTTAAGTGGCTACCCAGCCATATCTTACAGCCAACATTCCGACCCAGGCGCGGCGTCGAAACCACACCGGCCCCCGGGGAATTTTGCAAGGGCCTAGGGATCCAGGAAACCAATGACTCGTGCGACCATGCTCAAGCTCAGCCTGGTGGGGCTTTGTCTCGCCTCGACGGTGACCAACCTCGGCAATCGGTACTCCCAGGACGACATGGCGGTGATCGAGAAGAACCCCCTGGTTCACAGTTTGGCTGAGCCCTGGTCCTTCTTCACCCAGTCCTATTGGCCGAAACCCTACCCTCCGGCCCTCTACCGCCCGCTGGCGACCACCGGGTTCGCCACTCAATGGGTCCTCGGCGGAGGCCGCTCCTGGGTCTTCCGAACGGTCAGCATCACAATGTACGCGGGAGCCGGATTGGCGCTATTTCACCTCGCCGGCCTGGTACTCCCCGCCGTGGCGGCCTGGTTGGTCGCCGCGTTCTTCCTGGTCCACCCGGTCCATGTCGAGGCCGTCGCCGTGGCGGTCAACCAATCCGAGCTCATGGTCGGTCTTCTCTCGGTGGTCTCGGTCGCACTCTACCTGGGAATCCGCCGGAAGCATCAG
>JAYTTT010000075.1:0-2731 GCA_043744895.1 Gemmatimonadota bacterium | reverse complement strand
TAACTGGGCGGAGCCAAGCCCAGCCGTACGGGTTGACGTCGTCAAACCCATGGCCAAGAGCTCGGAGCCTCGGATACTCCATCGGCCCGATGTAGAGTGAAAACCGGATCCCCCCATCAGGCCCGACGCCGATGCTCGTGGACACGTCGGCCCATTCCGGCGTCCGATGGGTTCGATCCGTCGCCAACGCCGAAACCCCACCAAGGCGACCCTGAGCCAACCGGCCGGTGTCTGGGGCAATCACGCCGGTGACGAAGTACTTCGACTTAAGCGCCACCCACTGGAACGGTCCGCTGAGCAGCTTCGCTTCACCGGGTTTGAGGCTGGAGAAATGCGTCAGCTCGGACTTAGTGTTGCGAGTCACGACGCCCAGTTCGCGGGCGTGTTCCACGCTGTCCGATTCCGTGTTCCGAAGACCAGGACCCATGCCGATGAGGAGGGTACCGCCCGTGGGCCCGAGCCCTCGAACCACTCCCCGGACCTCGACTCGATAGTCCTTCGGCACGAACGAATAGGTCAAGTCGAGCGTCAGCTTGCCGTCGACGGCAGCCGTGAAGGTGAGTTGGCTCGGCTCGGCTCCATCCGTGACGGTAAGGGACGTGGTGGACGGACGGAACGCGACGTTCGACAGCGGGACCGTGTCCGAGCCTACCAACAACGCCAGCGAGAGGAACTCGCTCTTCGGCGAAAGAATCTCAACCCGCTGGCCCGGCTCATCCCGGCGCATCGATCGGTAGCCAATCAATTCCGCCCCGATCATCCGACCACCCCGCGTCGAAAATCGATACTGATACAACGCCGAGCGAACGAGGACCGTGTCCTCCGTCAAACGGGTCGAATCACCTGGAGCGACCGGTACGATTTGACGGCCGGCAACCGACTGGGTGGCCACCGGCCCGGCCGGATCGAGAACCGGCGCCACCGCGGTCACGGCCGGTTTGACAGGAGCGCGTGCGGGTTTCTTAAGCAACAGCGGGGGCACTACCAATACGACCATCATAAGCACGATGGCCAGGACGAATCGACGATCCATATCGGCGCCGAGAACTCTAGATGTTAGGGAAGCGGATCGTAGCCACCCGGATGAAACGGGTGGCACTTGGCGAGGCGCTTGATGCCGTACCAACTACCAAGAACCAACCCATACCGTTCCACCGCCTCAAGTGTGTACTGCGAACAGCTAGGACTGAACCGACAACGCGGCGGGAAGGCAGGCGAAACAAACCGCTGGTAACCGCGAATGAAGGCAGCCCCGGCCCGACGGGGCCAGCGGGAAACCGGCTTCAGGCCCCCCGCGCCCTTGATTCCATCCATCCGAGCACCTCGACTTTGAGGTCACTCGACCGAGCCGTGTAGGTCGCTGGTCTGGTCCGCACCACGATGTCGATCGGACCCAACCGAGGTAGTCCTTCTCGACGCCACAGTTCTTTCAGCCGTCGTCGTAAACGATTGCGGGCCACCGCATTCGACTGGAACTTCGGGACGATCAATCCCAGTCTTGGGTGGCCCGCATCATTCACTAACCAGACAATTTCGAGATGCAACGTCCGGTGGCGCCGGCCCCGGGTCAATACCCGCCTCAAGTCTTCCGGCCTCGCTAGGCGCTGCCCTCGGCCCAGCCGCTCTGAAACCGTCAGCTGCCCCCATGCTTCGAGGGAATCGAGATCGTCAACTGTTGCCGGCCCTTCTTGCGCCGACGGGCCAGTGTTGCACGACCCCAGCGAGTTGCCATCCGGGCCCGAAAGCCATGCCGGTTGACCCGCTTACGGTTACGCGGGCGATATGACGGCTGCATAAGATCCCCAACACTTCAAGTGAGCCCGAAAAGATAGCGGCTGCAGGCTACATCGGTCAAGGTTGACTTTTCCACACCCGAGCCGTAAGATCGTCGCCCCTTCGCTATACCCCTGATGGTTTTTGATTGTTTTCGAGGCGAAATGCAGTTGTCCCCGAAAGACGCGTGGAAACGGATCCTCGACGAGGCCCGGCGCGAGCTCCCCGAGCAAGCGGTCGGGACGTGGCTGACGCCGGCTGAACCTCTCAGTTTTGATGGCGGCAACTTGATCCTCGGGCTCCCGGATGAGTTCGCCGTTAAATGGAACGAAGCCAAACATGCCGCGATCCTGACTAAAATCGCTGAAGTCGTTCTAGGACAATCAGTTGCGGTTAGTTTCCGAGTTCCTGAAGACCGGCTCCAGCGGCCCCAGATTGACTTCTTTGTGGCTCCGCCTCCTGAGCCGGTGGCAGCCCCAATCCGGACCACTCAGTCCCCGCTTCCGTTGAACGAACGATATACCTTCGATTCGTTCGTGATCGGGAAATCGAACGAGCTCGCGGCGGCAGCGGCCTACGCGGTGGCCGAGGCGCCCGGTCGGACCTACAACCCCCTGTTCATATACGGGGGCACCGGACTCGGCAAGACTCACCTCATGCAGGCGATCGCCCACGCCGTCATCCGGAAACATCCATCGACCAGGGTGACCTACGTTGGGGCAGAGCATTTCATCAACGAAGTCATCGAGGGTATTCACGGGCGCACCATGCCCGACCTGCGCCGTCGGTATCGCAGTGAGATTGATCTTTTCTTGGTCGACGACGTCCACTTCCTGGAGGGCAAGGAAGCCACCCAAGAGGAGTTCTTCCATACCTTTAACACCCTGTACGAATCTCAAAAACAGATTGTCCTGACCTCGGACCGGCCCCCCAAGGAAATGCCCGGCCTCGAAGACCG
>JAYTTT010000074.1:0-2733 GCA_043744895.1 Gemmatimonadota bacterium | reverse complement strand
CCCGACCCCCATCACCCCCACCACAACCCATCCAATAATCCCCTTCATCCCCCCTCCGATCCCCCGTTGCAGCCGCCGAGTGCCGAGAACCGAGCGCCGAGTGCCGAGTTTACCTTCCGAGCTCGTGGCTCGCCACCCCCTCCGCTTAACGCCGAGACACTTGTTGCGTCAGAACGGCAGCCAATGACAGCGCAGACGGACGACGAACTCGTGGCTTCATTCTCGGCCGGAGCGGAATTCGCCGCCGACGAACTGGTCCGGCGGCACGCGACCTCGTTGGGCCGGTTTCTCTATTCCAACGGGGCCCAAGAGTCGGACATCGAGGATCTCGTTCAGGAAGCGTTCTTCAAGGCCTTTCGGGCCCTGGATGGCTGGCGGCGGGAGGCGTCGTTCAAGAGTTGGTTGTTCAAGATCGCCGCGAATCTGAACCGTGATCAGTTCCGTCGCCGGAAGGGTCGCGAGATGGTCCCGCTCGATGATCACGACGTGGCGGACGGCTCCGATCCGGAGGGCGAATCGGGAGCCAACGATCTCGAGCGGCGGCTCTTGGCCGAGCTGGATCGGTTACCTCGATTGCAGCGTGAGGTCTTCTTGCTTCGGGCGCAACAAGGTATGGAATACGATCTGATCAGCGCCACGTTGGGAACGACACCGGGGGCCGCCCGGGTCCACTACCACCATGCAGTCAAACGGTTGAAGGAGAAAGTCCAATGACGACCTGCGAACGACTTTCCGACCGGATGCCTCAGGTGCTACGCGGGGAACAGTCCTGGACGGCTGCCGAGGTGGCCCATCTGGCGAGTTGTGCTGATTGCGCGGCCGAATGGCGGTTGATCGGGGCCGCCGCCGAACTCGGCGCCCGGCTGCCGGCCGTTGATTCGGCTCGGATCGCGATCGGTGTGCAGCAACGACTGGCCTCCGCCCCTCCGGACGTGGTGCCGATCGTCCAGCGGCGTCCGTTTCGATGGGCCGTTGGCCTGGCGGCAGCCGCCGCTGTCGTGCTGGCGGTTCGGATGGCCTCTCCGGGTGGCGGCTCCCGCCCGATCGGCACCGGGCCGTCGATTGGGGTCTTGAGTGAGTTGGATGAGTTGACCGGCCAGGAATTGGTTTCGGTCCTCGAAGTCCTGGATAGTGAGCGCTTGGCACCGTCAGTCGAGGGGCCTGGCCTTGGTGATCTGACGTCGGACGAACTGGAGCACTTGCTCCGAAGCTGGGAGGGATGAAATGATCGAACGGGTTGGGGTAATTGCACTGCTGCTGATCGGGTTTGGCGGCGGGCTTGCCGCCCAGGATACGGCGGTCGCGGGGCCGATGGCCGAACGGCTGCGGCAGCAGATCGAAGACCGGTTTGGTGAACGGTTGTCCCAGGAGCTGGGGCTAACCGACGACCAATCGGTGAAAGTTCGGGGAATCTTGGCGTCGTGGGCGGTCAAACGCCGGAATCTCGAACGGGAGGAACGGCAGTTGAGGAATCAGCTCTCGGCGGCGATGCGACCCGGAGTCGCCGCCAACGATCAGGCCGTTACCCGGCTCGTGGACGGGGTCTTGGCCGGCCGCGGGGCCATGGTCCAGACCTTCCGGGATGAGATGGCGGAACTCGGGACGGTCTTGAGTCCGGTCCAGAGGGCCCAATACCTCCTCCTGCGCGATCGGCTGCTCCAAAGGGTCCAGGAGCTTCGTCAAGAGCGCCAAGCCAATGGCCCTCCGCTGGGTCGGAGGCTCCGGCCCCGCTAGGTCTCAACTCCATTAGATTCCGCCCCGTCCACTTCGAGGGAGTGAACGGTGCGGTGTCTTCTTCTGACCGGGTTGTTGCTGGCGGTTCCTTCCGCCCGGTCGGGCCTTTCCCAGGAACAGCTGGTCTACCGGATTCCCATTTCTGGGACGATCGAAAACGGCCTGGCCCCCTACGTGGCGAGGGTGCTGGGGGTCGCCAAGGCGGCCGGTGCCCGGGCGGCCGTTCTCGATATCGACACTCCCGGCGGGCGGATCGATGCCGCCGAACGGATCGTCGATGCCGTCCGCGGTGCCGGCCTTCCGGTCTACGCCTTGGTCAATCCCCGGGCCTACAGTGCCGGGGCCATGGTCGCGCTGGCCACCCAGGGTATCTACATGACGCCGGGCGGGGTCATTGGTGCGGCCACCCCGGTCGATGGCCAGGGGGCCAAGGCGTCGGAGAAGATCGTCAGCGCCATGCGCGGTGAGTTTCGAGCCTTGGCCGAAGCTCACGGACTCGACCCCAAGGTGGCCGAAGGCATGGTGGACGAGTCGGTTGACATTCCCGGCGTCAAGGCGGCGGGTAAGCTCCTGACCCTGACCGCCGACGAGGCGGTCCGGGTCGGTTATGCCAAAGGCGTCGTCCCGGACGTCGCCGGGCTCCTTGCGGCGGTCGGGCTTCCTGGGGCGCGAGTCGAGAGTCTCGATCTCAACTGGGCCGAGATGGTGGTCCGGTTTCTAACCAGCCCTCTGGTGTCGCCCTTGCTCCTCTCGTTAGGCATGCTTGGTCTCATCTTCGAAATCAAGGCCGGCCACTTCGGGATCGGGGCCCTGGCCAGCTTGACCTCGCTGGGTCTGTTCTTCGGCAGCGGCGTGCTCCTCGGCTTGGCGGGCTGGGAGGAAGTGATTCTGCTGGCCCTGGGTTTCGTGGCCCTCGGGGTCGAAGCCTTCATCCTTCCCGGCTTCGGCGTGGCCGGGGTGATCGGCCTTGGGTTGGTGGCCACGTCGATTGTCCTGGCG
>JAYTTT010000073.1:0-2735 GCA_043744895.1 Gemmatimonadota bacterium | reverse complement strand
TCGGCGCTCGGCACTCGGCACTCGGTGGTGAGCAGGCGGATCGGGGGGGGCGGGGGGCTCGGCAGGTTTGGGCGAACGGGGGGGTGGCGGCGATTGGGGCGCTTGGGGAGTTTTGGTGGCCGGGGATTGGGATTTGGTTGGTGACGATCGTCCTGGCGGCGGCGGGGGCGGATACGTGGGCTACGTCGTTTGGGGCGTTGAGCCGGCGGGGGCCGAGGGACATTCTTAAGAGAACGACGGTGGCGGCCGGGGAGAGTGGGGGGGTGACGTGGTTGGGAACGACGGGTGGGATCATGGGGGCCGGAATCATTGCGGCGGTGGGTGGGGCTGTGAGCCATAGTTTGAGGCTCTACGTGGTCGCGGTTTCGGTCGGGGTGGCGGGCATGCTGCTCGACTCGGTCTTGGGCTCGGCCTACCAGGCCCGGTTTCGGTGCCCCGCGTGCGACCAGGCTACCGAGCGCCGGGTGCATCGTTGTGGCACCAAGGCCACTCACACCACCGGGTGGGCGTGGCTCGATAACGACCTCGTCAACGCCACCACCACCGTGGCCGCATTCCTCGCTGGATTGGCGCTATGGCCGACGTCCTGATCGCGGGGCTTGGTCCTGGTGGCGCGGCCGCGGCCATTCAGCTGGCCCAGGCCGGACTCAAGGTGGTGGCGGTGGACCGGGCGATGTTTCCCCGAGAAAAGATCTGCTCGGAGTTCATGAGCCCGGAAACGGTCCGGCAGCTTGACCTGATCGGCGTGTTGCCGGAGGTGCTCCGCCACGCGGTGCCGCTCCATGGCACTCGGGTGTTCGGTCCCCGGGGATCGTCACTCACCGGGCTGTTCGCCAAGGTCGCGACCCTGCCGCCGGGAACCAGTGGGATCTCGGTGCCGCGCCGGATTCTCGATGCCATTCTGGTCGACGCCGCTCGGCGGGCGGGGGTCCTCGTCCTCGAACGGACCAAGCTGGTCGACCTGATCCGTGACGGCGGGGCCGTCAAAGGGGCGGTCGTGGTCCAGGGAGACCGTTCCACGCCGATCCCGGCCCGGCTGGTCATCGGCGCCGACGGGCTCCATTCGGTCACCGCGCGCCTCCTCGGGGGCCGCCGCTTCGAGCCGCTCCGCCGCTATGGATTGGTTGCCCATGTGGCCGGGGTTCCCGATCTGGCGCTGACCGAAATGCACGTGGCGCCGGGATGCTACGTCGGACTCAATCGGATCGCGGCCGACCTCACCAACGTGGCCGTGGTGGCCTCGGGAACGGCGCTCGACGCTGGGCCCCGGGACCCGGCCGAGTTCTTCTTTCGGACCCTCGACCGGTTCGAACGGGTCCAGGGGCGAGTCCGTCCAGAGTCGGTGGTTCGGCCGATCATGGTGACGGGGCCGTTCGCGGTCCGGTCCCGACGGGTTACGACCGACGGGGCCTTGCTGCTGGGCGATGCCGCCGACTTCTTCGATCCCTTCACCGGCGAGGGGATCTGTACGGCCCTCCGGGGCGCGGCATTGGTTGCGCCGGTTGTCCTCAAGGCCCTAGCCGCGGCCGAATTTCCAACCGAGCGCGACCTCGCCCCGTACCGGGTTGCCCGCCGCCGTGCCTTCGGCGGCAAGTGGGTCGTCGAACGGATGATCGGCTACGGCATGCTGGTGCCATCCCTGTTCGACCGGGCCGTGAGCCGGATCGAACGACGGGGCATGGCCCACACCCTGGTCGGCGTCACCGGCGATGTCCTTCCGGCCCGGGCCGTGCTCAACCCAGTGTTCCTTTCCGCCATGGTGATCTAGGATGAGTCGGAACCTCGAACCCGCCGAGTTTCGGGAGCTGTGTGGCCGGTTTGCCACCGGCGTCGTGATCGTGACCGCCACGGCTCCGGACGGGGCCCCTGCCGGCATGACGGCCAACAGTTTTGCGTCGGTTTCGCTGGCGCCGCCGCTGATTTCCATCAACGTGGACCAGAGCGCCGACTTCCATCGAGTCATCGCGACGGCCCGGGCGTTCGTGATCACGGTCCTTGGCCACGATCAGGAAGCCCTCTCGCGTCGTTTTGCCGGCGGCGCCCCCGCGCCCGATCGGCTGGCCGGCGTCGGCTACCACCGGACCGACCGCGGCGGGATCGTCCTGACGGGCGGCATCGGCTTCCTCGAATGCGACGTCGAGCAGGTGGTGGGCGCCGGCGATCATTCCATCGTGATCGGCCGGGTCATCGGCGGTCTCACGCAGGAAGGACGCCCGCTGCTGTACTTCCGCGGCGGCTACCACTCGCTCTCGTGACCCCAACCCATTCACTTCGCGCCCCGGTCGGCACCGAGTTGCTCGACGATCGGGCGGCCGACCCGGCCCTGGTCCGGGAATCGCTCCATCATCTGGCCCGATCGAATCGGTGGTTCGGGGGCGTCCATGCGGTCAAAGCCGGGGTGGCCCGCATCCTCGGCTCGAAACGACCGAGTCAACTCCGGCTTCTCGACGTCGGCACCGGTCAGGGCGACATTGCCTTCGCGATGGCCCGATGGCTCGGCCGGCGGGGCACCGCGCTCGCGACCACGGGAATCGACTGGCACCGCGCGGCCGCCCCCCTGGCCCGGGCCAACGGCGTGATGGTGGCGGTGGCCGACGCGTTCCAGCTCCCCTTCGCCGACCATCGATTCGACCTCGTGGTCCTGAGCCAGTTCGCCCATCACTTCTCGGCTGAGGGTATCGTCAAGCTCTGCCGTGAGGCGGGCCGGACCGCGCGCCTTGGGGTCGTCATTGCGG
>JAYTTT010000072.1:0-2736 GCA_043744895.1 Gemmatimonadota bacterium | reverse complement strand
GAAAATGGCTTGGCCCATGGCGGCCACGGCGACCGACGCATTGATGTCACCAGGCGAGAATTTGAGAATGTACCAATCGACCCCGGCCCGGGCGCCGGGCAGCGTCAGGGAGCGGACGATGACGGCGATCAGGATCAGGTACAGCGCCGGCATGATCAGCACGCTGGCCCGCTCGATCCCTTGGCGGAGGCCCTTCAGCAGCACGATGGCGCAAAGCCAGATCACGGCCGCCGTGCAGACGAGTTGGAGGCCGAATGACCGGAGGCTGAACCCCGCGGCTGGAGGCAGAATGGCCGCCGCATCGAGTTCGATCCCAAGGGGTCTCGCCGCGAAGCCGACCGTGTAGTAGAGCACCCAACCGAGGACGTTGGTGTAGTAGCCGGTGGCCGCGATGACCACCGCAAAGAGACCCCATCCGACGACTTTGCCGCCCGGAAGGCCGCCGGCCTCGAAGGCCCCGACCGTACCCCGGCGGGTGTGGCGGCCCAGCGCCCACTCCGCCATCAGGCCTGGGACACCGATGACGATGACGACGAGGACGTAGAGGAGGACGAAGGCGGCTCCGCCGAACTTGCCCACCATATACGGAAATCGCCAGACATTGCCGAGCCCGACGGCGACGCCGATCATCGTCATCAGGAGGCCGAACCGGGAGCCGAACGTTTCGCGACTCACCGGACCAGTTCCTCCGCGAGTGCGGCGACGGCCTCGTCGATCTCGGCCTCGGTCGAAAAGAAATGGGGCGCGAGGCGAATCACGGAGCCCCGGGCCGAGACCAGGATCCGCCGGTGGCGGAGCCGCCCTTCGATGGCGCCGGCCCGATCGCCGACTTGGATAGCCGTGGTCGGAGACTTGGCGGCGGGATCGGCCGGCGAGATGACCGTTAGGCCCCGCGCCAATGCTTGATCGCGGGCCCGCACCGACAGGGTCTGGAGCCAGCGATCGATGGCGGCCGGATCGGCGGCTTCGATCACCTCGATGCCGGCCCGGGCGATGGCCGCGTTGATCAAGGGCGGCGTACCGGTGTCAAACCGGGCCGCGGTCCCGGCCCAATCGAGGGTCCGGGGACTGAAGGCAAACGGTTCCCGCCGGCCGAACCACCCGGTCACCGCGGGGACCAGGCCCTCGATCAACCGGCGCCGGACGTACAGGAAGGCGATGCCCGCGGTGCCGAGGAGATACTTGAGGCAGCCGGCGGCCAAGAAATCGACATCCATCGCGCGGACGTCGATCGGGCAGGTTCCGATCGTCTGGTAGGCGTCGGTGAACACGAGGGCGCCGTGCCGATGGGCCACCGCGGCGATGGCCGCCACGTCCTGTTTGGCCCCGTTCAGATAGGACGCGTGGGTGACGGACACCAGGCCGGTCCGCTCGTCGATGAGACGGCTGAGGTTGCCGTCTTCGGCCCAGCGCAATTCGGCCCCGCGGGGCGCTTGGGCCTGCCACCCATGGGCGACGGTTGGGAACTCATTGTCAGCGAGGACGAGGCCAGGCCGGTCCTTGAAGGGAAGCGCCGTCCCGAGACTACTGACCGCCTCGCTGACCGAGCTGGTGACGGCGATTTCGTCGGGGTCGGCATTGATGAGCCGGGCAAAGGCGGCGCGGGCCCGGTTCACTTCGCCGATCCAGCCCTCCCAGTCCATCCCGTCGTCCCGCCACGAGTCGAGGAATCGATCGGCCGCGCCCCGGGCCGCACGGGACTGGGGCCCCTGGGAGCAGTTGTTGAGCAGACTGTGGGTGGCCAAGAGCGGAAACTCCGCCCGGGAGCCCGCCAAGGAGGGTGAGAGCATGCAGGGAACTTATCCCGATTGGCGCGGTTGGGTACTTTTCGAGGATGCGGATCGCCGTCGTGTTCAATACCCCGTACGCCCGGTGGACGCCGGAGCAGCATCTCCAGCAGATGCGGGACGAATTGGCCGGCAAAACCGGCACGGAGCCGGAGCTCGAATACCAGGTGGCCGAGGCCTTGGAGGAGAACCGTCATGAGGTCCTGCTGATCGGGGTCCACGACGACCTCCGGGTCATTCTCGATCACTGCACCGAGTGGAAGCCCGACCTGGTGGTCAATTGCGCCGAGGCGTTCCGGGACGCCCGCCACGATTTTGTGTTCCCCGCCCTGCTCGAAACCTGCGGCGTTCGATACACCGGATCGCCCCCCTTGGGCCTCTTGGTGACGCGGGACAAAGCCATGAGCAAGAAGATTCTGGCCTATCACGGGATTCAGGTCCCGGGGTTCGAGACCTGGAATCCGAACGAACCGGTCGGCGAGGTGTCGCTCCGGTTTCCGTTGATCGTCAAGCCGCTCGCGAGCGACGCCTCCGAGGGCATCGCCCAGGCATCGGTCGTGGGCGACGTGGCCGAGTTGCGGGAACGGGTGGCGTTCGTGCACCAGCGATTCGAGCAGGCGGCGATCGCGGAGGAGTTCATCGAGGGGCGGGAACTCTACGCCAGCGTGATCGGCAACGACGAGACCCTCGAGGTGCTGCCCTTGACCGAGTTGGTGTTCGACAAAGAAAAGAACGCGCCCGAGGAGCGGATCGCGACCCAGACCACCAAGTGGGACGAACCGTACCGGCGGCGGAAAGGGATCCGGTACCAGTTCGCTCGGCCGGTGTCGGCCGCGGCCAAGGAGCGGATCGACGCGATTTGCCGGACGGCGTGCAAGGCCCTTTGGCTCCGGGACTACGGGCGGATCGATGTCCGGTTAGGCAACGACGACGAGGTCTGGGTGTTGGA
>JAYTTT010000071.1:0-36574 GCA_043744895.1 Gemmatimonadota bacterium | reverse complement strand
TCCTTTTCGTAGCCGGGAATTCTCCCGGGGGTGATTGGTCTCACCCGAGAAGGTGTCACCGCCTTCTGCTTATTTCCACACCTTTTAACAATAGCTCCAGCATCACCATTCGTTGCCCAAGACAACATCGCAGGCGTTCTGGGACCATGCACACCTCACCCATCGGCGCCTCACGAGTCAGTACCAGATCGCCCCCTTTCAGTCGGGCGCGTCGGCTCCGCTGCTCAAAGTGAGTTTCATCGGTGTAGCTCGGCGAGCTGAGGTCTAGCCTGCCATCACGGATGTTCTGGTTGCGCAGGACAATGGCGCCGACCTCCGTCCACAGCGGCGTCGAATGGGGACAGTCGACGATCTGCTCACAGAGCTCTGCGAGTGACACAGATTGCCATTCAACCGTCATAGCCAAGGACCGTTCAAGTTGGCCTTGATAGTCTCCTCCAGTTTCGCCGACTCCGCGAACTGGGCCCGCAGTTCGACCACTAAGCGCGTCATTTTCGCGTCGAACGGCTCTCCATCGTCCTCAAGCGCCTCGGCGCCGACGTAACGACCCGGCGTGAGCACATGGCCGTGGGCCGCGATCTCGGCGGCGCTGGCGGATTTGCAGAACCCGGCGACGTCTTGGTACTTCCCGGTGCCCTTGTCGCTCCGCCAGGCGTGGTAGGTACCAATGACCTTCTCGAGATCGCCCTCGGTCAGGTCGCGGTGAACCCGATCGGTGAGGGTGCCGAGTTTCCTGGCATCGATGAACAGCGTCTGTCCGCGATGGTCGCGCCGTTTGCCGCCTTGCTTGCTCTTGGTAAGAAACCAGAGGCAGACGGGGATCTGGGTGCTGTAGAAGAGCTGGCCCGGCATCGCCACCATGCAGTCCACCAGATCGGCCTCGACAATCGCTCGTCGGATATCCCCCTCGCCGGACTGGTTCGAGGACATGCTGCCGTTGGCCAGGACGAAGCCGGCCATTCCCTGCGGCGCCAAATGGTGAATGAAGTGCTGGACCCAGGCAAAGTTGGCGTTGCCCTTGGGCGGCACCCCAAAATGCCAGCGGACGTCGTCGTCCTTCCGGAACCAATCGGAGTCGTTGAAGGGCGGGTTGGCCAGGACGAAATCGGCCCGAAGGTCCGGATGAAGATCGCGGCGAAAGGTGTCGGCGTTTTCCGGGCCGAAGTCCGCCTCGATGCCTCGCAAGGCCAGGTTCATCACCGCCAGGCGCCGAGTGGTCGGATTGCTCTCCTGACCGTAGATGGCAATGTCGCCGAGCTTGCCGCCATGGCTCTCGACGAATTTCTCCGACTGCACGAACATCCCGCCCGACCCGCAGCACGGGTCGTAGATCCGGCCTTGGTACGGCGCGAGCATCCCGACCAAGAGCCGCACCACGCACGACGGCGTATAGAACTGGCCGCCATTCTTTCCCTCGGCGCTGGCGAACTGGGTCAGGAAATACTCGAACACCCGCCCCAGGACATCTTTCGACCGGCTGGCCTCGTCGGCCAACTGGATCGAGCCGATCAGGTCGATCAGCTCACCGAGGCGGTGTTTGTCGAGGTCGGCGCGGCCGTAGTTCTTGTTGAGGGCACCCTTCAAGCGGGGGTTGTCCCGCTCGATCGCCACCATGGCGTCGTCCACGTCTTTGCCGATGCTCGGCAGCTTGGCGCGGGCCTGGAGGTGGGCCCAGCGGGCTTCCTTGGGCACCCAGAACACCCCGGCGGCGAGGTACTCGTCCTTGTCCTCGGGCTTGGCGCCTCGGAACTCGCCCTTGCCGGCCACCAGCCGGGCATGGTGCTCGGCGAAGGCTTCGGAGATGTACTTGAGGAAGATCAGGCCGAGGACGACGTGCTTGTACTCGGCGGCGTCCATGTTGTTGCGGAGCTTGTCGGCGGCGAGCCAGAGTTTGGCTTCGAAGCCGATGGTGGCGCTGGAGTCTTTCTTGGCGCCGCGGGCGGATTTCTTGGCTGGCATCGGCGCTTGGACCCGGAGCGAGACGACGATTGGTTCGGTTCACAAAGGTAGTGCCCGGAGAGGACATCTCGCGAGCCTGCTGAGGCGAGAGCGTCGCAGGCCGTGGTTGGCACACCAGCCGATTCGTGGGTATCCTAGTGGGTATGGAACTGCTCGCCAGAATCGCCGTGGACCCGGAGGTCCGTTTTGGTAAGCCGTGCGTGCGCGGAACCCGCATTACGGTCGGCGAGGTGCTAGGGTACCTTGCGGGCGGGATGAGTGAAGCGGAACTTCTGGCCGACTTTCCGCAGCTCACGCATGATGATCTGCTGGCCTGCTTCGCCTTCGCCGCTCTGCGCGAACGCCGGCTGCAGGCGATCCCCGCCGCGTAGTGACGATTCGATTGCTGCTCGACGAAAAACGTGTCGGAGCGCCTCGTTCTCACGCTGGCCGTCCCCTATCCCAATTCACTGCACGTCCGAATGCTCGGTGTTCACGGAGCGGCTGATCTAAGCCTCTGGGATCTCGCTATCTGCGAGGGGTGTGTGCTGGTTTACGAAGGATGAGGATTTCGTAAGGTTGAGTGTCCTTCGCGGTGCCCCGCCGAAGGTGGTGTGGTTGAACGTCGGGAATGCAGGGACGTCGGCCATCACTGAGTTGTTGCTCAAGTCCGCGGACGCCATCGGCCAGTTCATGGTGCACCCGGATGCCGGTTTTCTGGCCCTCGGGTTTGGCCGGGGGTCGGGCTAACGAGCGACCGGATCAAGCCGGGACGTTGTGGCTTGAGGCCCGATGGCGGCGAAGTCCAGCACCAGTCGGAGGCCGATCGACGCGAGGACGTCAGAACAACATCCCCCGCCACAGCGTCACGAGAATCCAGGGGCAGGCATCCTGAAAGGCCGTCTGGGCGACGATCTCCTTGCCAAGCACGGGGATGGTGGCGAATCCGGGCTCGACGAGGTCCACAGCCAACGTGTGATGCGCTTCCGGGGGGACTTGGTCGGTGTTCAACTCCCAAACTTCAGAAAACTCTTCGGGCACGCACAGAATCCTGAGCAAGGGCACGTCGCCGGGTGGGATCGCCATCGCGAATAGTGCTTCCGTACCTCGAAATGACTGGTCGGGCCGCTGCAACTTAATGATGAATAACTTTAGACCGTGAGATCTCACCTGGCGCGTGCCACTTTTGTGATAGCTAGCATGGGGGTCCCCGAAGATATTGTCGCGAGGAATCATTAGGTGAATGTCGCTCGCTTTCTTTCTTCGAATGCGGCACAACATCCGCAAGGAAGGGCCGTCTCGGACGGCTACCGCGTACTCTCGATCTGGTGCACGGTTCTTCGACGACACACTGCCTCGATTGATTTGGATTCGGTGCGCTGCCAAAGGCCCTCAACATGGGCAAGCACCCAGGGGCTCGAGCGTCCGGATGGGCTCGGGATCGAGGGAGTAGGTCCCTTTGACTCGTGGTATGGCCATATACAAAAAAATGGCCGTATCGTTCCTGCGTCAACTGAACCTGGCGCCTTGGCCGCCCCTCTCAGTCGCCCCGGAGTGGACCTGCTGCGATCTTCCGGCTGCCAACGCGTGGGGAGGTTTCGACCGCATTCGAACGCTCCGGTGTCCGCCAATCGGAGGGCCCCGATGTATGTCGACCGCGCAGTGCCCGCAAAGTCCAGGTTGACGGATCCCAGGTAAACCGGGGGCCGGCCAAGCTCTTTCACCGGCTGGTCGGTCGTCTCCCGCCCGTGGCGGCCGTTGCCGTTCGCGAACGGGTGGATCCTGACGAGTTCATGATGAAGCATCGCGATCTCGTCCAGAGGCGAACCTCTAGCCCCTACTTGGCACCTGGTATTCTCGATCAGGTTCTTCAGGGCTTCTGGGATCTGGCTTGCCGGGACCCCGATGGTGGGACCAAGTGTGCGGCTCTTTAGATGGCGATTCCCTCCGGATCCAGGAAGGGAACGGCCGCGTCGCGCAACCGACTCTTGACGGGCGATGACTTCTTCCCAACGACGTGAGCGTGTGCCGGATCCTCCGGCGTCGGTGTTCGCGCCAAGCCTTGGTCACACAACCGGCAAGCTCCGGCCGTCAACCGAGCGAGGCCGAATCCAGGGTACCTCGCGAGGTACTCGGCTGGTGGAGGAGCCTCGGCCTCGATCGTCACGGACATAGCCGACTTGTCTTCGTTGCCGTTCTGAAACGCGGCAGATGAGAGCCTGTAGCCACCCGAACTGGCGTCGGTGACCCAGTGCATTCGGTGGAACCGCCGCCAGAGCCCGGCGTCGTCTGTGATGCTGCAGTCATCCGCCGGCGGTAGCGTCACGGGTTCGAGGAGGCGGGTCTAGACGAGCGCGGCCCAGGCTCGGAGTGCCGGCAGATGCTCGAGCGCTTTGTCGAATTCGTGGGTGTCGGCGGTTGCTGTGTTGCGGTAGAACGCCGAGGCTGCGCCCTCCGGCCCTACGACGATCTCGAGATCCGACTGACGGCTGTGCCACTCGAGCTGAAGTCCCCCATCCGGTATTGGGACGACCACCGGCGGTGTGGTCTCATTGGCCAGGATTTCGCTCGCAATTCGGAGGGCCGCGGCGGCGGCCTCGATTCGAATCGGCTTCGCAGAGTACGAGTCCCAACCGTCCTGCAGTTCACTGATTTCGCGGAGCATTCGCATGACGGGATACAACCACCGCGGCTCTAGTTGCGTCGCCTCTACCGTGATCGTGCCCCGCGCAAAGCGAATCTCCGATCGGATGCGACGAGCTTCGACTGTCGTGGAAGTTCCTGGCGATTGCGACGCCAAGTCCGGTCGCCACACCTCTCGGTCAGCGAGGACGGCGGCACCAGTCACGCAATCAGTGGTCATCGTGTGCGCTCCCACTTGTCGTGCATCCCTTCGGTGGTAACGTCCGCGAAGGTTCGGACAATCCAGTTGTGCTGCTGGTCCATGAGAGCCAGCGCAGCCTCTTTGGTCGGTGCCGATGGGGCCCCTCGGCCGACCAACGTGAAGCTATAGAGAGGGACCGAATCGCTTCGCCGAAGCTGGGACTGCACCTGAAGGTGTAGTCGGCCGAGGGGCTCGTCTGTCGCCCCGGTCATGATGTAGCTGCAGCGGAAATCCACTTCATCAGGGCCAGTCGCGTTCGACGGCTCGCCCGCCCACAGGCGGACGAATGCCGCCAGCGGTTGCCGCGTCGTCGCCTCGGCGCCCGCCACCATGTGGTTAACGTAGGTCACTTCGACCTGGTTAGGCGCCGGCCGCCCGAATCCCTCGCCCTCAAGCCAGTCTTCGAACGTGGCCATATCATCAACGAGGACTTGGCGTAGCGTTGCATATCTTGGGTACGCCTGGTCCGAGCCCTGTTTCCGCCAATTGACGACGAAGCGATCGTCTTGGACCTGAACCAGCCGGGATTGGTCCGCACTGATGAACCAGAACCGTGGAAATGGGAGGTCCTGTAGTAGCTCCACCCGAAATTGCGGCGGCGCTTGCCGCGTGAAGGACTCAATAACATTAGGCAACGGGGGATGCTGCTCCGCCCTGGGATAGCGGTCCCGGAAGCGCGCCCATAGTAGCCCGAGACGCGGGCCGTCCAACTTCCTGAGAGGTTCGAACTGGACTGAGCAGGCTACTTCGGCCACCGGCGGATGCCGAAACTCAGGCAGCTGGCTCGAGTTGGTCCCGTTCTGGGCATCAGGTCGTGTCATTGGCCCCGTCAGAGCTGGGTGTTAGATGCTCGGGACCCGCTTGATCGTCGCATGACTCATGAAATAACGCACAATGGGTGCCGATTGGGCAACCTGTGGGGCAAAACAGCCGGCCGGTGAAGAGGTCAGACCAGCGGGTCGACCTAGTTCGCGCCCTCGTGTCCGATACCACGGGCAGTCCATCGCAGCAGTTCCGGACCGGAGGCGGACCGCTGGGCCGCTCGAACACCCGACGACCAAGACGAGTAGGGCGAGATGCCCGACGTGGTTCCTCAGAAGCGGCCCCGTGCGTAAGGGATAAGAGGGCCTCCCAAACTAAACCGTCCGGCAGCCCTCGAGATCGAGACCGAGGTCGCGCGACCTCGAACGCTACTCTATCTTGGTTCCGGTCCGCACCGCACCGCACCCAGCAGGCTACTCCAGCCAGGCGGCCACCGCCCATGACGCCACCGCCCGACCGCCTCAGTGTCGCGCTCGGCAGCACCTACCGCCTCGAGCGCGAACTCGGCCAGGGCGGCATGGCCACCGTGTATCTGGCCCACGATCTGAAACACGATCGCAATGTGGCCATCAAGGTCCTTAAGCCCGAAGTCGCCGCCGTGATCGGCGCCGAGCGGTTCGTGGTCGAGATCAAAACGACCGCGTCGCTCCAGCATCCCCACATCCTGCCGCTGTTCGACTCCGGCGCGGCCGACAGCTTCCTCTACTATGTGATGCCGTACATCGAGGGCGAGACCCTTCGCACCCGGCTCGACCGCGAAACCCAGCTCGGCGTGGACGACGCCGTCCGGATCGCCGCCAGCGTGGCCGATGCCCTCGACTACGCCCACCGTCGCGGCGTGGTCCACCGCGACATCAAGCCGGAGAATATCCTGCTTCACGAGGGCCGGCCGATGGTGGTGGACTTCGGGATTGCGCTGGCGCTCTCCGCGGCCGCGGGCGGGCGGATGACCGAGACGGGCTTAAGCCTCGGCACGCCGCACTACATGAGCCCGGAGCAGGCCACCGCTGAGAAGGAGATCACCGCCCGCTCCGACGTCTACTCGCTGGGCACCGTGCTGTTCGAGATGCTGGCCGGCCAGCCGCCCCATCTGGGCGGGTCGGCGCAGCAGATCATCATGAAGATCATCACCGAGGAAGCGACCCCGGTCACGACGCTCCGCAAGTCGGTGCCGCCTAACGTCGCGGCGGCGGTGGCGAAATCGCTGGAAAAGCTCCCGGCCGACCGGTTCGAGAGCGCCAGGGCCTTTGCCGACGCCCTCGGCAACTCGTCGTTTACGGTCATCGGCCCGGCGGCCACTGGGGGAACCGGTGGAGGTCGGGCGCCCGGGGTCTCGCGGGCGGTGTTTGGCGTGACGGTCGCGGTTGCGGCCACGGCGTTGGCCGCCGCGGCGTTAGGCTGGTTCCGGCCGGTGCCCCAGGCGCCGGTCAACCGGTTCATGCTGGCGCTGCCGGACAGCCAGAGCCTCGCCACCGACAACGTCAACCGGCTGGCCATCTCCCCCGACGGCCGGACCATCGTGTACGTCGGCGGCACGGCTGGGCAGAGCCGGCTCTTGCTCCGGCGCCTCGATGATCTCCGGGCCACCCCGATCCCCGGGACCGAGGGGGGATTCAATCCGGCTTTCTCTCCGGACGGGGAGCGAGTCGCCTTCGTCGCCGGTTCGCCGCGGGCCCTCAAGACGGTGGCCCTCCGCGGCGGGCCGGCGGTCACCCTGACGGATTCGCTGGTCGACAATGGCGGCGTCACCTGGGCGGACGACGGCTACCTCTACTATGACGGCCACTTGAGCGGCGACGGCCTGGCGCGAGTGCGCGAAACCGGGGGCTCCCCCGAGATCGCGACCAGGCCGGACTCAGCCACCGAGTCATGGCATGCGAGCCCGACCGCGCTTCCCGACGGGCGCGGAGTGCTGTTTGTGGTGAGCCGCCTCCGGGGGGCCGGTGATCCCGACATCGGCGTCATGGCGCCGGGGGCCACGAGGCACAAGATCCTGGTTCGGGGTGTCCGGGCGACGTACGTCCGGTCCGGACATTTGTTGTATGTCACGGCCGAGGGCACCCTTATGGCGGCGCCGTTCGACCTGAAAAAACTCGAGCTCACCGGGGCCGCGGTGCCGCTGGCCGAAAACGTGGCGATCCGGGGCATTAGTCGCGTCGACATCGCAGCGTCCAGGACCGGCACCCTCGTCTACGTGGCCGGGTCGGCCCGGGCGCGGATCCGGGAACTGGTATGGGTGACTCGTGACGGCACCGCCATGCCGGTGGACTCATCGTGGGCGGTCCCGATCACCGGCCGGCCCGTGCTCTCCCCCGACGGGCGGTCGGCGCTGGTCACGATTCGCGGCAAGACCTGGCCCGGGGTCTGGGTCAAGCAACTCGACCGCGGCCCCGCGTCGAAGCTGATCGACGGCGATCGGGCGACCTGGTTTCCGAACGGTCGCGAGTTTGCCTACGCCACGCGGCTGGGCTTTGGGCGGGGCCCCGCCGATGGGAGCACCCTGCCGCGGGAGTTCAAGGGCGCCGGACCGCTGCTGGCCCCCGACGTGTCGCCCGACGGCCAGTGGATCCTCGGCACCTATGCGGCCGACATCTATCTGGCGCGCGCCGGCGGCGACAGCGCGCCCCGTCTCTTGCTCGGCGGTCCGGCGGCCGAGACCCGAGCGGTCTTCTCCCCGGACGGCCGCTGGATTGCCTATGTGTCTGATGAATCGGGTGTGACCGAGATCTATGTCCGGCCCTTCCCCGATGTCCAAGCGGCCAAGCGGCCGGTGTCCGCCGCGGGCGGTGCCGCGCCACGCTGGTCTCACGACGGCCGGGAGCTTTTCTTCGTCGATGGGCAGGGCGAGATGGTCTCCGTTCCGGTCAGGCTGACACCGACCTTTTCCGCCGGGACACCGGTGCGGCTCTTTTCCGGCGAACCCTTCGGGTTGCCGACATGGGGGTTCGACGTCACCGCGGACGGGCAGCGGTTCCTGGCCACCCGTCCCGCCGGCGGCAAGGCGGTTTCAGCGGATGCGATCGTGATCGTGCAGAACCTCTTTACCGACCTCGCGGCCAAAGTTCGCGGAAAGAACTAGCCCCCGGGGTCTCGGTTTTCCCTTACCTTCCAGCATGCCACTCCATCTGTCAGCCTTCGCACGGCCGCTCCGCCTGGCCGGGGTCACCATGCTCCTGGCGGGCGTCGCCGCGCCGAGCCTGGCCGGCGCCCAGACCATCCGCCTCTCCTATCCGGCCAGTGCGGGCGCCGGACCCATGACCGGCCGGGCGTTTGTCTTCATCTCGCGCACCGACAAGACGGAGCCGCGGCTCCAGTCGGGCACCTCGCGCGGGAGCGAGCCGTTCTTTGGCGTGGATGTGACCGGGCTCAAGCCCGGCGAGCCGGTGACCATCGACCCGTCCGTCCCTGGCTTCCCGGTGGCGTCCCTCGACAGGCTGCCGGCCGGCGACTACTACGTGCAAGGCCTGCTACTGCCGTACACCGAGTTCCATCGGGCCGATGGCCACACGATCTGGGCCCACATGGACGCCGGTGAAGGCCAGCGCTTCAACAACGCCCCCGGCTCGCTGGTGAGCGACGTCCGGAAGGTGCGCATCGACCCCGCCGCCAGGACCCCGCGGTCGCTCTCGCTCACCAGGACGTTGCCGCCACCCGCGCGGATCGACGACACGCCGTGGGTGAAGCGGTTCAAGATCACCTCCAGACTTGCCAGCGCCTTCTGGGGCCATCCCATGACGCTCGGCGCCGTGGTCCTCCTGCCCAAGGGGTACGACGCCAACCCCGCGAAACGCTATCCGGTGGTCTACACGGTGGGCCACTTCAGTGAACGGGCACCCTTTGGCTTCACCTTCGAGGGGTGCGACCAGCCGGAGTCGGCCGAGGCGCGGGCCGCGCGGCTCCTCCGGAGCGCCCGCGAACCCGGGTGCGAGTTCCAGCAGGCCTGGACGTCGGGGAAGGTGCCCGAGGTTATCGCGGTCTTCATCCAGCACACCACGCCCTACTACGACGACAGTTACGTCCTCAACTCGGCCAACAACGGCCCCTACGGCGACGCGATCACCCAGGAGTTGATCCCCGAGGTCGACCGGCGATTCCGGACCATCGGAGGCGCCCACGCCCGGGTCCTCACGGGCGGCTCCACCGGTGGCTGGGATGTGCTCGGTCTGCAGATCCATTACCCCGATGTCTTCGGCGGCGCCTGGTCCCTCTATCCCGATCAGCTGGATTTCCGGAACTATCAGTTCGGCAACATCTACGCCGACTCCAATGCCTTCGTCACGTCCGATGGTTCCTGGCTGCCGCGCGAGATCCCGGCCAGCCGATCGATCGAAGGACTGACCGACCTCACCGTGCGCGAGGAGAACCAGGCGGAACTGGTGATCGCCTCCAAAGGCCGCTCCGGCGGACAATGGGATGGATGGCAGGCCGCATGGGCACCGGTCGGCGCCGACGGATATCCCAAGCCGCTCTGGGACAAGCGCACCGGGACGATCGACCGCACCGTGGCCGAGGCGATGCGCGCCGGTGGGTACGACCTTCGCGACTATCTCGAACGGAACTGGCCGTCGTTAGGCCCGAAGCTGGTCGGGAAGCTGCATGTCGCCGTCGGGGACATGGACAACTACTTCCTCAACCTGGGTGTCTATCGCTTCGAGACGTTCCTCGAAGGGACGAAGGACTCGGGGAAGGGGCCGTACTACGCGGGGACCGTCGAGTACGGGCGGCCGCTCAAGCCGCATGGCTGGCAGCCGTGGAGCAATCAGGAACTCCTGCGGATCATGGCGCGGCAGATCGAGAACACGGCGCCCCGTCCGTAGGCGTCACAAGCCGGCCGGTCAGAACGAGCAGTTCGCGGTCCCCTCGCAGGTCACCGTGCCAGGCCCCGCCCGTTGCGGCGGGCCTGCCGGACGAAACGGGTTGCAATTGGGTTGGCCGGTCGCGATGTCGACCATCGTGGCCGGCGAGCAACCCGGGGGATTCGGGAACAACGCTCCGCCCACGATGCGGATGATCGACGCGGCCGCGTGGGTCAGGAAGAGGCTCCCGTGCACCGTCGTGTTGGTGAGCAGCACCCGGCTATCCCCGAAGGCTTCGATCGACTGATTCCAGACGTCCGAATTGCTGACGGAGAGTTCGCTTCCCGTGCCGATGACGGCCAGCACTGCCAACTGGAGCAGCGAGCTGTCCACGGCGACCCGCGCCCCGTTTCCAATCAGACCCACTTCGTTGATGACCGAATGCCGGATCACCCCCCGGGCGCCGTCCAGTGCGTACACCTGCCAGGCGATGGGGCCGAGTTGCACGTTGTGGAGCGTGAGCCGTCCGCCGCCGACCACGCCGTTCTGGAGGCCGGGCCGGAGGCCGTCGAGCGTGTCCGCTCCGGCCGCCAGGAAGTAGCCGATCTTGAACTCGCCGGTCGCGGGCCGGCCTCGGCCGTTGATCACCATGCGGGATCCGGGGCGCGACAGCAGGCCCAGCCCAACGAGCGCGTTGCTGATCCGAACGGTCCAGTCGACGTCCAGACCCGTGGCCCGGCTCACCTCCAAGGAATAGGGGCCACTCAAGTCGGGGAGCGTCAGGCTGCCCACGGGCGGCGACGGCAACCAGATCCCGGTCTCAGTCTGCGGACCGGTCAAATCAACTTTGCACCCCTCGTCGGGGTAGATCTCCGTTGGCACGTGGTGGGTGTCGGTGGCCGAGATGGTCGCCTGGCCGGCGCATGACGCCAGCAGCCACGCCGTCTCGACGTCAAGCGTGCTGGCCGTGACCGAGAGCGTGCTCTGCCCGGTGCCGGCGTAGCTCATGAACCGGCTCCCCGTGCCGGTGGACCCCGGCGGGGTGGTTTGAAATGTGGTCCGGTCGAATCGAACGGTGGCGTGATCGCGGGCGGCGATGGTCCATTGGCTATTCCGATCGTTGGCCACCACGAAGGTTCCGCCTCGAACGCTCAAGGTGCCCTGATCCGCGACCGTGATGTTCCCGGCGACCACGAACGCCGCGCCGGGGCTGCCGGTATAGTCGATGTCGAGCGTGGCGCCGCCCCGGATTACCAGGTCGCCGCCGAGGCTGCAGGAGCTGGTGACCCGAATCGTCTGGGTCAGGGTCGTGCCACCACTCGGGCAGCCGTCGGCAGTCGGTTGCGCGGGGCTTCCACCGCAACCTTGCACGAGGGCCAGCACGGCAGTTCCCCACAGGAACTGCCGGGAGCGGAGCGTCCGCATCGAGTACTCCGTTGGGGTGATGGAAGATGGGTGGCACCCGGGCGGCTGCACATAGGACAGGTTCCGCCGACCGCACTGCTAGCGATTCAGCGGCCACACGGTCAGGTCTCGCAACACCGTCCGGCTGAACCGGCCGCGCATCGCCTGGACCACCGAATCGAGGGCGAACAACTCGCCGCGCCCTAGTTCCAGCACGTGCTCGTCGGGCTGGTCGACGGTCCCCTCGGGGTAATCCTGATAGCTCGTGCGGGTGTTCTCGATGTGAGCGCCCAGCAGGTGGACGATCGGGTGTCCCCTCACGAACTGCGCCAGCCGGTGAATGCTGGCCGCGTAGGCCGCGGTATCGCGAACGTAAAGCCGGCCGGGATAGAACGTGTCCCCGGTGAGGAGGAGGCCGGTCCGCCGATCGTACACGGCGATGCCGGCCGGCTGATGGCCCGGGATCGGAATGACATCCAGGACCCGGTCGCCCAGGTCGATGGTGCCCTGATCATCAGGCCACCGCTGGACGCCGAAGAACGCCCGCACCGACGCGCTGTCGCGACCCACCACGGTGGTGCCCGCTCGGCCGACGAACTGGCTGTCGCCGGCGACATGGTCGCCGTGTGCATGACTATGAGCGACGACCAGCTCCAGGGCCGCGCGGCCGCGCTGGGCGAGCCACCCGCGCAGGAGGGTGTCGATGGTCGCCGCGATCGGGACGCCTCCGGCTCCGGTATCGAGCAGCAGCGCCCGGTCACGGCCGATGAGCAGATAGAGAAACGGCTTCTCAAAATTGGTGCACGCGGCCTGCCGCAGGATGAAAAGGTTTGCGTTATAGGCGTGGATCTGGAACGGGGCGGCACCGGCGCAGTCGGCGCCGCCGGCGTACCAGCTCGTGGCGAGCCGGCCCGGTTCGATCGCCGCGGGCGCGGGACCGGCGGGCGTACAACCGAGCGCCGAGAGACCCGTCACGAAAGTCCAGGCCCGCGCGAAAGTCGGCCGCCGGCTCATGGCGGGCCCCCATTTTCCCGCACCAGCCGCTCGCTGAGCGTCCGGAGCTTCTCCCGCGCCGCAGCGTCGTACGCCTGGGCCAGGGCCTTCGTGGGCTTGAGCTGGTTGAAGTAGGTCCCTGTTGGTTCGGTGGTGGTGATGGCGTTGACCACCGACTCGACGCCCTCCGCGATGGTCGACCGGGGCTTGACGTTGAGGGCGCGCGCCATCGTGGTGGCCATCGTGCTCGCCGGGTGGAGCGAATAGGTCAGGACGCCCTGCCTCTCGAGCGCCGGGGCCATGTCGATCGTCATCATCACCTGAGCCAGTTTACTCTGCGCGTAGCCGCGCTCCCCGTTGAAACCCTTCGTCATCATCACGTCGTCGAAGTCGATCGGCTCCTGCGACCCCGACGAGACGTTGATGATCCGCGCCGGCGCGCTGGCGACGATGAGCGGCAGCAACCGCTTCGTCAGCAGATAGTGGGCGAGGTAGTTCACCGCGAAGTGCAGCTCATACCCCTCGACGCTGAACTTGGGCACGGTATCGAAGACGAAGCCGACTCCCGCGTTGTTGACGAGGAGGTCGAGGCGCCGGTTGTCGCGCACCACGGCGTCGGCAAGCAGCCGGACCTCCTCGAGCGAGGCGAGATCGGCGCGGTAGAACCGGGCGCTCCCCTTGCCGCCCTTGGCGATCTCGTCGACCAGCGAATCACCGCGCGCGACGCTCCGCCCGGTCACCAGCACGTGCGCGCCGGCGGCGGCGAGGCGGCGCGCCACGTCCCGGCCGAGACCGTCGGTGGAGCCGGTGACCAGGGCGGCGACCTGGTCTCCGTGCCGGTCAGGCTGACACCGACCTTTTCCGCCGGGACACCGGTGCGGCTCTTTTCCGGCGAACCCTTCGGGTTTCCGGCATGGGGGTTCGACGTGACCGCGGACGGCCACCGGTTCCTGGCAACCCGCCCGGCCGGCGGCAAAGCGGTGGCGGGGGATGCCATCGTGATCGTCGAGAATCTATTTACCGAACTCGCGGCCAAGGTTCGCGGAAAGAACTAGGCCAATCCCGCCATTACCCGGCGATCGTGCCCGAGGCGAAGATCGGCTTGGCCCATTCCGGCACGGCGTCGAGCGAGCAATGGGCACGGACCTTCCCGCGCACGGTGTGGAGCAGCAGCCTCGGTTCGGGCACCACACCGCGACGGGGATCGGCCTCTCGGCTGTTGTCGTAGACCCGGACCTCGGCGGCGACGGCCAGGAGTCCGATCAGGTTGAGCCGACTGGTGTCGAACCGGGCCCGGATGGTCGCTTCAGGAATGTCATGCCCGCCGGCCTTGACCCGAGCGCGGACCCGCGCGAGATGGAGTTCCGGCGAGGCGAGGCCCACGCCGGCGAGGACCCGAATGACCGGCCGGTGAGGCCGGCTAGCCACGCCGTTTGGCGGCCGCAACGGCCGCCTTGCCCAGCTGCTTCGGCGTGGCGCTGAACCCGGCTCGAGTGCCGGCCCGGATTCGGGGCGTCTGCATTCGGGCCAGCATCGCGTCGAACGAGGCCCCGAGTTGGTTCAATTTTTCGCTCGAAGGGCGGGTCAGGGCCTGGTACGCGTCATAGGAGAGGATGACGGCCTTGGGGGTCGCGTGTTTGGTGATGACCACCACGGTGCCCTGGAGCGCCGCATCGAAGACCTGCCCGAAGCGATTCTTGGCCTCGGTAGCCGTGACGTGCCGAGCGGGCCGAGGCGCGGGTTGGGCGCGAGGGCCTCGGGCTCGGCGCACCGGCGGCGTGTGGGTGGTCATCGAGCACTCTCCACAATAGCTAAAATAGCCAATATCGTCGGGGTCGCACGCCACTGAATCGGACCATCAGGCGCAGCCGTTCCTCCGGCGGCTCGATACCCGGCCGTCTTCGCCTCGGCCTTTGGGGAGATACTCGCCGCTCTTGGTCTTCCCCAGTCACGCGGTCTTGACCGCCGCCGCCTGCTCCAGTCCCAACTCCCGGACCGACACCTCCCGCATTTCCACCTTTCTGATCTTACCCGTCACCGTCATCGGAAACCCATCCGAAAACCGGATATAGCGGGGGATCTTGAAGGTGGCGATCTGGCCTTTGCAGAAGGCCTTGATCTCCTCCTCGGTGGCGGTGTGACCATCCTTCAGCTTGACCCAGGCGCACAACTCCTCGCCGTACTTCTGATCGGGCACCCCGACGATCTGGACGTCCTGAACTTTCGGATGCCGGTAAAGAAACTCCTCGATTTCCCGGGGAAAGATGTTCTCGCCGCCCCGGATGACCATGTCCTTGATCCGCCCGATGATGTTGACGTAGCCATCCTCGCGCATCACCGCCAGATCGCCGGTGTGCATCCAGCCGGCACCATCGATCGCAGCCGAAGTTGCAAGCTCGTCGCCCCAGTACCCGAGCATCACGAGATAGCCTCGACTCAGGAGCTCTCCGGGCGTCCCCCGGGGCACCGCCCGCCCGGTTTCGGGATCGATGATCTTGCACTCGACATGTGGGTGGACCGCCCCGACCGTCGCGGTCCGATGCTCGAGGTCGTCGGCCTTGCCGCTCTGGAAGGAGACCGGGGAGGTTTCGGTCATCCCATAGCAGATGGTGACGTCCTTCAGGTGCATCCGCTCGATGGTCTCCTTCATGACTTCGACCGGGCACGGGGAACCGGCCATGATCCCGGTCCGAAGGCTCGACAGGTCGAAGCGGGTAAAGTCCGGGTGCTGGAGCTGGGCGATGAACATGGTCGGCACCCCGTAGAGCGAGGTGCACCGCTCGGCCTCGACGGCCTCGAGCGTGGCTTTGGCGTCGAACGCCACGTCGGGGTAAACCACGGCCGCCCCATGGGTGAGGGCGCCCAGATTCCCCATCACCATGCCGAAACAGTGATAGAGGGGCACTGGGACGCAGATCCGGTCGGCGGCCGTATAGCCGCAGCCCTCCCCGACGAAGAACCCGTTGTTGAGAATGTTGTGGTGGGAGAGGGTGGCGCCCTTCGGGAATCCGGTGGTGCCCGAGGTGTACTGGATGTTGATCGGGTCGTCGAAGTCGAGCTCCGACTCCCGTTCGCGGAGCTTGGCCGCGAGCGCCGGGCCACCGCCGTCGAGGAACTCCTCCCAGCCGAGCATCCCGGCCGAGCCCTCGCCGAGGAGGATGGTGGCCCGGAGCGAGGGGAGCTCCGGCGTTACCGCCCGGAGCATTTCGAGATAGTCAGTCTGCCGGAAGGCGCGGGCGGCAACCAGGGCGGTGACGGCCGATTTGCCGAGGGCGTACTCGAGTTCGTGACGGCGATAGGCGGGGTTCACGTTGACGAGCACGGCCCCGACCTTGGCGGTGGCGTACTGGACGATCAGCCATTCGACGCAGTTCCCGGCCCAAATCCCGACCCGGTCGCCCTTCTCCACCCCGAGGGAAAGGAAGGCCCGAGCAGCCCGTTCGACCGTCTCGTGGAGCTCGCCATAGGAGAGCCGGACCCCCTGATGACGGCTCACCACGGCTAGCGCGGCGGGGGTTTCCCGGGCTACCCGGTCCAATTCGGCCCCGATGGTCCGGCCGATCAAAGGGGCCGTCGAGGGGCCGGAGACGTAGGAAAGTGCCGACATAGGGGGGCTCCGAGGGGTTACCGAGGGGAATTTAGAGGGAAAATGGCTTTTTCCCTATTGTGTTCCCAGGGAGGCTTCTTAGATTTTCTCTCGGAAGTTGAACCCCGAAGCAGTTGGACCGTGTCCTTTTCCCAGGAGAATCGCATGGCAGCCAAGAAGAAACCGGCCAAGAAGGCCGCCCCGAAGAAGGCAGCGAAGAAGCCGGCCGCAAAACGGAAACCGTCCGCCGCATTCATGAAGCCGATGATGCCGAGCGCCAAGCTCGCCGAGGTGGTCGGTGCAAAGCCGTTGCCCCGGACCGAAGTGACCAAGAAGCTGTGGGCCTACATCAAGAAGAACGATCTCCAGGACAAGAAGAACCGGCGGAACATCAATGGCGACGCCGCGCTCAAGGCCGTGTTCGGCGGCAAGGCCACCGTCAACATGTTCGAAATGACCAAGCTGGTGAACAAGCACCTGAGCTGACCGCAGTTGGGGTAGAATCGAGTGAGGGGCCGGACGTCTCCGGCCCCGTTTTTTGGGCTCGGCACTCGATTCTCGGCACTCGGCGTTCGGCACTCGGCGCTCGGCTGGGTTAGCGAAGATCTAGAACGCGGCGGGCTTTGCCTTGGGAGCGGGCGATGGTGCCTTGGGGTTCGACTCGGACGGTGGTGGCGACGCCGATGAAGGTTTTGAGGTCGTGGGCGAGGATTTGGGCGCCTTGCTCGGCGGCCTGGGGGGAGATGGTTGGGTCTTTGGGTTCGACCACGACGGCTAGGGTATCGAGGCGACCGTCGCGGCGGACTTCCAGGAGGTAGTGGGGGGCGTAGAGGCCGATTTTTAGGATGTATTCTTCGACCTGCGAGGGGAAGATGTTCACCCCGCGGATGATGAGCATGTCGTCGGTACGGCCGGTGATCCGGGCCAGGCGGCGCATGGTGCGGGCGGTGCCGGGCAGGAGGGTGGTCAGATCGCGGGTGCGGTACCGGATGACCGGCAACGCTTCTTTGGTCAGCGAGGTCAGAACGAGTTCGCCGGGGGTGCCGTCGGGAAGCGGCTGACCGGTATCGGGATCGATGATCTCGGGGTAGAAGTGGTCTTCCCAAAGGGTCAGGCCGTCCTTCGTTTCGACACATTCGCTGGCCACGCCCGGGCCCATCACCTCCGACAACCCATAGATATCGACCGCGTCGATCGCGAACCGGTCCTCGATTTCCCGGCGCATCTCCTCGGTCCAGGGCTCGGCGCCGTGGATCCCCACCTTGAGTGAAAGCATCCGGGCATCGATGCCGAGCCGCTGGCATTCGTCGCCGATAACCAGCAGGTAGGACGGGGTGCACATGATCACATCGGGGCGAAGATCCTGGATCATCTGAATCTGTTTGTCGGTCTGGCCGCCCGACATCGGGATGACGGTACAGCCTAACCGTTCGGCGCCGTAGTGGGCTCCAAGTCCCCCGGTAAAGAGGCCGTAGCCATAGGTGACCTGGATCATGTCGCCCCGGCGACCCCCGGCGGCCCGGATCGAACGGGCCACCAACTTGGACCAGGTCTCGATGTCCTTGGTGGTGTAGCCAACCACAGTGGGCTTGCCGGTCGTGCCCGAGGACGCGTGGACCCGGACCGCCTGTTCCCGGGGCACGGCAAACATCCCAAACGGGAAGGTTTCCCGGAGGTCGTCCTTGGCCATGAAGGGAAACCGGGCCAGATCCTCGAGGGTCTTCACGTCGCTCGGATGGACGCCGTGCCGCTCGAACTTCTCCCGGTGCCGGGGCACGTTCTCATACGCGTGGGCCACCGACCACTGGAGTCGTTCCAGTTGGAGGGCCGAGATTTCATCGCGGCTGGCCACTTCGATCCGGTCGAGTTCCTTCTTGACCGGACCGGTCCGCAACGTCTTGCCGTGCCGAATCGTCTCGGGGCGCTTGACGAGCTTGAAGGCGGCCGGCTTAGCCATGAGCATTCTCTCCGAGGGGCGGGATCCGGTCGGCCCAGGGGCGGGCCCGTTCGAGCTGCCCCGCGAGCCGGAACAGGGTCGCTTCGTCACCCAGCCGGGTTACGAAGTGCAGGCCGATCGGGAGGCCTTCGGCGTTCCATTCGAGCGGGACGCTCATCGCCGGTTGTCCGGTGCCGTTGAACAGCGGCGTGAAGGGAATCGTCTCGAAGATCTGGTCGGCCATCTGGTGGAGAAGACCGGCAAGCTTGAGCAGCCGGCCCGAGCCGATCCGGCCCACGATTTCGAGCGCGGCCCGTTCGCCCGGCTTGGGCTGGAGTGCCCCGATCGGGAACGGCGGCACCGCCAGGGTGGGCGTGAGCAACACGTCGTGCTGCTCGAAGAAGGCCCCGATCTTCCGGCCGACCTGTCCCACGATTCGCAACGCGATCGCCAGGTCCTCGGCCGACAAGGCTTTGCCGAGGAGACGGATGGCCCAGGTGGCGGCTTCGAACTCGGTCCGAGTCGGCTTCTTCCCAAGGATGAGGCCCGCCTCGTGGATGTCCGAGGCACACTCGGAACACACCATGGTCACGAAGGCGTTGGCGAAAGCCGCGCCGTCGAAGACCGGCGCCGCCTCGACCACCTGGTGTCCCAGCGACTCGAGCAACGCCGCCGTCCTGATCACCGCCCCGGCGCAGTCGGGATGGGAGGCTTTGCCGACGAACGACTTCGTCGTGAAGGCAATCCTGAGCTTCCCGGGGGCCCGGGTCACTTCGTCAAGGTAGGGCCGCTCCTGCGCCGGACAGGCGTAGGGCGCTCCAGGATCGGCGCCGGCGGTCGCGTCGAGCACCGCGGCACTGTCGCGGACGGTCCGGGTGATGACGTGATCGACCACCGCGCCATGCCACAACTGGCCGACGTCCGGACCGGTCGGATTGCGACCCCGGCTGGGCTTCAAACCGAACGCGCCGCAACATGAAGCGGGAATCCGGATCGATCCGCCCCCATCACCGCCCCCGGCGATCGGCACGATCCGGGCGCCCACCGCCGCGGCCGACCCGCCGCTCGAGCCGCCGGTGGTTCGTTCCAGGTTCCACGGATTTCGGCTCGGCCCGAACCGTTCCGGTTCGGTGTACGGCGTCAGACCGAGTTCCGGGGTGTTGGTCTTGCCGAACGGCACCAACCCGGCTCGCCGAAACCGGGTCACCAACTCGGTGTCATGATCGGGACGGTAGTCGCCGAAGAATCGGCTGCCGGCCCGATAGGGCTCGCCCTTCACCAGCTGGACCAGATCCTTGATGAGGAACGGCACTCCGCCCAGCGGACCCGCGACGACAGGCGTGGCGCGGGCCGCGTCGTCCATTCGGTGGATGATGGCGTTGAGCTTGGGATTCAAACGATCGGCCCGCTCCAGCGCCGCCTCGAGGACCTCCCGAGCCGATACCTGTCCGGTCCGGATCAGCTCGGCCAGGCCGAGCCCGTCGTAGCGGGGGTATTCATCGAATGCCATGGCGTCAGAACCGAATCACGAAGTCGACGTAGGGAACCCCGGGGAAGACCCCACCTTGGGTGGAGTTGAGAAGCCCTAACGACACCGACATTTTCTCCCCGAAGATCCGAAGGCCGTAGCTCAAGAGGGCGTCGCCGCCCTCGGTGGAGACATAGTTCTCGGTGATGAGCTTGAGCCGCCGAGCCACCCGGGTCTCGCCGCCGAACATCAGGAGCGGATAGTTGGCAAAGTCGCCCGCGGCGAACGGCATGATGACGCCAACGGTCAGGGCGTGATCTTGGGAACCGAAGGTCCCGACGCCATAGAGGGCACCCAGCCCGACACCGTCGTTCCCGCCCAGTTCATCACCGAAGCCCCCCGCCCAGCCGACCAGACCGCCGACGGCCAGGTGGGCGTTCTTCCCGGCCTTGATCCCAACTTTGGCGGTGAGGAAGAAAATGTTGTCCTTGAAGTTGTCGAGCGGAAAAATCGAGAACCCGCCGCCGATCTGGGCGTTGCCTCCAACGCCGTAGCCGCCGCTCACGAAGAAGAGGTAGGTGCTGGAGAAATCACCTTCACCCTTGGGCAAACTCCGAGCAGTCGGCCCGACGAAGAGCCGGGTCGGGTTGGGGTCATCGAACCAGACCTGGCCGCGTTTGACCGCACTGCGGGCCATCTCCTTGATGTCCCGAAGGTCGGCCCGCCGGATCGTGATGATGCCGCCCCCGGTTTCAAACCGGACCGGATCGCCGCTGACGTCGACAAACCGGCCGACCAAGCTGGACCCGTCGGCCAGGCGAACCACCTGAACCGCGCTGCTGTCCGGCACCCGGAGGAACCGCTGGCCCTTGATCTGGGCCACGGCCGGTGAGGTTGCCAGCACCAGGAACATCACCCCGATCAGGGCGGCTGAGAGTCTTCGTTTCACTGCGTCGCTCCCGCGATATTGGATGGCCAAACCTGTGCTGATGGCGTGACCCGAACGTGACGCCGGTCAGGGCTCGGAGCCAACCTCGCCTCGGAAGGGCCCCCGCGCCCGGAAGCCCCGGCCGGGCGGTTCCGGACTGGGATAGAGCCGGGTGGCGTCGGCCCCCCGATAGAGGAATCCGTTCTGCATGACGGACTCGATCTTTCGGGTGTTTCTGATGTCGTCGAGCGGATTGGCGTCGAGAATGACCAAGTCAGCCAGCTTGCCCGGCTCGATCGAACCGATCTGGCGGTCGAGCCCCAGATACTTGGCACTGTTGATCGTCGCGATCGCGATAACCTCGGCCGGCGTGAAGCCGCCCCGGCTCAGCAGCTCCATTTCCCAGTGTTTGTCGAGCCCGTGCATCTGGCCGTGGCCGCTGACCTGGATCGAGACCCCCGCCGCCGCAAGCTTCCGGATTTCCTCGGCCATGGTCACGGCGTAAATGTCATCGGCAAAGTACCGGGTCGGCCGCCGGAAGGTGATCAGATAGTCCTTGGGGAAGAAATTGAGCAGCTTCGGATCCTCCCAAAGCCGTTCTTCCTGGTGGAATGCGGTTTCACCCTGGGGGCCGTTGTAGGACACGATCAGGGTCGGGGTGTTGCCGGCGGCCGTGGCACCCCAGAGCCGGCGAACGTCGTCGTAGAGCGGCGTCAGGCCCACCGTATGCTCGATCCCCGACACGCCGTCCATCAGCATGGTCCAGTCCATCTGAAAATCGACGGCACTCTCCGCCACGACGTTCATGCCCATCCGGCGCGCCGCGTCATACATCTGCATCCGGGCTGAGCGATTGAACTGGACGTAGTCTTTGAGGGCGGTGGCGCCGAAGGCCTTGTTGAACGCGACCACTTCGTCGGCTTCGGCCTGGGAGGTAATCGGCCGGAATAACTTGGGGCGGTAGTTGCGGAGTCCGTAAATCGGCTGGCCGACCGTCAAGAGCCGGGCGCCCCTGATCTCACCCTTCTGCTGGAGATCGGCCACCAAGTGATCTTTGACGGGATTGCCGTAGACCTCGTACAACGTCGTGGTGCCGTAGGCCAGATTGGCCACCAAGCCGAGCTGGTCTTGTTCCACCACGTTCAACGACGACAGGTCCATGTTGTAGTGACCATGGGCGTCGATGATTCCCGGCATGACCGTCTTACCCGCTAGATCGATCACATGGGCACCGGCCGGCGGCGCGAGACCAACGCCGACCGCCTCGATCCGGTTCCGGTTGACGATGACGGTGGCCCGGTCGAGCACTCGCCGAGCCGGGTCCACGGTGATGACCCGGGCATTGATGAGGGCAATGACGCCCGTGGGAGTGGCGACCTCGTACTCCACCGTGAGGTCGGTTGTCCGGGCCGTGGCGGCGCCGGCCAGCACGTCGGCCAGCGACTTCTCGTAGAACGCGGTGCCCCGGGTCCACATCAGCCCTTTGCTGTCTGCCGTCCAGTCGAAATAGTCGCCGTCCAGAGCGTCGATCCGATACCCAGCGCCTTTGGTATCGTAGGGACTGACCGTCACCATCTTGCCGGCGAACGCGACCGGCACCACGTAGCTGCGGAGGTACTCCTGGACCGCCATCCACTGGCCATTGGGCGACACCAGGGCCCGGACCGCGTTCGGGAAGGCGTAGAGGGTCCGCTGGTCGAAACCGTCCGATCGAATCGACCGGAGGAACATCGTATCGCGCACCATCTCGGTGAAATACAGGGTCGCGCCGTCGGGCGAGAAGCTGATGGCGGGCGGCCGGCGGGACGCATGGGGATAGCTGGGCTTCCACTCGAGCGTAGTGATCTCGCGCTCCTTGCGGTCCGGGCCCAGCACGACCAGGCCGAACTCGGTCTGATCGGCGAGGTCGACGCCGCGGTGAACGTCGTCTCCCCCGCGCAGGTAGGCCAGCGTCTTCCCGTCCTGCGACAGCCGGAGCGAGCCGTACTGAACCGGTTTGCCGCTCAGCTTGACGGGCGGCGGCCGGCGAACGGCGGCCAGCGACTGCGACCAGACCGCGCCGAGGCTGTCGTCGGACCACGAGGCGTAGTACAGCGTCCGGGTAGCCGGATCGTACACCGGGCTCGACTCGAAGGCCCGGCTCTGGGTCAGGTTGACCGGATCGGTGGCGGTTTTGAGATAGATCTCGCCTAACGCCTCGTAGAGGATGCCCTGGTCGGTCCGCTGGCCCCACCGGTGCGAGCGGGTCCGAGCTTTTCCCTCGGCGAGCGGCACCGGGAACCGGATGGTCTCGGCCAGCACCCGGCTGACCGGGGCCCGGAACGGGATCTCGCGGACCGCACCCGAGGCGACCGTGACCGCATGGAGCTTGCCGCCGAAGAACACCAGCAGTTCCTGGTTGTTCGGGGTCCAGGCGATGTTGGGATAGATCCCGAACGTGGTCCCGGCCCCGGACTCCTGCCGGTCTCGGTCGAGATTCGGAATCAGAATCCGTTCCCGTTGGGTGGCCAGCTCGTGGAGTACCAGCACGGTGCGTTTGTCGTCGCGATGGACGTAGGCGAGCCACTCCCCGTTCGGCGACAACTGGGGATCGGCCGCGCCGCCCGACCGCTCGATGTAGGTGGCCAGCTCCCCGGTCTTGAGATCATAGGTCCGGATCCGGAACCCGGTCTGGTAGATCGGCCCGGCAGGCTCCGAGAAATAGACCTTGCCGTTGGACGGGTGCTCGTTGAAATGGGTGGCCGCGCCGAACACCCCGTTATGGACAATTTCCGTGGCCGAGCCGTATCCGTCGATTCGATGCCCGGAGAACCGGGCGCCGAGATCCATCGCGCTCAGGTACACCGCCCGACCATCCCGCGACCAGGTCCCCTGAAAGGCTCGATTGTCGAACTTGGAGAACTTCGCCACCGAGTCGGTACCGCGGTACAGCACCCAGAGCTCTTCTCGGCCGCTTCGGTCCGACGTGAACAGGATCCGGGTCCCGTCAGGACTGTACCGCGGCAGGTGGTTGTACGAACGCCCCTTCGTCAACGGCACGGCGGTGCCGCCGGCGATCGGCATTTCGTACAAGGTTCCGAGCAGGTCGAAGGCCACCTTCTGCCCGTCGGGCGACACATCGACCGAAAGCCAGGTGCCCTCGGTGGCGGTGAACTCGAGCCGCTTGGTCGGGCCCCGGACCGAGTCGACGTTGAACGTTTGGACTGCGGTTTGGAGCGCCAACAGGAGTGAGGAGATCATGTTCTACTCGATCTTGGCAATGCCGGGTTGAACCAGGGGGAAGCGCTGAAAGACGGCCCGGTCGTGGCCGGGAACGACCAGCCGCGCCCCACCGGCGATCGTGACCATCCGCGATTGGGCCGCAAGGTTGGACACGGTATCCCAGGTAGCCGCGATCGGCCGATGGTGCTCGAGGTTCTCGTAGAGGTAGAGATTGTCCGAAGCCAGCACCGCAACGCCCGACTTCACGGGCACGCTGACATACTGCGATTCCTTGGTGTGGCGGCCCCCGATGTACACCGTAATGCCCTTGGCGATCATCTGGGCGTCGCCATCGACCAATTGGAGCCGGCCATCGGCGGCAATCCGGCCGAACATGTCGACGTCGGATTGGAAGACCCCGGTTCGGGGCAGGTTGGCCGCGACCCGATAGTGCTCGTACTCCGCCCGCTGGACCCAGACCCGGGCCTTGGGAAACAGATCGGCCCCGTCGGCGTGATCCCAGTGCATATGCGAGATGATGATGTCGGTGACTTGCTCCGGTTTGATCCCAAGCTTGGCCACGGCCACCGAGGGTTTGACGTAGTCGGCCACATTCTTCTTCCAGGAATCCAAGAACTCCTGGCGATAGAATCCGGCATCGACCAAAATGACCCGGCCTTCGCCCTTGATGACCCAGACCATCATCGATCCGTCGACCTTTCGCGCCGAATCGGCCCCGAGGACCAGGTTGTTGGCACCGAACCCGACCAACCGGGCGTATTCGACCGCATAGACCTCGTACGTCGGACCCGGCGACGAACCGCCGAGCATCGCCGCGGCCACCATGAACCAGAACCGCATCATCGTGGGCTCCCTGCTCGGTGAACCGACAAGAACTCGGCCAGCACCTCGTTGAAGGTCTCGGGATCTTCGATCGGCAACCCGTGATGGGCGTCCGGCACGACCACCATTTTGGCGTTGGGCATCAGCCGCACGTACTCCTCTTTTCGCTCCGGCGGGGTGTAGTCAAGTTCCGAGGCCACGACCAGGGTCGGGACCCGAATGGCGCCGATCGACGGGGTCACCCGCCAGCCGATCAGGGCTTGGAGCGCGGCGAGGTAGCCGGCCCGATCGTTGGTCAGGAATCGTTCCAGGAAGCGGGCTCGGTCGGGACCCTGATCCGGATTGGGGAACAACCGCGGCGCCAATATCCTGCCCATCCGCTCAAGCCCGAACCACCGCACGATCATGACCCGGCTCCAGAGCGCCATCTTCTCGGTCCGGTTGCGGGGCACCAACTCGGGTCCGCTATTCACGATCGTCATGGAGCGAATCAAGTCCGGCGCGTCAACCGCCAGTTGGAAGGCGATCATCCCTCCCATCGAGAGCCCGACCACATGAACCGGCCCACCGACCACCCGGCGAATCAGTTCTGCGGTATGGCGCCCGAATTGGGCCACCGAGTAGGGGCCCTTGGGTTTGGTCGATTGTCCGTGACCGCAGACGTCATGGGTCAGAACCCGATAGGACGACTCGAAAAACCGGCGTTGCGGCTCCCAGTCCCGGCAGGCACCGCCGAGCCCGTGGAGAAACAGGATCGGTTCGCCGGCGCCATGGTCTTCGTAATAAAGGGAAACATCGGACAAATCGAGGGTCGCCACGACGGGACATTTCGCTGGGGTCGACCATCAGTATATCACCGACCCCACAGTGACCGCGAACGCCCGAGGGGCTACCGATCCACCGTCAGGAAGATGTTGCCGCCGCGGCGGTTGCAACTGGCTCGAAGGTCCAGGTTTCGACGGCCGCCCAAGAGGCCGTACAACCCCTGGCAGAGGGTCCCATCGGTCAACCGGGCCTGGATTGTTTGGACACTGCGGCGATTGCGACGGTTGACCCCGGTCGACGACCATCCGATCAGGTAATTCGCCCCCCGCATCACGGCCAGCCCGTTGCCCGATAGATAGGGTCCGACGCCGTTAGGCACCCTTCCAAGCGCGGCGGTGCGCGGCCAGCCGCCGGATGCCTCGTTGTACTGGAAGGCCCCGAGCCGGAGGGTTCTCATGTTGACGACGACTTCGGCGGCGACCGCCCGCTGGCGAAGCGTCTGATATTTCGGCACCGCGATTGACGACAGCAGGCCGATGATCGACATCGTCGTCAATAGTTCGACCAGCGGAAAACCCCGGCGGTTCATCGACTGCCCCCTTCCAAGGTGGCGTCTTGCCCGGGAGTGACCGTCATCACGAGTGGGCGGCCGCCCGCCGCCGAGAAGAGCTGATAGCCGCCAACCGCGGTGGCCACCATCGCGACCGACGGAAACGACCCCTCTATGTCACTCAGCTTGGCCGGGAGGCGACCGAACGCCTGCTGGTACTGCTCCACCAACAGTGAGGTCGCCGTCAGGGTCTGCTCGGCTGATGCTTCGGTCGTCGGGTCCTCCGGGGCCTCGAACGTGGGGTAAAGCCAGGCCGGACGCGCCACGGTCAGGTAGATCGCGGTCGTCACGCTGACGACGATAATGACCGGTTTGAGATACCGCTTCCACTTGGCCGGTGGCGGCGGAACGTAGCTCGCCGGCTTGGAGGCCTCGTGCTCGACCAATTTGTCGTAGGCCGACGCCAACACCTGTTTGCCGTCGACCGGGGCTGCGGGAGCCGGAGACGGCGCCGCGGGAGCCGCCGACACCGGACGCCCGACCGCGAACGAGGTCGTGACCGCCTCGAGGGCGCTCTGGAGTTCCTGCCGGTTGTTGTCGGGTCGATCGCCCATGGTCGGTTCGCCGGAAGACTGGTTGCCTAACCTCCCGGTAGGTATCGGCCACCGCGGAACCGGGCTTGAGATCGAGTTAGTGGCCGGCCGCCATTCCATCCTTGCGGGGATCGGACGCTGCGGCGTAACCCCGTGCCAATTTCATGATGGCCTGGGCTCCCCCGGCCGAGCTCGGCAGCAGGTCCACCACCTCGTGCCCCAGCGCCCGCAGCTCGGCCCGGACCGATTCGCCGATCGGCCCTTCCAACGCGACCCGGCTCCCCGACAGATGCCGGAACCGGGCCTGATCGACCGCGGCCTGCAGGTCCATGCCGAACACCAGCACGTCGAGCAGGACTTGGACATGGCCTTGGGGCTGCATCGCGCCGCCCATCACGCCGTAACTCATCCACGGGGCCTCCACACCGCCCGGCCCGACCTTGGTGACAAAGGCCGGGATAATGGTGTGGAACGGGCGCTTCCGCGGGGCAATGGTGTTAGGCAGGCCCTCGGTCATCGTAAAGCCGGCTCCCCGATTCTGGAGGGCCAGCCCGGTGCCCGGCACGACCACGCCCGACCCGAATCCGCCCGCCAGGCTGTTGATCAACGACACCATGTTCCCGTCCCGGTCGGCCGCGGTCAGATAGATCGTCTCGCTGGCGGTGAGGGCCGGGCCCGGTTCGGCACGGGTCATTGCCCGGGTCGGGTCGAGCTTCGACCGGCGCTCGGCAATGAAGCCGTCGGACAGCAGGTGCTCAGCGGGCGTCTTCATCGCGGCGGGGTCGCCGACGAAGCGCTCCAAGTCGGCAAAGGCGAGTTTCTTGGCCTCGATCAGGTGATGCAGGTAGAGGGCCGAGTTGTGGCCCATGGACTTGAGATCGAACGGGTCGAGAATCCGGAGCATCTCGAGAGCGGCAACGCCCTGGCCGTTCGGCGGCAACTCGTAGAGCCGGTAGCCCTTGAAGGGCACCGACATCGGCGTCACCCACTCGGAGTGATGCGCCGCCAAGTCGGCCCGGGTGATGAAACCGCCCAGATCCTGGATTCGGCGGGCCACCCGGGCGCCCAGCGCACCGCCGTAGAACGCCCCGACCCCCTCCTTAGCGATAGTTCGGAACGTCGCGGCCAGGTCGCGGTTGGTGATCCAGTCGCCGGCCACCGGGAACTTGTCGCCCGGCAGGTAGGTGGCCCGGCCGCCTTCGTCTTTCCTGAGGACGTCGCCGAGGATCATCCAGTCGTTGGCGATCACCGGCGTGAGCGGGAATCCTTCCTCGGCAAGCGTGATCGCCGGGGCGAGGGCTTCCGCCAGCGTGATCGTGCCGTATTTGACAAGCAGGTCGTTCCAGGCCGCCAGCGCGCCGGGCACCGTGACCGACTCCGGGCCCGTTGATGGCATGGTCCGGCGGCCCCGCCGGATCAGGATCTCGCGCGAGATGAGGGAGCCCGATCGGCCGCTCCCGTTCAACCCGACCAGTCGCTTGTCCTTGGCCGACCAGAGGAGGGCAAAGAGATCGCCGCCGGCTCCCGTCATCATCGGCTCGACCACATTGAGCACTGCGGCCGCGGTGACCGCCGCATCGATCGCGTTGCCGCCGCGCTGCAGGACCGCAAGGCCGGCGGCCGTGGCCAGCGGCTGGCTGGTCGCGATGGCGCCGTTCGGGGCATAGACGGTCGACCGGCCGGCCATCGAGGGCGTTTTCGGCTGGTCCTGCGCCGGGGCGGCGGCCGGCAGCGACAGGAGGAAGCCGATCGAGAACACAACGGAACGGAACATGGCATGACCCCGGCGAATGGAGATTTGGCCTGGTTCCAGGCTATCGTTGAATATGGCCGATGAAGCCGCGCTCGACCACATGTTATCGACCCCCACTGAGGCGGTGGTGGCAACGCTCCGGAATCTTCCCGGTGACGTCGTCGTTCTTGGCGCCGGCGGCAAGATGGGCCCGAGCCTGGTCGGGCTCCTCTGCCGGGCGGCCGGGGCGGCGGGCTCGGCTCGGCGGATTACCGCGGTGGCGCGATTCACCAACCCGGTGGCCCGCGCCGCCCTGGAAGCCTCCGGCGCCACGCTCCGGACCGCCGACCTGTTCGAACCGGGCGCCCTCGAGCAGCTGCCCGACGCGCCTCACGTCATTTTCATGGTGGGCCAGAAGTTCGGAACCGGTCACGACGCCGCCCGCACCTGGGCCGTGAATGCCTATCTGCCCGGTCTGGTTGCGGTTCGGTACCCTGCCTCCCGGATCGCGGTGTTCTCCACCGGCAATGTGTATCCGTTCTGGCCCACGGCCTCGGCCGGCCCGACGGAAGCCGACTCCACCGATCCGATCGGGGAATACGCCCAATCGGCCCTCGGGCGCGAACGGGTCTTGGCGTTCTTTTCCGACCGGAACCAGACCCCGGCGTCCATGCTTCGGATCAACTATGCCGTCGAGCCGCGCTACGGGGTCCTCCGCGACATTGCCGATCGGGTCCGCGCCCGCGAACCGGTCGATCTACGGATGGGGCACGTCAATCTGATCTGGCAACGCGACGCCAACGCGATCGCGATCCAGTCGCTCGCCCATGCCGCGACGCCCCCCTGCATCGTCAACGTCACCGGGCGGCCCGCGGTGTCGGTCCGGACCGTCGCCGAGGCGTTTGGGCTCCGCTGGCAGGTCGATCCGGTGTTCGTGGGCACCGAGCAGCCGACGGCCTTGCTGTCGAACGCCGAGAAGTCCGACCGGCTCTTCGGACCGCCGCCGACCAGCCTCGAGGAGATGATCAACCACGTCGCCGCCTGGATCGAGACCGGCGGGCGGTCGTTGGCCAAGCCGACCCATTTTGCCGAACGGGAAGGAAAGTTCTAAGTGACGCTCCGATCCCGACTCGCGGCGGGCGGCGTCATCCCGGCTCACCCGCTGGCCCTGACCCGAACCCGCCGCCTCGACGAGCGCCGTCAGCGAGCCCTGACGCGCTACTACCTCGATGCCGGGGTCGCGGGCCTTGCGATCGGGGTCCACACGACCCAGTTCGCGATTCGGCAAGCCGGGCTCCTTCGGCCGGTACTGGCGCTGGGCATCGAGACGATCCGCGCCGCCGACCGGCGCGCCGTGGCGGTGGCCGGAGTGGTCGGGCCGACCGGGCCGGCGCTCCAGGAAGCACGCCTGGCCCGTGACCTGGGCTACGACGTGGCCTTGCTGTCGTTAGGCGGACTCGCCCCGTGGCCTGACCGTCGGCTCCTCGATCATGCCCGGGCGGTGGCGGAGATCATCCCACTGATGGGGTTCTACCTCCAGCCCGCGGTCGGGGGCCGGAACCTGAGCTACGGCTTCTGGCGCCGGTTCGTCGAGATCCCCAGCGTGGTCGCGATCAAGGTGGCGCCGTTCAACCGCTACCAGACGATCGACGTGCTCCGGGCGGTGGCCGAGTCGGGCCGGGCCGGGGAGATCGCGCTCTACACTGGAAACGATGACGCGATCGTGGCCGACCTCACCACCAGGTACCGGTTCCCCACCGCGACGGTGCGGTTCGCCGGCGGGCTGCTTGGCCACTGGGCCTTTTGGACCAAGCGAGCGGTCGAGCTGGTCGCGCGATGCCAAGCGCTGGGAGCCGGCCCGATCCCCCGGGCGCTGCTCCGGCTTGGCGCCGAGACGACGGACGCGAATGGGGCGGTGTTCGACGCCGCCAACGGATTCCGGGGTTGTATTCCGGGAATCAATGAGGTCTTGAGGCGCCAGGGACTGTTAGGGGGACGATGGTGCCTCGATCCCGCGGAATCGCTTTCGCCGGGCCAAGGCCGGGAGATCTCCCGGATCTGTCAGGCCTACCCCCACCTGGCCGACGACGAGTTCGTCCGCGAACGGCTCGACCGGTGGCTACGGGATTGAGTGAGCGAAGCCACTCGCGTTGGCCGATTCGATGGCGGCCCGCTCGGCGGCGGAACAGCGAAGCAGTTCGAGCTTGGCCACACTACTCTCAGGAATCCGGAGCGGCATCCCGGTGCCGAAGCAGAACCGGGTGGCGCCGATCGTGGCCACCAAGTGGTCGATATCGTCCATCGGCGGACCCCAGAGCCAGCAGATGTCCCAGAGCACCCGAGCCGACTCCGCAGGCGTCGAACCGAAGTGAACCTGTTCGATGAAGTCGCGATCGGCATGGGTCACGATCAGCCGAACCCCGGCGTCGGACCGAAGCAGACCCCGGATCACCGCGGGCGAGAGGTCCGGCACCCCGTCATGGGGATGACGCTGGCGCCCATCCTCAAGCTTGACGGCCATCATGATCGGAAGGCCAAGGTCCCCGGCCCGGGACGCGACCGCCGCCATCTCGGCCCCGTGCGGATTGACGCCAAGGAACATCGGATCGACCCGGACCGCCGGCGCCCGCGTTGCCGCCTCGGCAAGCACCAGAGCCCAGTTGGCCAGCCCCGGGTGAACGGCCGGAACCGGACGGAGGGCCGGCTGAGTCTCGGCGACTCGATAGAGCATCGCGTTGCCCTCGGTCGGATCCCGCCAGTACACCGCCGAGAGATTGGAGACCCACGCCTGATCGATGCCGGTTCGCTGCATCGCCTCGAGCAAGAGCGCCGGCGATCCGCCTTCGACCTTCCGAAACGGGTAGTGACCCAGAAACGCGTTGACGTCGATCCGCATCAGGCCGCTCCGAATGCGTCGCGAGGAAAAATCCCGGCCGCGTTCCGCCAGGCGATCTTCTCGACCGCGTCGGCCGGGAGGAGATGCTCGAGGTAGCGCAACTTGGCCCACCCGGTGCACAGGGTGAGATCCGCGCCCCAAATCAGCCGGTCCACGCCGATCCGGTCGATGCAGGCTTCGAGCATCCCACCGTCGACGCCGCTCCCGGAGAGCTCGACGAACACGTTCGGCTGACCCCGCGCAACGTGGAGCGAATGGAGCCAGTCCCCGCCGCCACCGATATGGGCCAGCAGGAACGGCACCGCCGGATGCCGCGCCGCCAGGACGCAGAGCTCGGCGGCGTCCGAGGCCTCTTGGCCGGGCCACTCCCGCCGCCGATTCTGCCAGATGTGCTGGAGCACCGGGACCCCGCGCTGCCGGGCCCGTTCCACCACCGGATCGAGCAGTGGGTCGGTGCACCGGCGGCTGGCGGCGAGTTTGACGCCGATCATGCCAACGGCCAGGCACCGGTCGATTTCGCCTAACGCGTGGTCGGTGAAGTTCGGGTTGACCGCCACGTACCCCTTGATCCGGTCGGGATGGGCCAAGATCAGCTCGAGCAAGGCGTCGTTCGCCACCGTCAGATCGGCCGGCGAGGGGAAGTAGGTCGGCGAGGTCCGGCCCCAGGAACCCAGGATCGACGCGACGTGCCACCGAACCCCGATCCGGTCGCCCGCCTCGAGCCGGCTCGCGTTCCGCTCGGCCCAATCGGGGCGACTGCCGCCGGGGTGGTAGAAATGCGCGTGGGCGTCGATCAGCATCAAGCCTCGAGCTCCGTGAGAACGTCCGACACCACGGCCAAGCACCGGTCGTTGTCGGCCAGGTCGTGCGCCAACGAGACGAAATTGTAGCCGGTTCGTTTGAACAGCACGCCGCGGCGGGCCGCCCCTCGCGCCACTCGCGCTCCGATGCTCTCGTCGTGAAACCGAAGGTGACACATTTCCGGCACTCCGGCCACCCCCGCTACCAGCCGAGGATACTGCGCCGCGATCGCCCCAAGCCCAGCGTAGAACGCGCCCCCCACCCGACCGAGGTGCTCCGGAACCCGAAATCGGACGGTCGCGTCGACCGCGGCGTGAGCTGCCGCCAACGCCACGAACTCGGTCGCGAGGGTCGAAGAGATCCAGGTCCGGGTGACGACGTCCATGAACCGGCGGCTGCCGCCCACGGCCGCGAGCGGAAAGCCGTTGCCGAGGGCTTTCCCATAGACGACCAGGTCGGGCCAGACCCCGAACCGTTCGGCCGCGCCTCCCACCGCGAGGCGGAATCCGGTTTTGATTTCATCGAAGACCAACCCGGCGCCCACCCGCTCCGTTTCGGTCCGAAGGAGTCGAAGCCACTCGAGTGACGGAGGCCCGTCCACGACCGGCTCGACGATGACGAGAGCCAACTCATTGCCCACCTCCCGGATTGCCCGAACCGTTCCATCGCCGTCATTGAATGGCACCGTGCCGTACAGCCCCGACACGGCCTTCGGAACGCCGGGGTCGGTGCTGGCCAGGTCGAGCCAGCCATGATACCCACAGCCTAACACCCGGTCCCGTCCCGTGGCGGCGCGGCCGATCCGCACCGCGGCCGCCACCGCTTCGGCGCCGGTCTTGAGAAACCGGACCTGTTCGACCCAGGGCAGCAGCGCCCCCAACCGGGCCGCCAACCGCTCCTCCTCGGCCGGTGCCAGCGATCCGACCCCGCCCCGCCCGATGGCGTCCCGGGCCGCCTCCGACACATCGGCCTGGCCATAGCCTAGGGTGACCGCACCTAACGCCATGACGTAGTCGAGATACTCGCGGCCCTCGGTATCCCAGAGCCGGCACCCGTTGCTTCGCACCATTTGGGACGGCAAGTCGCCGAGATCACCGGTGCCGAACAAGGCATCGGGCCGCTTGCTGCCGGTCGAGGTAAAGCCCGGGACCGTCATCCGAGAAGCTTGAGCGAGCCCCAATGACGGGGATCCCGCCGGTCACCGCGGAGATAGATCCAGCCGTTGCCTCCCCCCCAGGCCAGCTGGCCCGCCCGCCGAATCCGGCCCGGCCGAGCCTCGTTCACCGCCACGTCGAACAGCACCGATTGCGGGCCGGATGTCTGGGCGAGTTCCGGGCATGGCAACCGCACCGTCAGCGAGTAGCCGAGGTCGAGCCAGGCCGAGCCACCGGCGATTTCCGTCGCCATGACCGCATCACTCTCGTCGATGGACCGAACGAGAATGCCCCCGGCCTCGTCAGGGCGAATCACGAAGGCCCGCGGCTCGCCCTCGTCGCCGACTTGATAGTAGACCTGAATCCCGTCGGAGTGGATGTCGTCAGGCTCGTTGTCGAGCCGAAGCGGGGCGGTGCCCGCCGGCGCCACCACGACCTCGGGCTTCTGGACTTGCACGGCCAAGTACAGATGCCCCACGTCCCAATTGACGAAGGCCACGGCCGAGAAATCATCCGGACCGGCGTAGGGTTCTTCGCTTCGGTAGTAGTGACCCTCGTCGGCCATCTCGAGCGGCGCCCGGTCGTCGAAACCCTCGAGTGAGCCATCGAGTGCCGGCTGGTGGTCCACCCGAAGGGCCCGCCCTTCGGTCCGGATCGGCCGCTCGGCCATCAGGGCCTTCCGGACCGCGGGGGCCGGTCGAGCTCCGCCTAACGAGACCTGGCCGGCCGGCGTCACGATCGTCGCGGCGCCCTGCGCCAGCCGAATCTCGGTCGTACCGCGGTCTCCCTGAACCGTGATCCGGTCGGTCCCGACCCCGACCTCCCGGACCCCGCCGGACAGGTCGAGCACCGCCGCCAGCCGGCGTTGCTGCCCAGCCCGGACGAGGTAGAATGGCCGCTCCGGCTCCCCAGGCCGGCCCAGGCCCACTGCCCGGATCACGGTGCCGCCCACCAAGTGCAGCCGAACGGTGGCCGCGCCTTTTCGGGCCGCGAGCACGACGTCGCCGCCCTCGGCCGCGAATTGCTCGGCCCCGTTGACGAACTCCTGGACCAGGGTGGCCGGCTCCCACCGGCCGGCGGTTTCGACCGCTACCTCGCCATCGAGGTGCCACGGCAGTTCGAATCCCGGGTCGCCATCGACAAGGTCGACGATCCAGTCCGGTCCCGCAATCACCGTCCGCTTGAACGATCCGAACTCGCCGACCACCCAGCCCCAGGCCCCCGCCTCGTCGAACGCCGCGCATCGGGCGTCCTCCATGTCTTGCGACCGGCCGGCCGGCATCGGCGCGTTGTGGGCCAGGGTCGACCGGTACCAGAACAGATCGCGCGACAGGTACGAACCGGCCCCCGGATCCGCAAGCCAGTGGACCCCGCCGGCATGGACGGTCAGCTGCAGCCGATCGGGGTGGCCATGGCCGCCACCATAGGCCCCGCACTCGACGGCGAGATACCGGGTACCCTGCCGAAGCACCGCCACGCCTTGGGTGGCCAGCAACGCGCTCCCCGGTTCGAACGGCTCCGCGTCCGGCAACGACTCGGTCATCACGAACAGCATCCACCACGAGAGATCCGCGCGAGTCGTGACCGGGCGGGCCTCTTCGCCGGCGTCGTGGAGATAGGCGTCATAGGTCTGTTCCCCCCGGGCCGGCTGGCGGTAGAGGGCGGCCAGCCAGGAGCCGAGCCGGTCCGGGGCGTCGTCGCCCAGCCGGGCCATCGCCCATTCCCAGACCTCGAGGTACGCCGGGTGAGCGAGCGAGACGCCGAACCGGGAGTCCTTTCGGGCCGGGAAGGTATAGTCCGGCAGGGCGGTCGCGGCCGGCGCCATCAGGGCCCTGCCTAACGTGGCGACCAGCACGGGGTCGTCGAGGAGATTGGCGCCGGCCACCCGGGCCCACTCGAGACCGGTGACCAGCCCCCGAATCGCGAACAGATGGTAGTTCTCACCTTCGGCCCACATCCCATCGTCGCCGAACCCGTCCGTCAGGTGGCCCAGCAGCCCGGTCCGACCCTCGATGGCCGACTGGGCCAGGTCCTCGTCGTCGAACCAGACCGCGATGGCAGTCAGCGCCGCGGCATTCCAGGTCTGCCGGTTGCTCATCCCTTCGTCGAACTCGCCGATCAGCTGCGCCGCCTCCTCGGCGATCGCGTTGATCGCTTCGATGTCGGCTTCGTTGAGCCACCCGCGCTCGCGGAGGAGGTGCGCGGCGGCGAGGTAGTTGGTGATCCAGATCGACTCGAGGTACGTCGAGAAAAAGAGGTGGGTCGGGCCGAGGACGTTGTCGTCGTTGGGGAGGGCGTGGTACAGCTCATAGTAGGCGGCCAGCAGCTGGCAGGCCCGCTCGGCAAACCGCTGATCATCGTGGAACACCGCCACGGCGGCGAGTTCGGCCGCCCGCTCGGCGATCCACAGGTGCTGGGCCCGGGCCCAGTGCCCGTCGTGACGGGGGCCGGTGGCCACGGTCTGACAGGACGTGCAGGTATGGGAGACCGGGCTCCACGGGTCGAAGGCCAGAATCGTCCCGCATTTCGGACAGATGCCGCCGTCGGTCGACAGCATGGCTTTCTGTTCCGGCACCACGGGCGTCCGTTCCAGCAGCCGGCCGGCCCGGGCCGTCTGTCGTGCCAGCAGCGCGGCCAAATCGCCCGAACTTATCAAGGCGCGCCGAGCCTCGATTGCCTCGATCGTTACCACACCCGCACTCCTTCCCGTGCCCATTGCAATGGCAACACCGTCGATCCCTGCTCCGCCGCCGTCCGCGCGGCCCGGGCGGGATCGCTCCCGATCAGGAACAACATCGTCCCGCCGACCCCGGCCCCGGCGGCCTTGCCGCCTAACGACCCAGACGCGGCCATGGCCTGCTCGAGCCGAGCCATCGCCGGGGTCTGCATCTCGCGGTCGAGTTGCTGCTGGAGCCCCCAATTGGCCGAGAGGAGATCGCCGACCTTCCGCTCATCGCCCGCCTCGAGGGCCTCGGCCATGCTCCAGCCGAGCTCGGCCAGACCCTCCAAGGCCGCCACCGTCTGAGGATCCCCCTCGACGAATCGGGTCATGACTCGACCGATCGTTGCCGACGACACCCGCGACTGCCCGGTATAACACACCACCAGATGCCGAGCCAGCCAATCCATGAATGCCGGCGCCACGGCCAAGGGGGAGACCGTCACGCCGGCCGCCGAGAAGTCCAGGCGATGGAAGCCCCCGAGCGCAGCGGCATACTGGTCCTGTTTGCCCCCCGGCAGCCCCGCCTCGACCGCCTCCAGTTCCCAGGCCCGTTCGGCGATCG
>JAYTTT010000070.1:0-2805 GCA_043744895.1 Gemmatimonadota bacterium | reverse complement strand
CCCATGCCCCGCTCCATCCGTTTCGTCGCGGCCCTGACCGCGCTGGCGTTCCCGTTTCCGCTCCTGGCCCAACCGGCCCGCGATTCCGTCCGGCTCCGAGAATTGGTGGTCACCGCGGCTCGCGAAGTGGTTCCCGCCCGGGTTCGGGCCGGCGCCGCCGACGTCCTGTCCGGCGAGGAGCGGGCCCGCCGCCAGATCACTCGATTGGCCGATGCGCTCCGCCTCCTCCCGGGCCTCGGCCTCGTCGGGACCGGAGGGTTGGGCGGCACGACCTCGATCTTCATGCGCGGGGCCAATTCGAATCAGACCTTGCTCCTCATCGACGGGATCCGGGTCAACGACGCCAACGCGAACCCCGGCGCCTTGTTGGGCGGATTCGAGTTCGGCGGGTCGGACCGTTTGGAAATTGCCCGCGGCCCGCAGAGCACGTCGTTCGGAGGGGCGGCCATCGGCGGGGTCGTGGCCGTCACGAGCACGCTGTCCGATGCCGGTACCAACCTGACGGCAGAGACCGAGGCCGGCTCATTCGGGACCTACCGGGGCCGGGCCACCGTGGCGACCGGCTCCGGGCGGTTCCGGATGGTCGGTTCGTTCTCCGGGGCCGACGTCCGGAACGAACGACCGAACAATGGGTACGACCAGCGGACCGAGGCCTTGCGAATGGAGTACCGGGCCACGCCGTCGATCGCAATCGGCGCGACGGTTCGGGGGCTCCAGCAATCGCTGGTGAGCCCCGGCGACATTCGGACCAGCAACACGACGCCGTCGGGGACCACGACGTTCGATCATTCCTTGGCCACGGCCTACCTGAACGCGCAGCCCACGTCACACTGGTCCACCCGGCTGACGTTAGGCGGCCAAGGGTACTTCCTTCGCGGCACCAGCCGGTACAACGGGGGTGACGAGTTCGTGTCGCGGCTCAAGACCACCCGCTGGGTGGCCGACTGGCAGCATCGGGTGGCGATCGGCTCCACGGTGGCCGCCATCGCGGGCGTCAATGCGGAGTGGACCAAGGTGTCCGACAACGACGGGATTCGCGACGAGCGGCTCCGGGCCGGCTACGCCGAGATCACGGCCACGCCGAGCCCGAACCTGGTGGTATCGGCGGGGGCCCGGCACGACGACTACACCACCTTCACGGCCCGAACCACGGGCCGGATCGCGGCCGGGTATTTCGTCGCGGCGGCCAAACTCAAGATCCGGGCAACTCTCGGGACCGGCTTCATGCCCCCGAGTCTCGCGGCCCGGTACGGCAGCGGCTTCCAGAAGGCGAATCCGACCCTCCGGCCGGAGCGTTCGCGGGGGCTCGACGTCGGGATCGATCGGTTCTTCGACGGCGGCCGGGCGGTCGCGAGCCTGACGGTGTTCGAAAACCGACTCACCGATCTGATCGGCTTCGAGTCGGCGGAATACCCCGAGCTCGGGCGGAGTATCAACATCGCAAGGGCGCGGACTCGCGGGGTCGAGGCCTCGGCGCGAGCGGAGCGGGGGGCGTTCGACGGCCGGTTGAGCTACACTTTCACCGACGCCGTCGATTTGAACGCCGCCACCGCCGAGGAAACCCGGCTGATTCGGAGGCCCCGCCACGCGGTGGCAGCGGATCTGGGATTCCGGCGGGACCAGCTGACGGTGGGGCTCGGGATGTTCGGCGCTCTCGGACGTGAAGACAGCGATTTCAATGTCTTCCCATTCCGCCGGGTCAACCCGGGCGACTACCTCGATGCCCGGGCCTACGGCGGGTGGCGGTTCGGGTCGGGGGTGACGGTCGAGGCCCGGCTCGAGAACTTGTTCGGATCTCGGTACGAGGAGGCCTACGGCTTTCCGGCGCTGGGCCGTCGAGTCACGGTGGGCCTTGGCATCAACCGTTAGGCCGCATGGCAATCGCGTTGGCCTGGAGCACCGGCAAGGACTCCGCGTGGGCGCTGCACTTGCTTCGGCAGCAGCGCCGCGAGGTCGCGGCACTGATCTCGACCGTGACCCGGGATTTCGACCGGGTGGCGGTCCATGGGATCCGGCGGAGCGTGCTTCGCCACCAAGCGGCGATGGTGGGTCTCCCGTTGTACGAGGTCGAGTTGCCGGATCCGTGTTCGAACGAATTCTACCAGTTCGCGATGACCACCACGCTCCAGAGTATGGCGGAACAGATCGGGATCACGGGCGCTGCGTTCGGGGATATTTTCTTGGCTGATGTGCGCGCCTATCGGGAGCGGATGCTCGAGCCGCTTGGACTCGTCGCCGAGTTTCCGTTGTGGGGAATGCGAACCGACCTGTTGATTCGCAATATGCTCCGGGCGGGGGTCGTCGCGCAGGTCGCCTGTCTCGACCCGCTGAAAGTGCCGCCCCGGTTCGCCGGCTGGGCGATCGACCGGGCCTTTCTCAATGCGCTGCCGCCCGGGGTCGATCCCTGCGGAGAGAACGGCGAGTTTCACACGGTGGTCTCCGATGGGCCGATGTTTCAGGTCCCGCTCCGGCTGGTTCCCGGCGAAGTGATCGAGCGCGACGGGATGGTCTACGCCGATTTTACCCTCCGGCCCCCGGTGGTTGAATGAACCAGCCGATCATCTCCCCCTGCCGGCAGATTTGTCGGATCGGCGACGACGACCGGTGCGATGGCTGCGGCCGGCGGTTGAGCGAAGTGGCCGCGTGGCTCAGCCTATCGGACCAGGCCCGCCGGGTGGTGATGGCCCGGGTGGCCGACTGGGTGCCTCGGGGGGACGAGGGCCTCCGCTGACGAACCACCGATCAATCCGGCCAGCGCCACCCGCGCAGTTCGTAGTACCGGCGACGAGGCAGAGCCTTGAGCGG
>JAYTTT010000069.1:0-2811 GCA_043744895.1 Gemmatimonadota bacterium | reverse complement strand
CCCATTGATCCATGTGGGCCCAGATCGTGTGGCCGTCGGCCCGGGCAAACCGGGAGTAGACGTTCACAATGGCCTGGATCCAATAGTCCCCCGCCGGTAGTTGCTTCAAGCTCTGGTACGGAAAGCCGATCGATCGAGCATCGATCACGGCCGACCGTCCCGGCGCCAGCTGCTCGATGTCGATCGCGAAGAACGGAACCCGGCCGTCCCGCTGCCGGGCCGAGTTGTAGGCCGCGATCCGAGGCTCCGGATCGGCGCTGGTTGCGAAGCCGAGGAACAGGCGACCGGTGAGCGGTTCGCTCCGGACCGACGCGGGCACCGAAATTTCGAACCGAAGTCCCCCTTGGGCGACACTTGCCGTCGTCCCCGTTCCGATCAACGCCGCGATCAGAAGTCCCGTGTTCCAGTGACTCATCGGTCCGTCTCCTCCCCAGGGCGGTACGCCCGTTCCAGATGTGATTTGATGTCATCCATGGTAAACCAGGCCGGCTTGAATTTGCCCTTCGCAAACAAGGGGCCTTGGTCGAAGAAGTGCTTCGACTGGGGATCGCCGCTTTGGCCAAACGGAGTGATCGACAGCGAACGGACCTTTGGTCCGAACTCGATCACGGCCACGTAGGCCGAGCCCGCGACGGCATACGAACGCTTCATGCCGGCCGGCTGCTGGGTTCCGATCGAGAAGATGGTTCCGACCAAGTTTCCGTCGCTCGACGGCAACGGCAGGCTCTGCTGGTCGTCGCGGTACGACTGACCGTCCCGCTCACGGGGGCGCTGGAGCCGCTGGAAGTCACCTAACGGCACGTCGGCCGTTCCGAAGGTCGCGATCAGGCCGGTGCGGGCCGACTCCAGCGCGGCGATCCGGTACCAGGTCGTCGTGTCGGCCCGGGCGGTCCGGGGTGCGGCGCCCCGCTGATACAAGGTGAACCACAAGGCAGGGACCGATTCGGCCCGTCCATACCGGTCCCAGCTCCCCAGGCCCGTTACCATCGTTCGAAGCACTTCGGCCCGCTTGGGGTCAACCGCGGCCAGCTGCTGCCACTCATGGGCCAGGAGCGGCACTTCGCGTTCGGCGGCATAGAAGTAGGTGTCGAACGCCATGGCCGCCCACTGGTCGAACGTGAACTTGCCCGGTTGGCTCAAGAGCCGCCGCGACGCCCGCGATCGCCAGTTGTCCGGATGCAAAGCCAGGTATCGGGGAAAATCCCTCCGCTTCGGATTGGCGTCCTCGGTGGTGGTGAGAAACGGCGTGGAGTTGGTGTTCTGCATCCAGCCGGAGGGTGGGTTCAGGACTTGAGGCATGTCGGCGGGCGGGTGATATCCTTGCCAGTCGGTGCGCGGATTGGTCCCATCGATCGGCTTCGACCAGTCGAAGGTCGGATCGCGTTTCGGTACCGCGCCTGCATGAATGAAGAAGATGTTGCCGGCCGTGTCAGCATACATCACGTTGTGATAGGTCAGCCCGTTGATGTCGAGCGCTCGCTTGAATTCGGCCAGGTTCCGGGCCTTGCCCATGGCATACCATTGCTGGAACAGGCCGCCGTGGTCGACGTTGCCGAAGTTGACGGCCATCTGTTTCCCATTCCGCTCGCCAAGGATGGGGCCGTGGTGGGTCCGCTTGAGGGTGACGGATCGGGTCTCGAACCCGGTCGCAGTCTTGACCCGGAGCGAGTCCCGCCACTCGATGGCCAGGCGGTGGCCGTCGCCGTATCGATAGGCGAGCGGATTGGCCGGGTCATCGAAGACTTCTTCCCAGATGTCAGCCATGTCGGAGTTGTTGACGGTCAGGGCCCAGCCGAGGTGCTCGTTGTGGCCTTTGACCGGAATGGCCGTCTGGGCGTACGCCGTCAGGCCGCTCACGTTCCAACCCTCATCACTCATCCAGTGGCTTTCATAGACCGGCAGGAGCGGCGTGTGAGGGTTCACGAACAGCATCGGATAGCCCGACGCGCTCTTGGCGGCGCTCACCGCCCACATGTTGGACCCTTCTCCCTCGGGCCGCGCCGCCGGCAGCACGCTCTTCACGAAGGCCCGGATGTCGACCCCGACGGCGTCCGCCGTGATAGCGAAAGAACGGTACATGGTGAAGAGCATCCAGCCCTCGTAGCGAATCGGCACTTTCGGCTTGAGGGTGGGGTGCTTGAACAGGAAGTAGTTGGTACCGTCGGCCCAACCGTCGACCAAGGCCCTCATCGCCGGAGTCGCCGCGGCGTACTCTTCACGCCCCAGGCGCTCGAACTGAAACGCCCGAAAGAAGACATCCCCGCCGACCCCGTCCTCGCCGATGACCTCCGCCTGCCGGCCTAACGACTGGATGTAGGCGCCCTCGGTTTCCTCGAACCGATCCTCCGACCGGGCGTAGGCCATCCCGAACATCACGTCGGGGTCGGTCTTCCCGTGCACGTGGGGAACCCCGTAGGTGTCGCGGTAGATGGTGACCTGGGCCGCCCGTTGCCGCCACCGGGCTCGCTCGGCCGAACTCGGCACGGCTGATTGGGCCGGCGCCGGCGTGGCCTGCCACAGCAACACCAACAATGCGAAGGCGATTCTCATGGGCGCCTCGAGCGGAGGATCTCCGGACCGACCACCGGCAGCAGCAACCGGGAGGCCCGCTGTCCTTCGTGCAGGATCATTTGACGGGCCACCTTGAAGATCGTGTCGGTGGCCACCGAGTTGCCGGTGTTTTGATTCGGGTTGAATTGCGGATAGGCGGCGCTGGCGACTTCGAGCTGGACCCGATGGCCCGGCAGAAACGTATGGCCGACGTCGAAGAGGTCGAGTTCGATCTTCGTCGGCTTGCCCGGGACCAAGGGA
>JAYTTT010000068.1:0-2823 GCA_043744895.1 Gemmatimonadota bacterium | reverse complement strand
GTCGAGCTTTGGCATGGGCCGGCCGCTGCGGCCCGGGCCGAGGCCGAGGGCGAAACCGATCGCGGGGTCCTCGACGCGGTCCGGTTTCATTCGGTGGGTTCGGCGGTCTGGGACCGGGCCGGCCAGATGCTCTACTGCGCTGATTTTCTCGAGCCGGGGCGGACATTCGACCAGGCCGAACGAGCGGCTCTGGCCGTACGGCTGCCCGCCGAGCCGTCCCGAGTTTTTTTTCAGGTGGTTCAGCGCCGGATGTCGTACCTGATTCGATCCGGATGGATGCTTCCCGAGTCGACCGTGCAGCTATGGAATTCGCTCGCCGACGCCGAGTCTTCGCGGTAGCGGCCGTGGTGACGGCCGGAGGATTGATCGCGGCGCTCCTGTCCTGGCCCCGCGTCGGCTCGAGGCTGGGCAGTCAGCCGGTCTCGGCGGGGGCGCCCGGGATCATCGTGGAAGTGCGCAATGGAACCAGCCGGGTGGGGTTGGCTAGGCAGGTGGCCCGGCTCCTTCGGGAGCAGGGGGTCGACGTGGTGTACGTCGGAACCTCGTCGGCCCGGCCCGATTCCACCACGGTCCTGGTGCGGCGGGGTGCTCTGGCCCGCGGGAACGAGATCGCTCGGCTGCTCGGTGGCGCGCAGGTTCGGGCGGCCCCCGATTCGCTGCTCCGGGTCGACCTGACGATTCTGTTAGGCGCCGACTATCGGTTCCCCAAGGGGCGCCTGGCCCTCTGAGCGGTCGGCGGGTGCCGTCACCGCGATCACGATATCCATGACGTTGGTTCCCGAGAGCCCGGGCCGGAGCAATCCGCCGGCGGCGGCGAGCGCGGCATGGGCATCGTGCGCTGCGAGGGCCCGGGCCGGGTCGATGCCCTGACGGGCGATTGCAGCCCACGTGCCTCGATCGACGACGGCGCCGGCGGCGTCGGTCGGCCCGTCGCGACCGTCGGTCCCGGCGGCCAGGAACACAATCGACCGGGTGTCGGGCATGGAGGCTAAGGCCTCCGCCGTGGCCAAGGCGAGTTCCTGACAGCGTCCGCCCAGTCCCTTGTGGGTGCCGAGGGTCACCGTGGTTTCGCCTCCCCAAATCCAGGCTCGCGGCTCGCCCTTTGTTTCGGTCACGAGCTGCCCCAGCGTGCGCCCGACGTCGGCGGCTTCGCCGGTGAGCAACCGTTCCGACTCGACGGTGGCATACCCCAAGGCGCGGGCCCGTTCGGCCGCATGGGCCCGAGCCAGAGCGTTCGATCCGATCAGCCGGGTCACCACCCCACCAAAGACCGGATCGTTAGGCTTGGGCGTTTCCGGCCGGTCGCCCCGGTTGACTCGGTCGAGGATCTGCCACGCGGACGGCGGGATGGCGGCCGCCCGGGGCAGGCTCGCCAGCAGCCGACGGATCTCGGCGGCGGTGGACGGGTCGGGCGCCGCCGGTCCGGAGCCGATGTCGGCGGGATCGTCGCCCGGGACGTCGGATAGGGCGAAGACCCGGAGCGGGGTGCCTCGGAGGGCGTGGGCCAACCGTCCCGCGCCCCATTGGGAGAACCGTTTCCGGGCTCGGTTGAGATCGCCGATGGGCAGTCCGGCTTGGCCGAGGGCGTCGATCAGGCCCTGGTATTCGGTGGGGGAGATTCCGGTGATCGGGGCGCCGATCAGACTGGTGGTGCCGCCGGAGAGGAGAACCCAAACCTCATCGTCAGGCTCGACGAGGGCGACGGCGGCCGCCACCGCCGCCGCGGCTTTGCCGGACTGGGGGCCGGGCAGTGGATGATCGCCGGCGACGCGGAGCAACCGGGGGTCGGGCGGTATCCCCTCGTCGGGCGTCACCACCAGGCCACCGACCAGCGGCACCCCGAGTCGGTCGAGGTGCTCGACGGCGGCGGCGGCCATCCGATCGGCGGCCTTGCCCATCGCGATGACCCGGACCCGTTTGGGTGACGGGGTGGTGGCCAGGGCGCGGGCCAGGGCGCGGCCCGGGTCGACCCCGAGGACCGCGGCGTCGTACATTGCGATCGCGTCGCGGCGGAGTTGATCGAGTTGCCAGGCCACGGCGCCGAATATACCTCAACCGAATGGGGCCCGGGCGTGACGGACAATCCAATTCAGTTGTACGGGCTCCATCGGCTCCCGGTCCAGGTCGAAGAGCGCCTTGGTCGTCGATTCGCGATCGACTGGAACGAAAGCGACCGGGACCTTCCGCTCGACACCCTGGTTCGGTTGGGCACCGAATACGATGGCCTGGTGACGACCGTGACCGATCGGATTCCAGCACCGGTGTTCGACGCCCCCGGGCGCCGGGCGCGAATCGTCGCGAACTTCGGGGTCGGGGTGAATTTGATCGACCTCGAGGCGGCCCGCCGCCACGGCGTGGTCGTCACCAACACGCCCGACGTGCTCACGGACTGCACGGCCGACCTGACAATCGCCCTGATGCTGATGGCGCTCCGCCGCCTTGGCGAAGGGGAGCGGTTGGTCCGGGTCGGGCAATGGGATGGTTGGCGGCCGACCCATCATCTGGGGCGGCGGGCCACCGGCCTGACGTTAGGCATCGTCGGGATGGGGCGAATCGGCCAGGCCGTCGCTCGCCGGGCCCATCATGGGTTCGGGATGCGAATCCTCTACGCCGGGCGGAGTCCGGCGCCCGCGGCGATCGTCACCGACCTGTCCGCTACCCGGCACAGCCTCGACCAGTTGTTCGGCCTGGCGGACGTCGTCTCGCTCCATTGTCCAGCGACCCCGGAAACCGAAGGTTTGGTCGACCGGCGGCGACTCGGGTTGATGCGGCCCGATGCGGTGTTGATCAACACCGCCCGCGGTGCGCTGGTCGACGAACCGG
>JAYTTT010000067.1:0-2826 GCA_043744895.1 Gemmatimonadota bacterium | reverse complement strand
AGCAAACCAGAGCCCAAGCCCAAGCAGCAAATAGAGCCATGGATCGACGATGAAGAGGCTGTCACCGTAAAACCATTGGTTCCGGAGCGGCATCAGCCACCGCATCCCGTAGTTGTTGAGGTAGTCCAGGAACGGGTGGGTCGCGACGCCGACGGCCGAGACGGTCACCAGCGGCCCGAATCGGGCTTGGGCCGGACCCGGTACTCGCCTCCATCGCTCGATTGCCATCGTCGCGATCGCAATCAGTAACGGCCAGATGACCAGCGCGGGAATACCATGGGTTACGCCCCGCCGCCATCCGAGGTTGTGGCCAAACAACGTGGCGACGATATCGACATCGGGCGCGTTCGCGGCGAACACCAGGACCGCCATCGCCCGCGGGGTCCTCCGATCGAGCCCGCTTTTCGAGAGGGCCGCCCCAACCAGGGTATGGCAAATCGGATCCACCGGTTCGTCCTTGAATTCCGAAGGCGGTAATATTGGTGGATCGGGCACCCGTCGGGAGGTCCGCCGCGTCACCACCACTCGAGGAATGACCGATGCGAACAGCGACCTGGGTCGCCGGACTACTCGTGGTCCTTTCCCAGTCGGCGGCCGGCCAGGAAAAGCTCTTGACCGACTGGGGGACCTTCATGTTCGAACGAGACCTCGGCTCGATGAGCGGGGTGGTCTCGGGTCCAGCCGACAGTGTCTACCGGGTCCTCAAGGTTTTCTTTGCCGGCCTGAAGCTGACGATGAAAGAAGAGGATCCGATCACCCGCTAGATCGGTGTCAAGCGGCTCCGCCTCGTCCGTCGAATCGGGAAGCAGCCGATCTCCCTCTACCTTTCCTGCGGTGAAGGCCTCACGGGGCCTAACGCCGATTTGTGGCATGTCTTCCTCAACCTCGGCGCGCAGGTGACGCCGGCCACCAAGGGGGCCAGGCTTCAATTGTTGGTGAACGCCGAGGCCGTGGACGTGCCCGGAGGACGGAACGAGCGGGTGCCGTGTACCACGACGGGCCGGCTGGAATTCGAGGTTCTCACCCACCTCCGCCAGGTCTTCCCGGGCACCTAGCGCTCGGATTTCGGCCACGCAATTCACCACCAGCCGACCAAAGCGTGTCGATTCGGCGTGTCATTCCCACACGCCAAGCCCCCGCCGGGCGGGGCGGGCTTCGCTTTTGCTCGACTTAGGCCCCCCCAGACCTGGTACGGGGGTTGCCTACTATGGGGGCGGAGGCATGACTCGAATGAAGTCCGTGGGTTGGATCGTAATAGCAGGCCTGCTCGCCGGTTGCCTTGGGGTCGATCCGACCGAGGTCCCGCTCGGCGAGGAGTTTGAACTGACTCCGAACCAGAGCACTCGGATCGTCGGCACCGATCTGACCGTCGGGTTTCGGAGGGTAGCCGGCGACAGCCGCTGTCCGATCGATGCAGTCTGCGTCGTGGAAGGGAAGGCAGGGATCGAGCTCGAATTGTTCGGTGCCTCGGCGGGCGGCCCGGTGGTGATCGACTCTCCGTTGCCGGCCACTTGGACCGACGGCCGCTACCTGATTCAACTCCTCGACCTGCGGCCCCATCCGACCGTCAATCGAACCATCAAGCCGGAGGACTACCGACTCCGATTGATGGTGAATCTGAAGGTCCCCGAATAGCCCGATCCAACCCGCGGTACTGCACCGCCTCAGCCACGTGAATGCCGCGAACCCGATCCTCGCCCGCAAGATCGGCAATAGTTCGAGCCACCTTCAAAACCCGCACATAGGCTCGCGCCGACAACCCAAGCCTTGCCATTGCCAGCCCCAGAAGCCTCCGGCCCTCGACGTCCGGGGCGCACCACCGCTCCACTTCGCGTCCGGACAAGTCGGAGTTCACCAGTGCAGACGAGGTGCCGCTGAACCGGAGTTTCTGCCGGTCTCGCGCCAAGCTGACCCGGTCGGCCATGGCCGCGCTCGACTCGCCGGGGTCGCCTTCGGCCAACTCCGACCATGACACCCCGAGGACCGGACACTGCAAATCAATCCGGTCGTACAACGGTCCGGAGACCCGGCTCCGGTAACGGCGGCGGACCTCCGCCGTACAATGGCATTCGCGGGCCCCATCACCGAAGTAGCCGCACGGACAGGGGTTCATCGCGGCGATCAGCATGATCCGGGCTGGATAGGTGACCGTGCCTTGGGCCCGGGCGATGGTCACGACCCCGTCCTCCAGCGGCTGGCGAAGCGTCTCGAGGACATTGCGGCGAAATTCGGGCAATTCGTCGAGGAACAAGACCCCACGATGGGCCAAGCTCACCTCGCCCGGACGAGAATGAGAACCGCCGCCGGCCATACCCGCGTCGCTTACGGTGTGGTGGGGTGCCCGAAACGGTCGGCTGGCGCGGAGAGCACCGTCCGGTCCCCCAAGCCCCGCCACGCTGTAGACCTTGGTGACCTCGATCGACTCGGCCGCCGCCATGGCCGGCAAGATGGTGGGCAGCCGGCGAGCCAGCATGGTTTTGCCACCGCCCGGCGGTCCGACCATCAGCATGTTGTGGCCCCCCGCGGCCGCTACCTCGAGTGCCCGCTTGGCGACCAACTGACCCCGAACCTCTCCGAAGTCCACGGTCTCGAACGAACCGGCCACGGCCGGCTGTCGATCGGGTGGCGACGGAAGCCGCTCGCGGCCCTGAAAGTGATCGGCGATCGCCCGGAGCGACGGGGCCGCCAGGACCACGATCCCGTCGACCAGCGCCGCCTCGGCTCGATTGGCGAACGGCACCAGCACCCACCGGGCCCCGAGGGCTCTGGCACAACAGACCAGCGACAGGGTGCCACGCACCGGTCGGAGACTCCCTTCAAGCCCCA
>JAYTTT010000066.1:0-11116 GCA_043744895.1 Gemmatimonadota bacterium | reverse complement strand
ACCTGAAAAAGAGGCACAGGTTCTGCATTTCAGGCCCCCCGATGACTTCCGCGACCGTACCGGCCACCCCTATCGGCGACCTCCTGGTGCCGGTCCTCGACCTCACGGCCGGGGCGCCGGACCCGGTGTCGATCGCGACCTGGCACCTGGCGTTGTCGAATTTGATCGGGAACGAGTTGCCTCATCAACTGCTCGCGCTTTGGGTCTTCCCTGAGCGGGGCGGGGTGATCCTCCTCGGCCCCGATGCCTTGGCCCAGGACCATCTCGACGTCGCACTCCCCGATCCCCATCTTGGCCAAGACCAGCTCTACGAGCTCGAAGAAACGCTCCGCCGGGCGAAATACGCGTCGGCGGTGGCGGTGCCGATCCGGACCGAGGCCCGGGATGTCGGCGTCCTGGTGATCGGCAGCTTCGAGCCCGGCACCTACGGTCCATCCTCAGCGCGCGGGCTTCATCAGCTGGCCGAGCGTCTGGCGCCCTCGCTCACGACGTTAGGCGGCCTCCTGACCGCCGGGGCCAACCCAGTGGACCCGACGATCGACGAGGACACGTTGCCCGCCGCCGTGGCTCGCACGGTCTCCGAGGCCCCGACCGGACCCGAGTTGGTCCGCCGGCTCTCGGGATTGCTGCATCCCCATTTGCCCCACGACCGGCTCGAGATCCTGGCGATTGCCAACGGGACTGGGGCCGCGATTCCGCTGTCGGGGTTGACGGGTCGCCGCCGCTGGGGTGCGGGGAGCACGACCTGGGGGGACGTGACCCAACTCCTGACCGAACTGATGGGCGACCAGACCACCGCGACGATTGCCAATCTGGGCAGCGAAGCCCCCGGCTTGACTCTTCCAGGGGCCGGTCCGGGGACCCACCGGGTGGCCTCGGTGATCGGCGCCCGACTGATGCTGGGATCCGACCTGGTTGGACTGATGGTCATGGGCCACGCGGTCCAAGGTCTTTACCGGGCCCAGGACGAACTCACTCTCGAGCGAGTGGCTGGATTGGTGGGGGCGCGGGTCGCGGCCTTTCGGCTCGAATCCGAGGTCCAGGCGCTTCGCGGCCAGCTCGAGGTCCTCCAGGCGCCGTCGTTGCCGGTGCTTCGGGCCGCCGAATCGCTGGCCTCAACCGCCCATTTGGGCGAAGCCCTGCACCGATTCGGCGCCGAAGTCCGGGACGTGTTGCCGCACGACCGGATCCGGTTCCTGCTTCGGCTCACCGATGAGGAGTGCGTCGAGTTGTTGCCCGAGACGATTCGTCCGCTGGCCGACCTGCCCTTGCTGACGATTCACGAGCTTCCGGCGCGGGCCGTCCTCGAAAGCGAGCGCCCCTGGACCCTGATCCACCGGCACGAGTCGGAGGGGATCGCGGTCGGTCTTCGGGTGGCCGGCCGGGTGATCGGCGCGATGATCATCGAGGCAACTCACTTCGAGGGCCCCCGGGAAGCCGCGGCCGTGGCCCAGCAGTTCGCCGCGGTCATTGCCCCCCATTTGGAGTTGGTGCGCCGCAGCGCCACCGGACGAACCGCGGCGGTCAGCCGAAAAGGGTCCGGCGCTTAGCCCTGACGGTCGGCGGCCGGGAGCGCAAACCAGAAGGTGCTGCCCCGGCTCGGGGCCGACTCCACGCCGATCGTTCCCCCGTGGAGCTCGACGAACTGTTTGCAGAGCGCGAGTCCGAGTCCGGTCCCCGATTGCTGGCGACTGGCGGAGCTGTCGATCTGCCGGAACGGTTGAAAGAGGGTCACCAGATCCTCGGCGGCGATTCCGATGCCGGTATCCCGAATCGAGACCACGATCGCCTCGGCGACATCGACTGATCGGGTTCCGCCGGGACCCGGGGCTCCGGGCAGGGGCAGCATGGCCCGGCTTACCCGCACGGTCACCGTTCCGCCATGGTCGGTGAACTTGGCGGCGTTCGACAACAGGTTGAGGAGCACTTGGCGGATTTTCTGGTGGTCGGCCGCCAGTTCCATCGCATCGTCCGGGAGGGACAGATCGCAGCGCTGCTGCTTGACCGCGCGGAGGCTTTCGGTGTCCTTCACCGCCCCCTCGATCACCGGCCGCAGGTCGAGGCGCGCGAGGCGGAGGGCCATCTGACCGGCCTCGACTTTGGCGGCGTCGAGCACGCCATTGATCAGGTCGAGCAAGTGCCGGCCATTCCGGCTGATCGACTGGAGGTAGTCCCGGTGGGTCGGATCGAAGGCCGGCTCGCCCTCGAGCAAATCGGCGAACCCGATGATCGCGTTGAGCGGGGTTCGTAACTCGTGCGACATGTTGGCCAGAAACTGAGTCTTCAGTTCGGTAGCTTCGACCAGCTCGCGGTTGGTCTCCTCGAGGATCCGCTCGTTCCGCCGGGCCTCGTCGAGCATGGCCGCCCGATCTAACCCGATGGCGACTTGTTCGCCTAACGTTGCGAGGAGTTCCAGATCGAGGGCCGAGAAGGGCGCCTGGCGCGCCTGGCGGTACACGGCCACGACGCCGATCGGGTCGCCGCGAAACACCAACGGAGCGGCCGCCGCCCGCTCGAAATCGACCCCGAGGCCCTCGACGCGATAATTCCGAGGGTCGGTGCCGAGGGCATCGGACCGGAGCGGTTCGCCGGCGGCAAGGGCCGCCCCGGCAAACGAATCGGCCACCGGCAGCAACCGATCGACCGCGGGCCGAAGCAGCCCGTCCACCGCCACGATCCGAAGGAATTCGCCTTCCACCGAGCGAATCATCACCGCCCCCGCATCGGCGGCCACGAGATGGCGGGCCACGCGCGCGACCTCGTCGAACAACTCCGCCGACGACCGAAAGGCCAGCAGCGTGGCCCCGAGCCCCCGAAGTAGTTCGAGTTCCCGATTGTGGACCGCCTGCGCCTCGAGGGCTCGCTCGAGTTCCTCATGCCGGCGCCGCGACAGGGCCCCGCCCCGCCGCAACGCGAACAGACCGAACCCCGACCCCATGACGCCCACGGGCCAGGCGGACCAGTGACCGATCTGGGCCAGCGCAAACCCGACCCAGCCGAGCAGGATCGCGGTGACCGCGAGCGGGAACGGCTCGAGCCACGGCTCGAACCGGGCCCCGTCAGGGATTGGCCGGTCTGATCTCGAGTTCACTGACCATCGCGTGCCGGGGAAGCTGCAAGGCGCCCAGAACCGTCGTCGCCACGTCGTCGGGCTTGAGAATCCGATCGAAGTTCACGTTGAACGCCGATTGGCCCCGCATTAGCGGCGTGTCGACACTCCCGGGGCACACCGTGATGACACGGATCCCGAAGCTCCGGACCTCGAGCATCAAGGACCGGCTGAATCCCATCATGGCATGCTTGGACGCGGAATACGCCGTGGCATTCGCGATCCCGTTCTTGCCGGCGAGGCTCGCGATGTTGACGATGTCGCCCTGCCCCCGGGCCTTCATCCCGGGCAAGACGGCGCGGGTCAGCAGATAGAGACTCCGGACGTTGGTGGCGAAGGTCCGGTCCCACTCCTCCAGGGTCGTGTCGACGAGTGGTTTGGCGATCGCGATCCCGGCGTTGTTGACCAGGACCTCAATCGGCCCCAGTCCAGCGGTCACCGCCTCGATGACTCGATCGACCGACGCCAGGTCGGCCACGTCGCCGGGAATCCCAACAACCCGAACGCCGAGGCCGCCCAGTTCAGCCACCAACTCCGCGACCTTACCCGCCGTCCGGGCGGTAACCCCAACCGCATACCCCGATCGCCCCAGCAGCATCGCAATCGAGCGACCGATGCCCTCCGTCGCCCCCGTCACCAGCGCTACCTTAGTCGTCATGCCTCAATCTGACCCGGCCCCGACCACCGCGCAAACCGCCGAGCGCCGAGCCTTCCTCCTCGAGCTCGCGAAGGCACTGCACGCGTCCGGCACCGCGACCCACCGGCTCGAGGCCGCCCTGGAAGACGCCGCCACCCGCCTCGGCGAGACCGCGCAGTACTTCGCCACCCCGACCTCGATCTTTGCCTCCTTCGGGGCCGGGACCAACCAGCACACCTTCATGGTGCGCACCGTCCCCCAGCCGATCAACCTCGGCCGGTGGGTCCGGGTCACTGAAATTGCCCGGGCCGTGATGGCCGGCACCATTGATCCGGCCCGGGGCACCGAGCAACTCGGCCGACTGTTACTGCCCCCGAAAGCAACCCCGGTCACCACCGCCGTCGGCTTCATGCTGGCCTCGGCGGCCGGGGCCCGCTTCCTCGGGGGCGGGGGACGCGAGTGCCTCATGGCGGCGGTCGCGGGCCTGGCCATCGGGATCCTCTCGGTCCTGGCGCAACGGTTTCCCAATGTGGGCCGGGTCTTCGAACTCGCGGCCGCCACGATCGGCTCCTTCGGCGTGGCCCTACTCGGCGTGGCGGTGGGCGGCTTCTCGGTCCCGATCGCCACGCTAGCCGGGTTGATCGTATTGGTCCCCGGATTGACGCTGACGACGGCGATTGCCGAACTGGCCAACGGCCATCTCACGGCCGGGACGACCCGGATGGCCGGCGCCTTCATGACCTTCATCAGCATGGGATTTGGCGTTGCGCTCGGCGGCAAGCTGGCCGGGATCATTTTGGGTCCGATTCCGACCGCCGCACCCCTGGCGGCGGCAGCCTGGACCAACTGGCCCGCGCTGCTGGCCAGCGCCTTTGCGTTTTCGATTCTGCTCCGGGCCGACCGGCGAGACCTGACCTGGATCGTGGTGGCGGGGGCGGTGGCCTTCGTCGCCACGCGGCTGGGGAGCGAGTTGCTCGGTCCGGCCATGGGAGTATTCGTCGGGGCACTGGCGATCGGGCTCGGCAGCAACCTTTTCAACCGCCTGACGCGCCGGCCCGCGGCGGTTACCCTCGTTCCGGGCCTCCTGACCCTGGTTCCCGGGAGTATCGGATTTCGCAGTATCGCCGCATTGCTCGAAAGCCAGGTTGTGGCGGGAATTGATACGGCGTTCACGATGATGCTGACGGCGGTGTCATTGGTAGCGGGCCTGCTGACGGCGGCGGCGGTCTATCCGGAGCTCGGCACTCGGCGCTCGGCGCTCGGCGCTCGGCACTGAGGGGCTGGCAAATGGCCACGGGTGGGGGATAGTGCAATTGATTGCGGTACTGGGGGGTTGGCATTCGGATTGCCAGTTCTTGGGGTATGATCGGACTGATGCTTGGACTCGTGCTGCAAACGGCGGCCGCGAATGTCTCCTTCGACGTGGCGCCTCGGCCGTTTCTGACGCCGCCTCGGTGGGAGATGACGAAACTGTATGAGGCGATGGCCGACACCGGCCGGCGGCGGCGGGCCCCGACCGTCGAGTACAGCGACGTCTACCATACCCGGCTGGCCATCCACCGAGCTTTGAGCTGGGCCATGGTGCCGCTCTTCATTGGGTCGGGGTACACCGGTTTCCAGCTCCGGAACAAGCGAGATCTTGCGCCGAAGTGGGTCCGCGACATCCACGGCCCCCTGGCCGGAGCCACCGTGGTGGTCTTCGGCATGAACACCTTGACGGGAGTCTGGAACCTGGTGGAGGGACGGAAGGACCCGGCGGGCCGAACCCGGCGCCTGGTCCACGGCGCCATGTTCCTGGCCGCCGCCGCCGGCTTCACCTACGTCACCGCCGCCGGCGACAACATCCGGGCCTTCGGCAAACCGAACCACTGGCACCGCGACATCGCCCTCGCCTCGATGAGCGTCTCCCTCGTCAGCTGGTCCCTCATGCTCTTCCGTTAGTCCCCCCCGGCGCCGGCGCCGAGCGCCGAGTGCCGAGTGCCGAGTGCCGAGTGCCGAGTGCCGAGTGCCGAGTGCCGAGCCAGGACCGTTTGGCCCTCTTGCCGACCCCTCCAGAAGCGGTACTCTCTCAGCCCTTTCGTTCCCTCTGGGGCCATGACGTCGAACGGTATTACCATCATCGAGCCACCGTACCGCGACCTGGTGTCGCTGGGCGGGAAGCTCCCAGCCCTCGGGGCGGTGGCGCTCGCCCAGATCGACGGGCGTCACGGCCTGTCGCCTCAGCTCGCCGAACTCCTCGAGCAGGCCCCGTGGACCGTGCCCTGCATCGTGGTGGCCCCCGCGGCCGTCTCGGCAGCCGTGCTCCAGCAGATCTGGTCGTTGCCGGTCCAGCCGGCGGTCCTGATCCCATCCGAGCCCCGAAGCTGGGTCACCCCGGCGTCCGCCGTGGCGGCGGCTCTTAGCCGCCCCCGACCCACGGCGGCCCATCTGGTGGCGTATGTCGTTCGGCGGACCAACTCGGTGGTGTTAGGCCAAACCCTCGACCAGATCTGGAACCCGCGGCCGGCCCTCGGCGGCGCCAATGCCGAACGAACGGTGCGGTACCGGCTCCGGCGGCTGGGTCAGTACGGCAGCCATGACTGGATTCGGATCCAGCGGATGGTCCGGCTCAAGACCGAGGGCCTCGGCATGACGGTGGAGGAGCACGCGCATCTGGTGGGCACCGAGGCGCGGACGTTGCGGGCCTGGGTCGCACGCTACCTTGGGATGCCGATGAAGACCTTCCGGGCCACGGCCGGATGGGAGTGGGTCCTCGAACTGGCGCTCCGCCGCGGGGGCGTCCGAATGGACGGCGGCGCGACTCGTCCGGAGTCCGCCGCACTCAGCACGTTGCCAAAGCGAGCCGTCCCAGCGCTTTGGTGACGGCCGTCACGGCGGTGTCAGATCCTTTGCGAATCTGACGAGGTCGTCCCCGGGACCGTAGTAGCCAACCTCGACACCGACCTGGCGATATCCGTGCTTTTCATAGAACGCCCGGGTCGGAGCGTAGTCGGGGCGCCCCGAGGTTTCTACGACCACCGTCCGGGCCCGACCGGCGATCCGCCGGCCCATCTCTTCCAGGAGCAACGTGCCCAACCCGAAGCCCTGCCACCCTGGGTCCACCACGATCCAATAGAGGTCGAAGGGGCCTTCGGTCTTGGGAGTTGGCCCCCAGCACGCCCAGCCGGCAAGCGTTCCGTCGATCTCGACTCCGGCCGACTCATAGTCCGGATCGACAAACCCGTCGTCGAAAACCTCGAGGGCGACCGCAATCTCCGGATCGGAGAATACGCTGGCCGCTCGCGTCATTGCCTCGACCCGGTCTCGGTCATCGGGGGTCAAGGCACGAAGACGTGGCGCGGCCACGGAACGACTCAGGCGACTGGGATTTTGAGGTACTGCGCTTCAGCGACCCGCCGGCGAGCGGCGCGGTCGAGGGCTTCGTCGACGACCTTCTGGATGAGGGTGTTGTAGTCCCAGCCTCGGACCCGGGCCATCCGGGCGAGGCCGGCGTCGGCCGAGATGTCTGGATTAGGATTCACTTCGAGGACAAAGGGCTGGCCGTCGGGAGTCATTCGGATATCGACCCGGCCATAGCCCATTTCCGAGCCGATGACCTGCCATGCCAACCGAGCGACGGCCTCGATCTTTCGAGCCAGTTCCGGTTCGAGCGGAGCCGGACACATCGGGACCGTCCCCAAATCTTCGGGGCTCCCATCATCCCATTTGGCCGCGTAGGTGACGATCGGCCAACTGCCGGCCGGCATATTCTGAAAGTTGATTTCGGAAATCGGGAGCATCTCGGACCCGATGAAGCCGACGTTGACCTCCCGGCCCGGGACATATTCCTGGACCAGGGTGTCCTCCCAGTGCATGCCGGCGGCTTTGGCCAGCCGTTCCTTGAGCGCCTTCTTGGTGGTACAGACCGACCCGGAGTCGATCCCGACACTGGCGTCTTCGCCCGACGGTTTGACAATCACCGGAAACATCAGCCCATCCGGGACGGTACCCCGTTTGGCGAGCACGAATGGCGGCACCGGCACCCCGGAGGCCGCGAACAGGGTATTCGCGATGTGCTTCCGGTGGGCGATGGTGACGGTCCATGAGTTACAGCCGGTGAACGGCACCCGGGTCAGATCGAGGGCCGCGACCGCATAGTCCTCGTACCGGGCAATGCCGTTGACGCCTTCGCAGAGATTGAAGATGGCGTCGCACCGCTGCACCTTCTGAAGCCAGCGGATGTCGCCCAGCGTAACGGGAATCAGGGTGGTGAGGTGGCCGCCGGCTCGGAGCGCCCGTTGGACCGCCCGGACGTTGAGGAGCACCGCGGCGACATCCTTGGGATCCCAGTCGCCGCTGCCCGCGTCGTAGACAACCCCAATCCTCAAGCAGCCGCCTTGGCCAAGAGAGACTTCCCGCTGATCCGGCGCCACGCGATGTCGGCCACGGATTGGATCAAGGTATCGTACGACATTCCGGCAGCGCGAGCGGCCTTCGGGAAGCAGGAGTTGTCGGCCGGGTTCGGGAGAATCCCGGGCAGCGGATTCACCTCGACCACCATCGGACGGCCGGCAGCGTCGCACCGAACGTCCACCCGGGCCCAGTCGCGGCACCCCAAGATCCGGTAGGTGGACAGCGCCACGCTCCGGATGTCCCGGGCCAATTCCTTATCGACCCGCGCCGGGCACTCAAACAACTCGAGCGGGCGGTCCGGGGTATCCCAGAGCCACTTGGCTTCGTAGCCGTAGATCGGCGGGGCGTTGAGCGGCAACTCGTCGAACTTCATCCCGACGATCGGGAGGCAGCGGGCTTCGCGGCCGTTCCCGATGATCGCGACGGTAAACTCCTGCCCGGGCAGGTAGGTCTCGATCAGGACCGGCTCCTCGTAGACATCGAGGAGGTCGCCGACCACCGACACCAGCTTGGCCCGATTGGCACAGAGGCTCCGGGTCGTGATGCCTTTGCTCGACCCCTCGAGGGCCGGCTTGGCAAAGAGCGGGAACGGCAAGGTCACGTTCCGGGCGTCGGCGCGGCTATTGGCGACGATGAACGGCGCCGTCGGTACCCCGTGATACGCCAACACTTCCTTGGTCCGGCCCTTGTGCAGCGACAGGCTCAAGGTGAGCGGATCCGAAGCGTGGTAGGGGATCCCGAGGAATTCGCAGATCGACGGGACATGCGCCTCGCGATTTACCCCGTAGAGCCCCTCGGCGATATTGAAGACGAAGTCGGGCCGAGCGGCCATCACCTTCCGAGGAAAATCGGCGTCCGCCTCGAGCCGAATGACCTTGCCCAAGCCGGAGAGCGCCTTCTCGACCGCATCGATCGTTTCCGGCTCGTCCCACTCGGCATAGAGATCGGGCTGCGGGAGATCGGTGCGAAGCGACCGAGCCGAGAACTTGGCCGGCGCTGCTGGAGGTGCGGGAGCTGCTGGAGACGAAGAAGCGGGAGCCTCTGCGCTCGGAGTGGAAGGCTTGAGATTGAATGCGAACCCTATTCGGACCGCCAAAGGTTCTCCTTGTAAAGGACTTTCGTGGTGTCACATACGACTACGCACTACTAAAGTAAGAAACATGCTATCATCGCACAATACGTTTTCTCCGATTTCGTCGACCAAAATCAAAGTTCGAAACCAAGTTGCGGAGGTTCTGATGAATGCAAAACGCCAGACAATCACCGTGGCGACACTTTTCGCCGGACTTTTCTCCGCCTCAGGCTCAACCACCGAGTGCCGAGCGCCGAGCGCCGAGTGCCGAGTAATCATCGTCACGCTCGATGGCATGCGGTGGCAAGAGATCTTCGGCGGGGCTGATCGCGGCCTGATCACCGGACCCGACGGCGGCGTGGCCGACACCACCTTCACCCTCCAGCGGTTCTGGCGCGACGATCGAGCGGCGCGACGCCAGGCGATGATGCCGTTCCTCAGCGGGGTCGTCGCCGACCGCGGCATCCTCCTCGGTGACTCATCGGCCGGAAGCCTGATGAGGGTGGCCAACGACCAGCGGTTCTCCTACCCGGGCTACAACGAGTTGTTTACCGGGGAGCCCGACCCCCGGATCGACAGCAACAACAAGGTCCCGAATCCCAACGTCACCGTGCTCGAGTGGCTGGCCGGCCGACCGGGGTTCCACCGCTCGGTCGAGACCTACGGCTCATGGGATGTGTTTCCATTCATCTTCAATACCGATCGAAGCAAGCTCCCGGTCAACGCCGAAGGCCCTCCCTTCCCGGTTCCCATCACGCCGGAGCACCGAACGCTGAACCGGTTTGCCGAGTGGCTCCCGAAGCATTGGTCCGGGGAAAGGCTCGACGCCGCCACGATGGCAGCGGCTCTCGACGCGCTGACCCGGAAGCAGCCGCGCGTCCTGACAGTTCTCCTCGGAGAAACCGACGAGTGGGCCCATGAACGGCGGTACGATCTTTACCTCGATGCGGCTCGGCGGGCCGATCAATTCATTCAGCAGCTCTGGGAGGCGGCCCAACGGATCCCCGGGTATCGGGGTCGAACGAGCCTGATCATCGCCACCGATCATGGGCGTGGTCCGGGACGGGACTGGACTGATCACGGGGTCGATGTCAGACCCGCGGATCGGATCTGGATGGCCGTGATGGGACCACGAATTGTCCCGAATAGCGATCTTCGGCGCCAAAGCGGAACCCAGAGCCAGTTCGCCGCAACCATCGCAACGCTCGTCGGCGAGTCGTGGCAAAGTGCAAGACCGAGCGCAGCCGCCCCGCTTCGGATCAGGTAGTCGAGCGGAGACGAACGTAGGTTCGGAAGGTGAAGCTCATCGAATGTCGCTCATCGGCGGGGTGATGGAGCTCATCTTCGAGGATCCACGCCCCTTCATCGAACCGCGGGAAGGTGGTATCGCCCTCGACCGCGGCGTGGATAATGGTGAGATAGAGCCGATCGGCGTAGGGCAAGGCCAGGCGGTAGATCTCCCCGCCGCCGATTATGAACACCTCCTCCGTGGCACCCAAGGCCAGGGCCTCGTCGAGGGTCGACACGACGGTCACGCCCTCGGGACGAAACGCGGCGTCGCGCGAGATGACCACGTTTCGCCGGTTTGGCAGGGGCCGATTCACTTCCTGGTACGTCTTCCGCCCCATGATGATCGTGTGGTCGACCGTGAGCCTCTTGAAGTGCTTGAGGTCGTCGGGCAAGTGCCAGGGAAGTCCGCCGGCCCGACCGATGGTGCGGTTCTCGGCGACGGCCGCGATGAGGGAGACTCGACTCGGCGCTCGGCGCTCGGCACTCGGCGCTCGGCGGTCGGCGGGGGGGGGGGTCATATGGCGATGGGGGCGGCGATGGGGGGGTGGGGGGTGTAGCCGTCGATGGCGATGTCCTTCGCGGTGAAGTCGAAGATCGAGGTGATGGCGGGGTTGAG
>JAYTTT010000065.1:0-2839 GCA_043744895.1 Gemmatimonadota bacterium | reverse complement strand
TCCACAAGATCGGTCTTGCCGTCGGACAAGCAAATGGCCCTATCCTCAAGCAATACCACGTCGTCCTCGATCCGGACGCCACCCCACCCCTCAAAATAGACCCCTGGCTCGACGGTTACCACCGCCCCGGCGACCAGCACCGTCTCACTGGTCTGCGAAAGTCGGGGCGCCTCATGGACTTCCAGCCCAAGCCCATGGCCAAGCGAGTGTCCGAAGGCCTCACCCATCCCAGCCCGGGCGATCAGGTCCCGAGCCAGGGAATCCGCCTCCCGGCCGGTCAGACCGGCCCTGAGGCCGTCCCGGGCCCTCGCCTGGGCCTTCTGGACCACCTCGTAGGTCGATCGTTGCCGCTCGTCGGCCCGGGCTCCGACTACGAAGGTCCGAGTAATGTCCGAGCAGTACCCCGAAACCTGGGCCCCAAAGTCGAGAACCAGGAAATCGCCCGCCTCGATTGGCCGGCGGGTCGATCGGGCATGGGGCAAGGCACTTCGCGGCCCCGACGCCACGATCGACTGGAACGGGTGCCACTCGCTTCCGCGCCGCCGAAGTTCCGCCTCCAGATCGGCCGCGATCTCGAGCTCGGTCCGGCCGACCCGGATCCCCGGCTCGACGGCGGCCAGTGCCTCGGCGGCGAGTTGGGCCGCCTGCCGGATAGCCGCCACCTCGGTCTCGTCCTTGGTGACCCGGAGTTGCTCCACAACATTCGTGACCGGGACCAGCTCCGCCCCAGCCGCTTTGAGCTGATCGAAGTCGGCCAGGGTGGTCCGGGCTCGGTCGACGCCGGCCCGGGTAACCCCGTGGGTCGCCATCGATTGCCGGAGTCCGTCCCACACATTGGCTCGCTCGACCCGCACCTCCGCCGAGGTTCCGACCTCCGCCCGGGCCTGGGCGGCATACCGAAAATCAGTCACCAACACGGTCCGCTCCCCAGTCACCAGGAGTTGGGCCGCCGTTCCCGTGAACCCGGTCAGGTACCGGATGTTGGCGGCCCCGGCGACGACCATCGCCTCGAGGCCCAACTTGGTCAGGGCGCTCCGGAGGGCGAGCTGACGCCGTTCGGCGCCGTTAGGCATCCGTGAGCCGGGCCGTCAGGGCCCGGAGACCCAGCAAATAACTCTGCGGCCCGAACCCCGCGATGACGCCGAGCGCCAGGTCGGCCACCAGGGAATGGCGCCGAACGTCCTCCCGGGCAAAGACGTTCGAAAGATGGACTTCGACGAAGGGGATCCGGACTGCCAGCAGCGCGTCGCGAATCGCGACGCTGGTGTGGGTGTAGGCCCCGGCGTTCAGCACCAGCCCCTCGGCCCGCCCCGGCAAGCTCTGGATCTGATCGATCAGCGCCCCTTCGTGGTTGCTTTGAAACCACTCGATGATCACCCCGAGATGGGCCGCCTCGGCTCGGACCAGGGACTCGACCTGGTCGAGCGTGGCCCGTCCGTACACCTCCGGTTCACGGGACCCGAGCAGGTTGAGATTGGGCCCGTTCAGCACGGTCACCCGCATCTCAGCGCCTGAGCCCCTTGAGCCAGCCCGTGAAACTCTCCAAGTCGTCGGCCGCGCCCAAGCTCGCGGGCTCTTCCTGCGGCCCCGGCTCCTCGGCATAGAACTCATCGTAACTCGGCCCCGCTTCGGCGGCGACGGCAACCGGCTTGACCCCGGCATCCTCTCCGAACACCGCGCCGAGGCTCAACCCCGGAGGCAGCTGGGCGTCGGCCCCGCGGGGGCGGGACCCGGACAGCAGTTGCTCGAAGAACGACCGAACCGAGGTCCCGCCCGTCAGCACCGCCGCAAAGGCCGGCAGCGAGGGTGCGCCGGCCGGCTTGAGCTCGGCCTCCAGCCGCCCGATCGCATCCCGAATCCGGCGATCGTCGGGCGTTCGGCCGGCCAGTTGGAGGTAGACCGCCAGCGCCAATTCCCGATGGCCCTGCCGGAGGAAAACCTCGGCCATCGTTTCCGTGACCACCAGTTCGGGTTCCGCTTCGACGCCCGCCACCGCCGCGCGATCGTCGGCTTCGACGGATTGCTCGGCGCTCGGCATTGGGGGCTCGGCGCTCGGCATTGGGGGCTCGGGGCTCGGCACATCGTCCGACCGGAGGGATTCTGAGTCGCTGGCCGGTTGGTATTCGGTCGACGCGACGGCCGACAACTCAATGGGATCGTATCGGATGACCTCGACGGTGTCGTCCGCGAGGTCGACAATCTCGGCCCGGGGCATCTCCTCGATCGGGGGAGACTCGGCCGCCGGCGGTTCGATGACCGGGACCTCCTCCAGGATTGCGGTGGGCGGAGGCGGCTTCGGCAAACCGCCCCTGACCCGCTCCAGTTGGATTCGGGCGTCTTCGTTGCTCCCGTCGAAATCGAGTAGCCGTTCGAGCCAGCGCGCCGCTTCGGGGAGCCGGTCCCCCCGTTCGGACACGTCGGCCAGTCCCTTGAGCGCGATGACGTTCTCGGGATCCAAATCAAGCACCCGGCTGAACGCGGCCACGGCCGCACCGTCGGCCCGGCCGTCGAGGAAACACCGACCCCGAACGATGTGGGCGGGGACGTAGTTCGGGTGTTGGGTCAGGCCGATCTCGAGCAATTCGAGGGCGTCGGGCAGCATCCCTTCCTTGCGGTAGGCCTCGGCCAATGGCGCGAACGTCAGCCCCAGCGGGTTCTCTTGCCACCGACGCTGCAGCTTCTCGATTTCCCGGGATGGCGCCATAGGTTCAGTGCCTTACGCGCTAAGTTGTTGCGGCATTTGGGGTAACATTAGTACTCCAGAACCTGACCTGTCAATCGGCCAACCGACCCCATCGCTTGAGCAACCGGCCCTCGCAGGTTAGCTTTTGCGGTTCCC
>JAYTTT010000064.1:0-11156 GCA_043744895.1 Gemmatimonadota bacterium | reverse complement strand
CCTTGGCCAAGGTCGCGAGGCGTTCCGGTTGGGTGGTTGGACCGGTCGAGGACCAGAGCCGATGGATCGGAAGGTCGACCGCGCCGGTAATGACCTTGATCTTCCCGACGCGGGAAAGGCTGTCGGTGATCCAGGCCTCGATCTGATCGCCGAACGCGTCCAAGGCTGGGTTCCCGGTTTCGTTGGTGAACCCAGCCACGACGACCCGGCGGGGGTCGAAAGCCCCGCCAGTCCCGAACCACCCAATGGCCAGGGCCCCCAGCGCGACGGCGGCCGCCACGACCGGCCCAAACCGCCGGGTTTGCCGCCGCGGTGGCCTGCCGGGGCGCTCGATTGGGCTCGGAGCGGCGCCCAGGAAGGGACGGAGGGCGTCATGGAACTCGGCGGCCGACGCGATCCTCCCGGTTGGATCGGCGGCGAGCCCGTGGTCGATGACGGCGGCGAGGTCGGGTGGCACCTCGGGCGCGACCTTGCCGAGTGGGTCATGGGGGCCGAGGAGCTTTCGCCGGGCAAGCTCGGTCGGGTTCGTCTCCGCAAACGGAAGCCGTCCCGAGAGGGCTTCGTACAGGACCGAGGCCAAGGCGAAAAGATCGGCCCGGCCGTCGACGGCGCCGCCCACCATTTGCTCCGGGGCCATGTATTCGAGCGTGCCGACAAACGCCCCGTGGGCCGTCAGCAGACTCGCGGTCGGTTCGACGGCCGCAATCCCGAAGTCCGCCAGGATGAAATGGTCACCCTCGATCATGATGTTGGCGGGTTTGACGTCGCGGTGAATGATGCCCTGGCTATGGGCATACCCGAGCGCATCGCTGATCTCGAGACCCAGGCGGATCGCGTGGCCGAACGGCAACGGCCCGGTTCGGGTCAGCCGATCCTGGAGCGATTCGCCGGTCACGAAGGGCATGATGTAATAGCGAAGTCCCGCGGCTTCGCCGGAGTCGTACAACGGCATGATGTTGGGGTGGCGGAGTCCGGCCACCACGCCGATCTCCCGGGCAAACCGTTCCCCGGTCACCGCCGGGTCGGTCATCGGATCCAGCACTTTGATGGCTACTCGCCGGCCGTGTTTCTCGTCGTGGCCCTCGTAGACGGTCGCGGCCGCCCCGGCACCGATCAGGGCTCCGAGGACGATGTCGCGGGTCGCCAGGCTAGCCCGGAGGGCGTCGAGGCCGGTCTGGCTGCGGGCCATCGGTCACTTTCTCACGATCCCGGTGAGTCCGCCGGCTACGAGGGAGGCCACGCTGGCGAGAATTCGCGGGAGTGCGAGGCCGGCTGGTGAGGCAAGATAGCGCGGCCGCCAGATCGGGTCGAATTTGTCCTTGTAGTGGCGAAGCCCCTGGAAATGGTACAGGGATTCGCCGTGGCGTGAAACGAAGGCGCCGGCCCGGGCCCAGAACGGCGCCAGGGTTCGGCTGTCGAGCCCGGACAGCGGGGCCATTCCGAGGTTAAAGACCCGATAGCCGTTGGCTTTGCCCCAAAGCATCATTTCGATGAACAGATAGGTCATCACCCCGGCGGGCGCGGTCGGGGCGTAGCGCATCATGTCCATCGACAGCTCGCCTCCGGCCGGAGCGCACCAGAGGTTGGCGAAGGCCACGATCCGGCCCTCGACCCGAACCACGGCGATCGGGAACCACCGGAGATAGGCCTCGTCGAACCGACCCAGCGAGAAGCCCTTTTCCCTGGTGTGCTTGGCGGCCATCCACTGCTCTGATACCGAGCGGAGCTGGGCCAGCAATTCGGGGACTCGTTCCGCCGGCTCGACCGCGAAGCTGGCACCGGCGGCGACGAGATCTTTGCGGTCTCGCCGGAGGCCGCGGCGGTGGCTGCCTTCGAGGGAAAAATCTTCCAGCGGCACAATGGCCTCCTCGCCGATTTTGAGGAGGGTCAGGCCCAGATCGACATAGAGGGACAGGTTGGATCCCGCGACTTCGTAGAATATGGTCCACCCGCCATGCCGGTCGACCAGCTCCCGAAATCGCCAAACCAGCTCTCGTTGCTCCGCCAAGGAACCGATCGGGTCGCCCATCGCCACCCAACCGCGCCCGGAGACGCCGTACATCAGGAACCCGGTTGCGGTTTCGTTGATCAACAACGATTTGTCGCCGAGCAACGCCAACTGGGCGGCGGCGGAGGTCGACTTCTTCGCGATCGCAGCCGCCCGAGCCACCTCGGCGGCGGTCGGCAGGTCGGGCTCGGCGGGGGCATGGCGGAACAGGCGAGCGAAGGCGAGGGTTGCCATCGGCACCATGACGCCGACCATGGCCCGAAGGTAGCGGGGGGCATCGCCATGGACCGCGAACTGCCACCAGATGTCGGCCGAATACTCGAGATGCTTGTGCGAGAACAACCCGAGCCACGTCGTGAAACCCAGCACCGCGACGATCGCGACGATCCAGCCGGGTGTCAGCGGCTCGGCGGTCAGCGCGGTTTGCCGGTAGAAGTATCGGCGGGCCGGCAGGAGACTGGCGAACACGATCACCAAGGCCACCGCCTCTTCCCAATCGAGGCCCTTCAGCAGCGAGGTTACGATTCCGACGGCCAAAAGGGCTTGGGTCAGCCGGTACGCCGCGTCGAGCCGTCGGGAAAGGGCCCATCCCAAGACGATCAGGCCGCCACCCGCCAGACTGGCGACGAAATGCGACAACTCGATCACGCCGAGCGGGAGCAGGTCGTTGAGAAAGTTGATTCGGCTGTGAACCGAGGGCGTGGCGCCCGAGACGAGCAAAATCACCCCGGCGCCGAACCCGGCCCCGCCGAGGACAAACGGCAGCAGGCTCGGGAGCCACCGCCCGGCCACGAGGCCGGCGATCCAGCCGGCCCGTTGCGCCGCGGCTTTCAGTGGCAAGCGTTGCCGCACGGCTTCCGAGATCCCGAGCAGGACGGCGCCGATACCGAAGGGCAACAGGTAGTAGACCGCCCGGAAGACCACGACCGAACCAATCACCGACGCAGCGTCGAGGTAGGGCCGGAGCAACACCACCAAGATGCCGTCGAATACGCCGAGGCCGCCGGGGATGTGGCTCACGATCCCGGCAAACTGGGCCACCATGAATGCGCTGAGAAGCACCGGGAAAGCGACATGGTGCCCCGGCGGCAGCAGGACGTACAGCACCGCCGCCGCAAGGTTCCAGTCCACGAGTGCCACGACGAGCTGGGCCAGGGCGAGACGGGGCCGAGGTACGGGAAGGCGAACGCCCCGCCAGACCAGGGGCTGACGCTGTAACAGGCACCAGGCGAGGTACGCCGCCACGGCCGCCAGACAAAGGGCGCCGAGGGGCCAAAGTGAATCGAACGGCAGCCGAAGCAGCTGGGCGGTATCCTGGGGCTCGATGACGAGCGCGAGGCCGGTGACCAGGACCAGGCCGATCGCGAACGTAGCGACGACATAGGACATCGCCGCCCCAATCTCGGTCGTGCTGAGGCCCCACATCGACCAGAAACGGTACCGGATCGAGCCGCCGGTCAGCAATGGGAACCCGAGGGTTTGGCTCATGGCGTACGCGATGAAACCACTGAACATGATCCGGTGAGCGGCGACCGGCTTCCCGATCGCGTGGAGGGCAATCGCGTCGTACCCTGGAAGCACCGCATAGGCCGCCAACGCGAGGCCGACAGCCGCGCCGATCTGGGTCCGGGTCAGTAATCCGAACTGGGCGACGAGATCGCGGTAATGGAACTGCCGCAACTCATGGTGCAATGCCCACCCGGCGACAGCCAGGGTAGTGAGCATTAGGATCGGTCCGAGCCACCGCCTCACGCTATGCCTTCCGACGAAGCTCCGTCAAGACATCCAGGGCGAGGGCCCCGTGATCTCCGTCGAAGTGATGGGCGCCCCGCTTCGTGACCTTGACCATCCAGCCGGCCGGCGCGTCCCTGCAATACGACTCGGGTTCATCGACCCCGTAGATGCACATCATCCGCACCGTGGACCCGGCCAGCGCTTCGATCTCGGGGGCGACGGGGGGATCTTTGTCGCTGGTCGTGGTATGGAGCATGTCGAAGAGCGAGACGTGGAATCCGGCATGGTATCCAAGCCCCAGCATGGCGACTAAATCGATCCGGTCCCGGAGGTCGGCCGGCAGCCGGTTCACAATGAACGGGGCGATCACGGCCCCGCGGGAGTAGCCGACCAGGACGACTCGATTTCGGTCCCAGAGCGCAAGATAGTGCCGGAGGATCTGCTCGACGTCCAGTGCGACGCCCTCGGGGGTGCGCCGGGTTCTCAAGTAAGCCCTCGCGTTGAGCCCGACGACCGAGATGCCGCTATCGGCGAGGGTTCGAGCAACGTCCCGGTCGAGAGGAGCCCACCCGCCATCGCCGGAAATGACCAGGGCCAGTGTTTTACCCCCCGGTACTGCACTGGGGATCTCATGGAGGCCAAGATCCGCGATCGCCTGAGCGCCAAGGACGCCCGCGGAGGAGCCGGACAACACCGCAATCATCCATGCCTGCCTTGAGATCGAACCCACCGCCGCCACCTCGAATCGTTGAGCTGTCACCAGACAAACTTCTCCCTTGTTGGCTTAACCCCAAGTTAACCCCGACGCCGGTATCCCTTAATCAGCCGTTAAGGTGAGCCGCAGTAGGTTGGACGCGGAACTCGACCCGAGGCGATGGCGGCGCTCGGTTCGACGAGATCCCCCGTTATTCTGGAGACCTGCACCATGCGAACCCTGTTGACCACCGTATCCCTGGCGTTGATGCTCGGCGCCGTCCCGGCGATCGCGCAAACCAAGCCCGATTCGGCGAAGAAGACCAAGCACACCGCGACGATGCCGGCCAAACCGGCCACCTCGCCGGCTGCGACCGCCCCCGCCGCGAGCGTCCCGACGGCCTCGGCCCCGACGACCTCGGCTCCGGCGACGACCTCGGCCAAGAAGCACCGGAAAACTTGACGGCGGACTCTGGCGTTTCCCCTGGCTGCCGATTCTTGCTTGATCCTAGGGGGTCGCGGCGAGGGCGAAGTCGGTCACCTTGAGGGTCAATTCGTCGTCGATTGCGCTCTTGATGTAGTCGATGCTCGCGTCCGCCGGGAAGCCATACCGCCCATCGAACGATACGTTAATGGCGTCGGCCCGCGCGTACGCGTCCCTGACGATCGCGAACAACCCAGGGACGTCGGGGTAGAACTCAATCAGGTTGGCCGGAAGGGGCTGTTGAGTGGCCACCACCGTTCGGCTGACGACTTGCCGGTTGACGACGACGATCCGGACTGGGTCCACGTTGCCGCAGAAACAGAGCCGTTGCACGGTCACGGCGTAGCTGGCCGGATTCTCTCGATCCCAGAGTTTCTTGGCCTCGTTGAACCGATCGAGCGAACGGCTCGGACCGCTGAGCCCGCAGCCCACCACTCCGGCGGCGAGGCCAACGACCGCCCCGATCAGGGTCTGACGACGCCACATCAAGCACCTCCGCCGGAAAGCAGGGTGGGTCCCCGGATCGGGTCTTTGGTGCGCCGCACTCCCACGGTGATGGGATCCCGACCCGGAGCCCGCCAACTACCGAGGCACAACCCGGGCCGCTCGATCCAACCGAACGTCCCGTTGATTGGCCAACGAGTTACGAGGGTTGTGATTCCTGTCACCATGATGGAACGACACGGATTGCGGCCGGAGACGGTGTCAGAGTGACACGGTCAGCAAAATCGGGCACCGGTCACGGAGCCTCGGACGGTGCTGCTCGGCGCAGTGATAAGGCAATCGACCCGATCAAGACGGAGATGATGACGGCGAGGGAGAGACCGGTCGAAATGTGGAACCAGAATGACAGGGCCATCTTGAGCCCGACAAAGGCCAGGATCAGCGCCACGCCGGGCTTGAGGTACTGGTAGCGGTTCATCGCGTCGGCCAGGACGAAGAACATGGCGCGCAGGCCCAAGATTGCCAGGATATTGGAGCTGAAGATGACGAACATGTCTCGGGTCACCGCGAAGACGGCCGGAATGCTATCGATCGCGAACACGATGTCGGTCCACTCGACGACCACGACCACCAGGAAAAGCGGCGTGGCCATCCAGCGGGTCTTGCTCTTGACGAAGAACTGGTCGCCCTCGTAGGCCCCCGACATCGGGATCAGGCGGCGGATGAGCTTGACGATGGGGTTTTTCTCGGGCTCGAGCCGCACGTCGCTGGCCCGGAACATCTTGACTCCAGTATAGACCAGAATCGCGCCGAGCAAGTAGATGATCCATTCAAACCGGGCAATGACCGACGCCCCGATCACGATCATGATGCCCCGAAACACGATCGCTGAGAGGATGCCCCACGTCAGGACCCGTCGCTGGGCCCTGGCCGGCACGGCGAAGTACTCGAAGATCAACAAGAAGACGAACAGGTTATCGACGCTGAGCGTCAGCTCGATCAGATAGCCGGCGTAATATTCGAGCGCCGACTTGGGGCCGAGCAGCCCCCAGACGGCCAGGCCGAAGCTCAGCGCCGTCGTAACGACCGCCGTGCTCCACCAGGCCGCCTCTTTGATCGACAACGTCTTTCGGGACACAAAGGCTATGTCGACGGCCATCAGGACCCCGACCACGCCTCCGAACACCATCCAGATCGGGGGAACTTCTCCCGCCGAGAACCACTGCATTGGGCCGCCTCTTACGTGAAGGTCGAAATTAGCCGGTCCCGGTTCGTGATGTTAGCCAATGCTGTGCAACAAGAACGCGAGACCTCGTCCTACCGCCCAACGCAGACAAGGATTGTCGTGGCCAGTCAAGTAGTGGTGGTCGGCTCCGGACTCGCGGCCATCGCGACAGCCCACTCTCTGGTAACCCGGGGCGCCGCCGTGGTGTTGATCGAGGAACGGGAGCCGGTCACCTCAGGCCCGTCGCCCGAAGTGGAGTCGTATCGGCCATGGTGGCCCGGGGATGAAGTGATGACCCGGCTTGCCACCCGGGGCGTCGATCTCCTCGAGGGGCTTCAGGTCGAAAGCGGTTGCGGCTTCGCCATGAACCGTCGAGGCCACCTCCTGGTCGGATCGGAACTCGACCCGATGACCCGGCTCCGCACGGCGGCGGGGCGGTATGCGGCGGCGGGGGGTGGGCCCCTCCGCGAGCACTCATCGACCGACTGGTATCTCCCAGCCCCGGTCGAGGGGATGCGCGGCGTCCCCGGTGGCCTTGATCTGCTCGAAGGGCGAGCCCTGCTTGGCGCCTTTCCGTTTCTCGGCCCCCAGGCTCGGCTCGGCGTGATGGTCCGGCGGGCGGGCTGGGTCGACGGGCGGGCGCTTCGGCGCTGGCTGCTGGGCACCTTCCGCGCGGGCGGCGGCACCGTCACCGCGGACTCCCTGAGCGGGGCCACCTGTAGCGCGACCCAAGGCTGGGTCGTTTCGCTGGCCTCGGGCCTCAAGCTCAGGGCCGACGGGATCGTGCTGGCCGGCGCTCGGGCCCGGCCGTTGGCCCGGCGGATTGGCCTCGAACTTGGGCTGACAACCAGCACTCGGGTCACCGCTGTCCTCAAGGGATCGGCACCGCTTCTCGGGGTATCGTCGCCGATCGTGACGGTGCTGAACGCGGCGGTGAGCGACGAAGGAACCACCCCGGACCTTCGGGTCGACGGCGCCGACCTTCGGATCGAGCGACTGGTGCCGGTGCCGCCCCCGCCCGGCGCCGATGGGTCGGCGCTCGGCGAGTCCATCGTCGAGCGGCTGGCGCTGGCTCTCCCCTCCCTTCGCACTCACCGGGGGCCACCCGGGCGGCTCGTGGTGGGACTGACCGGAGTTGGGGTCGGATCGGATCGGCGCCCGGTGGCCGGCGTTATCGACCCGCGTGGGTGCTACGTCCTGACCGGTCTCGAGCCGGATGTTGGTCTGACCCTTGGTGCGGCCGAGCTGGTGGCCGAGTATTTTGGTGGCAAGCCGTCGCTCGTTGATTTCTGATGACAACGTTCGTAACTCAAAGGGCAACAATGCGGATCAGCAGTGGAATAATCGGGCTCATGGTCATCGCTACTGGGGCCGCCGGATCATCGGTGGCGCAGAAAAAGCCGCTGGCTTCGCCCCGGGACTCAGTCAAGGCCACGATCAGCGGCGCCACGATTGAGGTGAACTACGGGCGCCCCTCCATGAAGGGGCGCGTCGTCGTCGGGGGCCTGATTCCCTACGATGCAGTGTGGCGGACCGGAGCAAATGAGGCCACGTCGCTGGTCACCAGCAAGATGCTGATGATCGGGAATCTGATGGTGCCGGCCGGCAAGTACACGATCTACACCTTGGCTAGCAAAACGGGCTGGAAGCTCATCATCAGCAAACAGACCGGCCAATGGGGCCTCGAGTACAAACCCGAGATGGACTTAGGCCGAGTCGACCTGACACTCGAAGCCCTTCCCTCGGCCGTCGAGCAGTTCACCATCAAGATCGTGCCGGCCGGCGCCGCCGGCGCGCTTCGGCTCGAGTGGGACAAGACCGCCGCCTCCGTCTCGTTCATGGTGCACTGACCATGAACGAGCAAGATCGAGAACCGCTGGCCACGATTGCGTTGATTGCGGCGTTCGCGGATGGGTTTCGCGGCCCCGAGGAAATGGCCCAACTCCAGGCCATTGCCAAAGACATCGGCGGCAGCGACTACGATACCATCGCCCGGATGGTCTTGAGCGGACAGACCCGGCTGGCCGAGGTGGCCGGCCGTCTCTCGGACGGGGCTCGGGCCCAAGCGTACGAGTTGGCGGTCGGTGTCATCCACGCCGACGGCGTTGCCAACGAACGAGAGAAGGCGTTTCTCGCCGACCTCAAAACGGTGCTGAAGCTCGACCTGGCCGCCTCCGCCGAAGTTGAGAGCGTGGCGGCCGGGCTGAGCAGCGCGGCACTTGGTGGGCCGGTCCCGGAGGCGGTCAGCGTCGCGTCGGTCACATCGCCCGCCGCCCAGGACGAGCTGATTCTGAACAGCGCCCTCCTGACCGGTGCCCTCGAGCTCCTCCCCCAGAATCTCGCGACGCTGGCCATCATGCCGCTCCAACTCCGGATGGTCTACAAGATCGGCAAGGACCACGGCCACCAGCTCGATCAGGACCAAGTGAAGGACCTCGCCGCCGTGGTCGGGATTGGGGCGGCCGGCCAGGTCATGGAAGGGGTTGCCCGCAAGGTGCTGGGCGGTCTGGCCAAGGGGTTGTTCGGCCGGATGCTGGGCGGGGCGACCGGCGGGGTGGCGTCGGCGGCTGCCGGCGCCGGACTAACCTTTGCGACGACCTATGCGCTCGGCCATGCCGCCCGGCAGTACTACGGCCAAGGCCGGACCCTCAGTCGCGATGACCTCCGGGCGCTCTTCGGCAAGGTCAAACTTGATGCCCAAGGGCTTTACCCGAAGGTCGAGAGCCGGATCAAGGAGCAGGCTCGTTCCCTCAACCTGGCTGAGATCCTGAAGCAGGTCCGCGGCTGACGGCTGCTGGCACGACTGAAAGTACCGGTAAGCGCACTCCTGGATCAGCGCAGGAACATCTCCGCAATGGTCGGGGTCGCTCCGACGAAGGTGGAGTCGCTGTTGACCAGGACCGCGACGATCAGATCCTGATCGGGATAAATGATCAAGTAGGCCGTGCCACCGATCGATCCCCCCGAATGGGAAATTCGCCGCCGCCCCGGGCTTACCGTCCTGGACCAGCTGGCCGAGGGCGATCGAGGTGAGCGCTTTGGAGACGCTGCCGACCCGGAATTTCGTGAGCGGCGTGGCGGGAACCATCGGGTAGGGCCTCATGCAAATGGGGGGCTGGCGAGATGAACCGGATCCTCGAGTCGAATGGCGTCGAGCCGGGTCCCGGCCGCGACGTCGTGGAGCCCTTCCGGGACGATCAACAGGGCGTTGGCCACGACCATCGACCGCAAGATGCCCGAACCCTGGGGGCCGGTCAGCGCGGCGGTTGCCTCCCGGCCGTCGCCGGTTACCACGACCCGGAGAAAATGCTGGAGGGCGGGGCCGAGCCGGATGGCGGCGGTCGTGGCCACCGGGACCGAGCGGCGAAACGGGAGACGTTCCCCCATCATCCGCCGAATGGCCGGCCGGGCGAACAATTCGAACGTCACCATGGTGCTGACCGGGTTGCCGGGCAATCCAATCCACGGCACGCTGCCTAACACTCCGAATCCGACCGGCGCTCCGGGTCGCATCCGAATTTTCCAGAAATCGATCTGGGCGCCCATCGACTGGAGGACACTCCGGAGATGGTCGTGCTCCCCGACGCTGATGCCCGCGGTGGTGACGATCAGGTCGCAATCGAGCGCCGATTCGAGGTGGCGCTGCACCGAGGCGGGGGTGTCCGCCGCGATCCCCAGATTGACCGGTTCGCCTCCGGCTTGCCGAATCAGGGCCGCGAGGGTGTGGCCGTTGGAACCGGCGATCTTCTTGCCCGCCAGGATCAGATCGGGCTGATCGACGTCGACGATTTCGTCGCCGCTGCTGATGATGGCCACCCGGGGCCGTCGATACACCACCGGATGGGCCACCGCGAGCGATGCCAAGACACCCAAGTGCGCCGGCCCGAGCGTGGTCCCGGCTTCGAACACCCGCCCACCGGCCTTTAGGTCCTCGCCGGCCCGGCGCACGTTGGCGCCGCAATCGCGGTCGTTCACGATGGTGACGGTGGCGGTTCCGAGGTCGGTATCCTCCTGGCGGATCACCGAGTCGGCGCCCTCGGGCAGGGGAGCGCCGGTGAAGATCCGGGCGGATTGGCCGGCTCCGACCTCTCGGGCCGGAAAGGCGCCGGCGGGAATCCGTTCGATGACGGCGAGGCGGATCGGCGTGCCCGGGCTCGCTCCTCGGACGTCTTCGGCCCGGGCGGCGTATCCGTCCATCGCGGAGTTGGTCCAGAACGGCACGTTGATCGGGCTCGACACCGGCTCGGCCAGGACGCTGCCTAACGCGGTGGCAAGAGGCACTCGCAGAGGCGGCCCAACGGCAATGACGGATTGAATTCGTTCGGCAGCCTGGCGGGCGGTGAGGCTGGTCAGCACGGACCTACTCGAGCGGCTTGGCGCGGTCCCAGGCGATGGACGCCAACAGTTGGAGCCACATGGTGTCGGTGAAGCGAAGGACCGGGCAGGTGACCTGGGGCACCACCACGTCGCTGAGCAGCGCGACCCAATGCTCGGGGTGGGCGGCCGTGGCGGCGATCGGCGCGGGACCGACCGCCGACCGGAAGATCTCGATCTTCGGGATGGGGGCC
>JAYTTT010000063.1:0-2854 GCA_043744895.1 Gemmatimonadota bacterium | reverse complement strand
ATGACCTATGCCGCCCCGCTCAAGGCCAAGTTGGCCCTGAACGTGTTCCAGGATGTCGACGGCCAGCGTCGCCTCAAGAACCAGATTGAACGCGAGGTCTATCTCGGCGAGCTGCCGATTATGACGCCGTTGGGCACCTTCGTCATCAATGGGGCGGAGCGGGTGGTCGTCAGCCAGCTGCACCGATCGCCCGGTGTGGTCTTCGAAGAGGAGACTCATCCGAACGGCCAGCTGCTGTTTTCGGCGCGGATCATCCCCTTTCGGGGCTCCTGGGTCGAGTTCACGATCGACATTCACGACGTGATTTACGTCCATATCGACAAGAAAAAGAAATTCCCGGCCACCGCCCTGCTGCGGGCGTTCGGGCACGGGAAGAATTCCGATATTCTCAAGCTGTTCTTTGCCACCAAGTCGATCAACATCGCGGGCAAGCTCGAAGCCCGGCAGGAACGACGCGAGGTGCTCGGTTCGCTGCTGGCCGCCGACATTCCGAATCCGGAAAACAAGGCCGGCGATCCGCTGGGCCGGCTGGGCGACGAGCTCACGCCGGAGCGGCTGAACGCGATGCGGCATGTCGGGGTCAAATCTGTCGTGGTGTTCGCCGGCTACACGCCGCTCGACCTTCGGGAGGACGAGCAGCCGACCACGACCCGTGACCGGGCCCCCCATCTGTTGGCCTTCGATGTGGCCGATCCGTCGACCGGTGAAGTCGTGGCCGAGGCCGGGGACGAGGTCGACGAGAAGCGCCGCAAGAAGCTGCTGGCCGCGGGCCTCGTCAAAGTCGAAGTCCTCTTGCCCCCCGGGCGGGCCGAGTCGCCGCTGATCAAGAACACCCTGGCCAAGGACCCGACCAAGGACGAGACCGAGGCCCTTCAGCAGATTTACTCACTACTCCGGCCCGGCGACGCGCCGAACCTGGAAACCGCTCGGGCCCAGCTCCAGCGGTTGTTCTTCAATCCGAAGCGGTACGACCTCGGCCGCGTTGGCCGGTACAAGATCAACCATCGGTTGGGGCTCAAGACCGATCCGAACCACACCGTCCTCACTGAAGAGGACTTCATCGCGATCATTCGGTACCTGATCGACCTCCACGACGGGCGTGGTCACACCGACGACATCGACCACCTTGGCAACCGGCGGATTCGATCGGTCGGCGAGTTGATCGCCAATCAGTTCTCGGTGGGGTTGTCGCGGATGGCGCGCCTGGTCAAGGAACGGATGAGCATCAACTCCGATCCGGAGAAGATCTCCCTCGATGATCTGGTCAATGCCCGGACCGTGAGCGCGGTCATCCAGGCGTTCTTCGGGTCCTCGCAGTTGTCGCAGTTCATGGACCAGACCAACCCGCTGGCCGAGCTGACCAACAAGCGCCGGTTGTCGGCCTTGGGACCGGGCGGCTTGACTCGGGAGCGGGCCGGCTTCGAAGTCCGCGACGTCCATTATTCGCAATACGGCCGGATGTGCCCGATCGAGACCCCTGAAGGGCCGAACATCGGCCTGATCACGAGTCTGGCGACCTTTGCCCGAATCAATGACCTCGGCTTCATCGAGACCCCATACCGGGTGGTTAAAGACGGCCGGGTCACCTCCGAGATGCGGTGGCTTTCCGCCAGTGAGGAAGAGGGCTATGCGGTGGCGCAGGCCAACACCATGGTGGATAAGAACGGCAAGTTCGTCGAGAGCATGGTGCTATGCCGGCGGGGCGACGACTATCCCCTGCTGGCGCCGACCCGCATCGATTACATGGATGTGAGTCCCGAGCAGCTGGTGTCGATTGCGGCGGCGCTGATCCCGTTCCTCGAGCACGACGACGCCAACCGGGCGTTGATGGGCTCGAACATGCAACGCCAGGCCGTGCCGCTCCTGTTTCCGGATGCGCCGACCGTCGGCACCGGGCTCGAGGCCAAAGTGGCCAGTGATTCCGGCGCGGTCATCTCCGCTCGGCGGGCGGGCGTGGTGACCAAGGTGACGGCCGACGAGATCATCGTCGACTGCGGCGTCGCGGGCGCCACTGACGTTCCGTTGGCCCGTCTGGCGCAAGTGGACCGGTACCGGGTTAAGAAATTCTGGCGAACCAATCAAGACACGGCCATCAATCAGCGGCCGTTAGTCCAGGTCGGCGACAAGGTCGCGGCCGGCCAGGTGATCGCGGATGGTCCGGCGACCGACGCCGGGGAGCTGGCGCTGGGCGGCAACGTCACCGTCGCGTTCATGCCCTGGTACGGACACAACTTCGAAGACGCCATTGTCCTGTCCGAGCGGCTGGTGAAGGACGACGTGTACTCGTCGATTCATATCCAGGAGCTGGAGCTCCACGTTCGGGACACCAAGCGGGGCCAGGAAGAGATCACCCGGGAAATTCCCAACGTCTCCGATGAGGCGCTCGTGGATCTCGATGAGCGGGGCATTATCCGGATCGGAGCCCATGTCAAGCCGGGCGACATCCTCGTCGGCAAGATCACGCCGAAGGGCGAAACCGAGTTGTCGCCGGAAGAAAAGCTCCTCACGGCCATCTTCGGCGAAAAAGCCAAGGACGTCAAGGACAGCTCGCTCAAGGTGCCGCCGGGTATGAAAGGCACCGTCATCGACGTCAAGATCTTCAGCCGGGTCGAAGATCAGGTGGTCGAGAAAGACCGCGGTGAGCGGATTGGCGAAGTCCGGCGAATCGAGCACGAAGAAAAGACCCGGATCAACGACGTCATGGTCGCCGAGGTGAAGGAGCTGCTGGCCGGCCACGAAGTGGCCCTGATGCTGAAGGCGGGCACGGTCGAGGAGTTCTTCGCGGCTGGGACCAAGCTGACGGCGGACAAGCTGGCGGCGCTCGACCTCCACGACGTCGACCTCAAGACGCTCC
>JAYTTT010000062.1:0-2856 GCA_043744895.1 Gemmatimonadota bacterium | reverse complement strand
CACACATTGCTGCCGCAGGGATACGTTATTACGGTTATTACATGAGAGAGACTGTGCTAAAGGTGGCTCGGATTGGCAACTCCCGGGGTGTCCGGATCCCGGCACCCACGCTCGCCCGCTACCAAATCGGTGACACGGTGATCATGGAGGAACGGGCGGACGGCATCTTCCTCCGCTCGGCGGGTCCAGCCGCGCGCCGCCTCGGTTGGGCCGAGACCGCCAAGGCGATCGCGGCCTCCGGAGAGAGCTGGACGGAGTGGGACGCCGTCCTCGGCGACGGGCTCGAGTCGATCCCGTGGGCCAGCGCCGCTGGCCCAACGGCTCGCCGGAAAGCCAAGCGCCGTTCCCCGGTTCGGAAATGAAGCGCTATCAGATCCACTGGACCCAACTCGATCCGGTGCGCGGTGCCGAGATGGCAAAGACCCGGCCGGCCGTGGTGGTGAGTCGCGACGAGCTCAACGCCATCCTGCCGACGGTAACGGTCTGTCCGCTGACGACCCACCTCCATCCGACCTGGCGCACTCGCCTTGGCTGTAAGGTGGCCGGCCGGCCGGCGGAGGTCGCGGTCGACCAGATCCGGACGGTGAGCAAGTCGCGCCTCGGAAAGGCGGTCGGACACCTCTCCCCTCGTGAGGCGGCGGCGCTCCGCGGCCTGTTGACGGAGATGTTTGGGGTCACCTAACCGGCAGCTCGCCCCGTCGCAGAAGCCAGGCCCCGGCCGCGATCTCCCACCCCAAGATCGTATACACCGACACCCGCTCCCAAACGCCGTCCCCCACGATGAAGTCGTGCGTGGCCTGCGCCTTGACCAAGCCCGCGACAGCGCCGAACCCCGCGAGCGGGAGCCACAGGCCCGCCCACCGCAGGACCCCCGGCGCCCCCAGCTCCGAGGGCCACCGATAAACCAGAATCGCCAAGTTGCCGCATAGGATGGCCGCGGTTGCACCAAGGACGTGATCCGCCAGGGTGACCTCGGCCGGATTCGCCGGAGGAGGGCCGGGAAATGCCAGCACGAGCGCAAGGCCGGCCGCCTGCACGACAGCGAGCCCCAGCGCGAGGAGGCGCCGACCGCCGCTCGTGTGCCGGGCGATCACCACCCCGCACACGGGCACCGCCAGATCGCTCAGGTAGTTCCGGGCGTAGCTGTAGGTCGGGGTGAACGCGGCGGCTGCGATGGCCTCGCCGAGGAGGACGGCGAGACCGGCGAGGCGCCAGGCCCAGCCGGCGACCCGGAGCCGGCTGGGTTGGGCGGGATCGCGTGGCATGCGGCGGGGCCGTTCGGTTAGGGCTTGGCCGCGTGCCAGGCCGTCAGCAACTCCGACTCCCTCTCAGCCGCGGACCGACGGCGTTCTGGTCCTTCGGCACGGGCGGCTGGTGCTGGAGGAATATTTCTGGGGCACGAGCGGGAGCTTGCTCATCGGATCGCGTCGATCACCAAGAGCGTGGCGTCGCTGCTGATGGGGGTTGCCGTGGACAGCGGGCGATTGGGGCTCGACGACCTGGTGGCCGACCAGTTCCCCGACCGGGCGGATCTCTGGAAGCGGGAGCATTTCCCGATCCGGATCCGGGATCTGTTGTCAATGACGGCGGGCGTCCAGTGGACCGACCGGTCCGCGGCGGACCGATATACCCAGCGATTCTTCGAGGCGGAGGATCAACTCGGGTTCGTGATGGACCTGCCGGCGGTGGAGCGGCCCGGCGTGCGGTACAACTACAACAACGGACTCCCCGGTCTCCTCGGTCCGATCCTGGCGCGGCGGATGGGAGAACCGGTGGATGCCTTTGCCGATCGAGTCCTGTTCGAACCGCTCGGGATTCGGAACTATGCCTGGGCCACCCTACGCAATGGAACCCCGCTCCTGGCCGGCGGGCTCCGGATGCCGTTGCGGGACATGGCCCGGTTGGGGCAGCTGGTCCTCGACCGAGGCCAGTGGAGGGGACGGCAGATCGTGTCGGCGGACTGGGTGGCGCGGTCCACCATGCGGCAGACCGCGGAGAACGAGTATCCCTATGGGTACTACTGGCATCTCTCGGATCCGGCGCAGCCGTGGCGGGGGACGGCGACCCGGTTTGTGGGCGCGATCACCTTGGCAGCAGCGGTGATGAAGTCGACCATGACCGTCGGGGGTTGCATACCCGACGGCCCGAAGGTGGCCGCAGAACCTGTCACCGGCGCCCTGGCGCAGAAGGCTACCGCAAGGCAAACGTGACGACGACGTCGGCGAACGCGGGGCTCGATATGGTGAGCTGGTACCTGCCGACCGTCAGATCCTGCCCCGCGTTGAACTGACTGTTCTTGGTGGACAGGTTGAAAATGTACTGTCCATTGCCGGCATTTCGCAGGGTGGTGCCGTCGTCGGCGGCGCTCGACGAGACCAGCTCGTTCACGCTTTGGCCACCGGCCCCGAGAAATCCGAGACTCACCTGCGGCGTCAACGCGTCGTCCGCGGCGCCGGTCACGCAATCCGTCACGCGAATCTTGACCGGAATGGTACGGCCGAGGTTGAACACGCTGGAATTGTCGGCGTTGATCGGCTGGAGAACCCCGCTGGTGACGTCCTGGAAGGCACAGCCGCCGCCTCCAACGGACAAGGTGGGGTCGACGACGCTCGACGGTTCGGACGAACACGCCACGAGCGCAACCAGCAAGGGCAATGGGCGGGGTAACCGGGGCATTGAGGTTCTCCGATAGGGTGAGTGTCCGGAGAGCGTCCCGAGCAAGAGCTGTGCGCGTTCGATGTCGCGGAATCGTACGATGCAACTCTCTGCCCAACGGCAGCCAGGGCAAATCGTCGAACTCGCAGTGGATCTTGGAGATGGACAGATTCGAGGCCGAAGGGACCAGGTCGGATCCTC
>JAYTTT010000061.1:0-2877 GCA_043744895.1 Gemmatimonadota bacterium | reverse complement strand
AAGGCCCCGGGGCTCGCCGCCACGCTCCGCCGGATTGCCGACCAGGGCCGCGACGGCTTCTACACCGGCCCGACCGCCGACCTGATCGTGGCCTCGATGAAGGCGGGCGGCGGCATCATCACCCGCGCCGATCTCAAGAACTACCAGCCGATCTGGCGCACCCCGGTTGAGTTCGACTACCGCGGCCATCACGTCATCTCAATGCCGCCGGTCTCCTCGGGCGGGCTCACGCTTGGCCTGATCCTCGGCATCCTCGAACACCAAGACCTGGCATCGCTCGGCTGGCGCTCGCCCCGGTCCATTCATGTCTTGGCCGAAGCGGAGCGGCGGGCCTTTGCGCGCCGCAACAGCCTGCTCGGCGACCCGGCATTCGTCTCGATTCCGGTGGCCTCGTTCCTTTCGAAAGACACCGCCGCGGCGCTGGCCGCCGAGATCGGGGAGCGATCGAGCGGCAGCGCGCCCTCGGTGGCGCCGAAGGACCAGCGTCACACCACCCATTTCTCGGTGGTCGATGCCCTGGGCAACGCGGTCGCCATCACCACCACCATCAACGAGAGCTACGGCTCGGCCTTCTCGGTGCCGGGTGCCGATTTCCTCCTGAACGACGAGATGGACGACTTCACCGTGAAGGTCGGCGCGGTGAATGCCATGGGGCTGGTCCAGGGTTCCACCAACGAGATCGCGCCGGGGAAGCGGATGCTCTCCAGCATGACGCCGACCATTGTACTCGACCCCTCCGGCGCGCCGTTGCTCGTCACCGGGGCTGCCGGGGGGGCTTATATCATCACGGCCGTGGCGCACCTGATCGTGAGTGTAGTCGACTATCGCCAGTCGATTGGCGAGGCGATGGCCGCTCCGCAGTTCCATCATCAGGACAACCCGGATTCGCTCGTGGTGGAGAACATTCCCTGGGCCGACTCGGCCCGCGCCTTCATGGCGCCGCTCGGACATGGGGTCAAGGTGTCGCCCTGGGGGAGTCTCGCGAACGTCCAGAGTATCCACCGCGATGGCCGGGTCTGGCGCGGGGTAACCGAACCGCGGGGCTCCGGCCTTGCCGCGGGTTACTAGTGCGGAGCTCTGCGCCGCTCTGGGTCGGCAGCGTCCGGGCGGACTAGCTTCCCGGTACCATCAGTATCCAAACTCTTGACTGAAAGGTCCATCATGCTCCGACTCGCCCTGGTCTCCCTGGTTGCGCTCAGCCGGCCCGTGGTCAGCCCCACCGGCACCGAAATCGACGCCCAGGTGTGGTCGGCGGTGCCGGCGTCCGTCGTCGCCGGCGAGATCGCGGCCATGGGCCGGACCTATCACCCGGCGGCGGTCTTGGTCAGCAACACCGGGACCAAGCCCATCGCCACCACGCTGGCGGGCTGGGGCAAGGACATGGTGGTGGCCAAGAAGGACGGCGTCCGGGCCACGGTGGAACTCCGTTTCGACAAGCGGCAGGACGATGCCACAACGGCGTTCGAGACCGGGGCGTTCAAATACACGACCACGGACCGGGCCGGCAAACAGACCCCAAGCTACCGCCGGATGGAGGCGCTCCTCGTCAAGACGAATGGCCGGTGGCAGATCGTGATGGAGCGCCAGCTCGACGCCATCACCGAGGCCGCCTGGAACCAACTCCCGCACTGAGCGGTCGACGACGAGTTGGGTCTGACTTGACCCGCCGCCCGGGTGGCGCTCCCGCGTATAGATTCAAGGTGCAGCGAAACGTAGACCCACAAGGAGACAAGGTGCTGACGAAACGAATCGGAGTGCTCCTCGTCCTAGCGGCCGGAGCCGCTCCGGACCGGCCGGTCTCGGCCCAACAGACTGGGAAGACACTGTCGGTCGCGGACTTTCTCGACCTCGAGCGGGTCGGCGACCCAGAGATCTCTCCGGACGGGAAGACCATCCTCTATACCCGCGGCTTCGTCGACAAAGTCAACGACACGTGGGACGGCGCCATCTGGCAAATGAATGCCGACGGGACCAAGCCGCGGTTCCTGGTCAAAGGCGGGGGCGCGGTGTGGTCGCCGGACGGGACCCGGATCGCGTATGTGGCCGCTGCCGAGAACCCGAAGGGGGCCCAGATCTTCGTCCGGTATATGGATGCGGAGGGGGCCACGACCCAGATCACCCGGCTGACGGAGGGGCCGGGCAACATCACCTGGTCGCCGGATGGGAAGTGGATCTCGTTCACGAGTTTCGTGGCGAAGCCAAGCGAGTGGGCGATCGAGATGCCGGCGCCACCGCCTAACGCCAAGTGGACAGCCGCGCCGCGGGTGGCCGACCGGCTTCACTACCGGGCCGATCGGCGCGGCTACACCGATCCGGGCTTCACCCATCTGTTCCTGGTGCCGGCCGACGGCGGGTCGCCCCGGCAGCTCACTCGGGGAGACTGGAGCGTCGGGGCCGCGTTCGACGGCATGGTGCTGGGCGGGGCGCACAGCTGGACCCCGGACGGGAAAACGATCCTGTTCGACGGTTTCGCCGAGCCGGGGTCGGACAAGAATTTCCGGGAGACCAATATCTACACCGTGGACGTCGCCGGCGGGGCCATCAAAAAGCTCACCACCACCAAGGGCTCGTGGATGCAGCCCAAGGTGTCGCCCGACGGAAAGCTGGTGGCGTACGCCGGGCGGGAACTGCTCCCCGTGGTCTGGCAGACGGCCGATCTCTACGTGATGAACATCGACGGGTCGGGCAGCCGGGATCTGACCCGGTCGATCGACCGCGAAATGGGGGCGTTCGGCGGGGCGAGGGCGTTCTGGGCACCGGACAACAGCGGGCTCTACGTCTCACCTCAGGACCGGGGCACCTCGAACCTGCTGTTTGTGCCGCTCGTGGGTTCGCCGCGTGCGGTCACGACCGGGAACCACCTGCTGTCGGCGGCGG
>JAYTTT010000060.1:0-2880 GCA_043744895.1 Gemmatimonadota bacterium | reverse complement strand
CCGCCGCAGCGCTGATTCGCTGGTGATTTCTATCTTCGCCGATGGTGCGCTTCGGACGGCCTTATCAAAGGACAAGGGTACCGGGACCCCAGCCGCGGGGGCCCTGGGGCTCGGGCTGGGCACCTAGAGCGGTAACTTGTCAGTCCAGTTCAATGTGACAGGCAAGCAAGAAACCGTCGACGCCAACTACGGCAACTCCCTCCTTCTTCCGGTGTCGGGGAAGGGAGCTGCCGAGAGCGCACTCAGCTTCTTCGTTGATTACCGCAGGCTCGTCAAGGGGAAACGCCTTGGCTATCACGGTTACTTCGGCCTGTCCCCGGTGACGTGGTCGGGCACGCCGTCTGGCGGCCTGCTTGGCGAGGTCAACGGGACGATTGTGACGGGTGGGTTGCAGGCTTCGTATGAGTTCATCAACCAAACCGTTGCTCAGGGAACCGACCTGGCCATCATATTCGATGGGGGCGCGGCGATTCGCCACATCGGTGGTGACCTTGGGAACGACGGTCACACCGCATTCCGGTCGGCCTTGCTGGCGTCGCAGAGGAAGTCCTTTATCGGGGGTGAGTTGTCCGCGACGCGATCCAGTCCGCCGCAACGATGGCTCGACCGCCGACGACTCCGCGGTTCAAATAAAGCTGACCGAATCGAAGCAGGTCGCGAACCGCGAAGTACATCTCGGAGCCCCGACCGGCTGACCGGTGGCGTCGACGTCCCACTCTCGCAGCACCATCCCGGCCGGGCTAAACAACACCCGCTCGGCGAACCCGCGGAGGTCGCCGCCTACCGCGCGGGCGAGCACGGCGGCCAGCAGGTGGGTCCCGACCGATTTGACCGGCAGGTCGCGGTCCACCAGGGAATCGGCGCCGGCGAGAACCGCCTCGTCGAGTCCGGCCGCCGCCGGCTTTGCCCGGTCGAACCGAGCCCCTTGGCTCGCCGCCTCGGACGGTCCCAGGACCGCCAAAGCCAGGAGAACGAATCGAGTCATACGGTTTCCTCGGGGGTTGGAGCGGCCCGACCTGGGTGTAATTGATGAGGAGGGTGTTCACTGAGCCGTAGCGCTGCCGCCCCCCAGGCTTGATGGCGGGCGTCCCCGATCATGGCAACCCGGGGAGGACTGGCTCCGGGGGAGCCGGGTCGGTCCGGCGGCTCTCGAGCTCGCGCCGGCGTCCGAGGGTGTGCTCGATCAGCCGGGCCACGGCGACCGGTTGATGGCCCTCGACCCGGGCTTCGATCATGCAGCGCTTGTCGTCGCCGCGGCTCTTGTCGCCGTTCTCGTCGCTCAGGTGGACGTCCACCCGGGTGATCCGGTCGCTGAATCGATCGAGGGCGCTCGCCACCACTTCGCTGACGTTGGTCGCGGTGGCCTCGCGGCCCTCGATGTTGTGATCGGTATGGACCTGGATCTGCATTGCCGGCTCCGGTTGGTCGTCAGGACAGCGGTGTAGTGACGGGGCTCAGGCGAAGGCTACCCCCTCGTCGCGCCGGTTGGCATCGCTCGAAGGGATTACCCGACCGGCCCCCCGCTTTGCTGCAACAACTTGGTGACGAGCCCGGTCCACCCGGTCTGGTGGGAGGCGCCGAGGCCGGCGCCGGTGTCGCCATGGAAGTACTCGTGGAACAGGACGAGATCGCGCCAGTGGGGGTCGGTGGCAAACCGCGCCGACCCTCCCATCGCGGGCCGCCGGCCTTGTCCATCGCGAAGGAAGAGGCTCGTCAGGCGGCGCGACAATTCGCCCGCCACGTCCCACAGGGTCAGCATCCGCCCCGATCCGGTCGGGAATTCCACCGTGAAATCGGCCCCGAAGTAGTGGTGATACTTCTGGAGCGCCTCCACGAGCAGGAAGTTGACCGGGAACCAGATCGGCCCCCGCCAGTTGGAGTTGCCGCCGAACAGTCCGGTCGTCGACGCGCCGGGCTCGTAGTCGACCCGGTGCTGCTCTCCATTCACGTCGAGCAGATAGGGATCGTCGCGATGCCGGCGGGACAGGGCCCGAATCCCATGGGGAGACAGGAACTCGTCTTGGTCGAAGACGTAGCGAAGAATCCGGCGGAGCTGGTCGCCATCGACGATCGAGAGCAGCCGCCGCTCGCCCACCCCGGTGGCCCGCATCGAGGCAACGTTCTCCGCCAGATCGGGCCGGTTGTCGACGAACCACTCCAGCCGCCGTTTGAATTCCGGGAGCCGATCAAGCGCCTCGGCGTCGAGAGTTTCCACCGCGAACAGCGGGATCAGGCCTACCATGGAGCGGATCTCGAGGGGAAACTGGGTTCCGTCCGGGAGCTTCAAGACATCGTAAAAGAAACCGTCCCGCTCGTTCCAGAGTCCGACGCCGTCCTGGCCCCGATGGCTCATGGCGTGGGCGATATAGATGAAATGCTCCCAGAATTTGCTGGCCACATCCTCGTAACTCGGATCGTCCTGGGCCAACTCCATCGCGATCGCGAGGAGGTTCAAGGCGTACATCGCCATCCAGCTGGTGCCGTCCGACTGCTCCAGGCGGCCACCCGTCGGGAGCGGCTTGCTGCGATCGAACACCCCGATGTTGTCGAGGCCGAGGAAGCCGCCCTGGAAGATGTTCATCCCGTCGGCGTCTTTCCGGTTCACCCACCAAGTGAAGTTGAGGAGGAGCTTGTGAAAGACCCGCTGGAGGAAGGCCCGGTCGCCGACACCGTGGCGCTTCTTGTCGATCTTGTAGACCCGCCACGCGGCCCAGGCCTGGACCGGCGGATTGACATCGCCTAACGCCCACTCGTAGGCCGGAATCTGTCCGTTCGGATGCATGTACCATTCGCGGAGCATCAGCATCACCTGCTCCTTGGCGAAATCCGGATCGACCAGGGCCAGCGGGACGCAGTGGAAGGCCAGGTCCCAGGCCGCGT
>JAYTTT010000059.1:0-11293 GCA_043744895.1 Gemmatimonadota bacterium | reverse complement strand
GTCCAGGACCACCCGCGGAACCATGTGATATCATAGGTAATAGCATCGACGCAGGCAAGGGCGACGACTTTGGGGGTCGGGTGAGCAACGGCCCGGCGTTGGTGCCTAACGAGTTGTGCTTCAGCGGCGGGCGCCACTCGGTCCTGAGCGGCCGCGCCGTCCCCCGACCAAGATCGGGGCGCGGCCGCGACTCGTCAAGCGGAGCCGAGGCGCCCGTCCGCCTGCAAGCACGGGTTGGGCAGAACCCCGCGCGGGGAGCCTTGGTCAGGCAGCGGAGGTCGCGGAGCGGATGCCCGACGGGCCGGCCGAGCGCACCACCGGAGCGCGGGCTCGGCGGGCCGCTGCCGCGGATCGTCGCGGGGACGGACCGGCCCACGGGATGCTTGATCGGGCGCGCGCCCGATGGCTGCGGCGGCCGCCGTTCGGAATGCCGGCACTGAGCGCCGGCAGCCATCGGGTGGATGCCCGGGGCCGGGCCGCTGGGGAACGACGGCACCCCGGCGCGCCGAGCTGTTCCCACGATGGTGCCCGGGCGGGGACGATCGGGATGCCGGCCGACCGCCACGCCGGGATGCCAGCGTGCGAGCCGTTCACTTCAAATTCTTTTGGGTGGGGTTGCTGTCCAACGCTTTGGAATTAAGCCGCGAAGGCGCAACGCGACTTCGTCGGTTTCAATTCCTTGTTATACCGCGGCTGCATCGACGCTGGATTATCCAAGTGCGGTCGGGACCTGGAACAACCGCTCCGCGCGAAAGACCGTGAGTACCCGAATCTCGTTCGCCGTGACCAGATACTGGTAGACAAGCCGGTAGCTTCTCCAGATCACTTCGCGGATATCGCCGCGTTCAAGTTCGGGCACGACGCGCCCCAGTTCAGGGAACGCCTTGAGTCGTGCGGTCGCCGCGATCAGCTCCCGAACGGTCAGCCGGGCGTAGTGCTCGGAGTCCTGGGCAATGTACGCAAAGATCGCGGCCAGGTCCTCGGAGGCCTGGGGGGTCCAAAAGACAGGTGTCACTGGCCAAAACGCTTGGCAATCTCGTCGTGGGGAATGAGCTGGCCGGATTCGGCCTGCGCCAAGCCGCGTTCGACCTTCGCGAGGAAGACCAGTCGCTCGATGGCATCCTCGATCGTCGCATCGGCCGGGAGTGTGTCGACGGCAGCGAGAATCCGTTGCCTGAGTGCAGTAGAACCGGGCATGAGCGTCGCTCCTAGGCGAGGGGCCGTCCCCTGAAGTAAGCCAGGCGGACGGAGAGGGGCAACTCGGGGGGGCGTTTGGTGAATCTTTGGAGGGTCCGGTGGCTGGCCGCCGCGGTATAACGGATTGTGCTTAAGCGGCAAGGCCGCTTTTGGCCTTGGCCGCTTCAAGCACGTGTTAGCCGTTTCGCCCGCGCACGGGCCGGCTTGGGTCTCTGCGCTCGGTCGGCGACCGCGGCGAGAGATCGAAGGGCCTCGTTCACAGCCTCGGTCGTCGGAAAACGGGCCGCGACGTCGGGCGCCAGGACAACGACATTGGTCCCCAACGCGTAGCGGCGAGCGGTGGCGCCCCGGACGCCCTTCGAAAAGTCGTATGCCGAGCGCATCGTGTCCCGATCCGGATCCAGCCGACGGGTCTTAGCCTTCGTCATATAGGCGGCGTTCAGATGGGGATGCTCTCCGAGCGGAAATGAGGCGCGTACGGTGCCCCCGTTCAGCGTACGCGACGATCACCAATCTAGCAGTGGCGGCCCGACCGAGCACCAGGAACCGCTCCTCCGCGACTGAATGGCTCGGGTCAGCCATGTTGATCGAAAACGGGTCAGCGAAGACCGAGGTAGCCTCGTCGAACGACACGCCATGCTTCCGGCGGTTCGCCCGCTCCTTGGCGGGGTCCCAGTCGAACTCATATCCCATTGTGGGAATCTAGGCAGAACGTCATGCCCGTGCGAATACGGCTAACTAGTATTGGACCTGACGACGGCCCCAGGTCCCAGTCCACCCATTCCCCAAGACGATACGCCGCCGCAGCCTAATCCGCTAGACCGGCTCGGCCAGCCGGCCCGGTCCGCCGGACTCTGGACCCCGAGCCGGCCACGGTTGAGGACATGGGTGTATTGCATCGTGGTCGATACATCCGAATGGCCGAGCAATTCCTGGACGGTTCGAATATCGGACCCCGCTTCAAGAAGGTGGGTCGCGAAGGAATGACGGAACGTATGGCAGGTGGCGCGTTTGTTGACGCCGCTCGCCCGGGCGGCCGCGGTGACCGCTCGTTGAACCGCCGACTCGTGAAGGTGGTGGCGCCGGACCTGGCCGGTGGCCGGATCGACGTATTGACGGTGGGCTGGAAAGATCCACTGCCACGGCCAATCCCGGCCGGCGTTCGGGTACTTGAGGCCCAGGCCGCCCGGCACCTCGACCCAGCCGCTGCCGGACATCAGATCCTACTGGTGCCGGACCCGAACCAATTCGATCTGGGCCTGCAGGGCCGGGCCCGCCGCCGCCGCGAGGACCGTGACGCGGTCCTTGGCGCCCTTGCCCCGCCGGATCCGGACTTCGCCCCGCTCGATATCGACATCCTTGATCCGAAGCGTGAGGCATTCCATCAGCCGGAGCCCGCTGCCGTACAGCAGCAGGCCGACCAGGTGGTAGACCCCCCGCAACTCGGCCAGGACCCGCCGGACCTCGCTGACCGTCAGCACCACCGGCAGCCGAACCGGCCCGTTGGGTCGGGGAATCACTGATCCGATCGGGAGCGGCCGGCGGAGGATTTCCCGATAGAGAAACCCCAGGGCAGCCAGCGCCTGGTTGAGGGTCGACGGCGCCGCGCGGCGTTCGGTGGCCAGGTAACTCAGGAACTGGATCACCTCGGCCTCGCCCATCAAAACCGGATGCCTGAGGGCATGAAACCGGACGTAGCGGACCACCCAGCCGAGGTAGGCCTCCTCGGTTCGGGGACTGAAATGACGGAGCCGGAGATTAGCCCGCATGGTTAGCAGCAGTTTCTGCTTAGGCTGCGGCGGGGACGCCGATGCCTCCGGATCCGATCGGGCCGGACCAACCTGAGAATGGGGGGTGCGTGGACGGCGCATGCCCCAACCTATTCGCTGACTCCCAGAGACCGTTAACCGAAAAAACCCGAACGCCCCAGCAATCGGTAGGCCCCGGGAAGGGATGCTACGCCTTGGGTGGACGCGACCGTAACCCCGGCCGCGGACGACGACGGCATCCCGGTCAGTGGGCCAGCATCCGGAGTAGCCGGGAGATCTTGTAGGCAAGCAACGCATCGGCGGCCCGATACCTGACGGTCGACCCATCGACCCGTTCCATTCCCGGCACGAACATGGCCGCGTCGGCGTCCGAGGCCATGCTCAACTCCACCTCGAGGGTAATCGGGGTCGTGATGGCAACCGGCTTCATTCCCGATCGCCGGGCGAGGGCGGTCTTCACGCCGGCGGTAATCCGTTCGCGGGCCACGGCGGGATGAAGCGTCTTCGCGGCGGTAAAGCCGATCCCTTCCTTCACGGCAAGCGCTTCCACGCCGGGGAAGAATTGCCGGGCCTCCTCGGCGAAGACCTTGTCGCCCGAGACGAAGACTACCGGAACTCGGTAGTAGCCCGCCACCATCCCGGCGGTGCCGTATTCGCCGACTTCCCGGCCGTTGATCCGCACGTGGCGAAGGGCGTGGCTGTAGGTGTGGCCCATGACGGCGTCGACCTGGTTGGCGTGGCCGTGGTACCCGATGAGCATCACGGCATCGAACGTGGCGTCGAGGCCTTCGACCATGCCCATCGGTGTCGGGGCACCAGTGATCAGGGTGGCCCGGCGGTCGAGGAGGTCGGCCCGGAGATTGGTGTGGCTACCGTGGGAGTCGTTGACGACCACCTCGGTGGCGCCGGCCTCAAAGGCCCCGGCAATCGCGGCGTTGGTCTCCGCGAGCATCAGCGGGCGGGCCCACTCATAGTCGGCCCCGCCGGCCTGGGCGTTGGAGACCACCCCCGCAATGCCCTCCATGTCGACCGAGATGTAGACCTTGAGCTTTTGTTGGGCGCCGCCGCTGGTGGTGGCCAGCGCCAGCAGCGCCAACGCGGGAAAGAAACGAGCCGGGATTCGCATCGGTTGCCTCATGGGTGATAGGCCGGGTCGACGACGGCCTCGGCCTCGATTTCGACCCGATACTGGTCGCCGATCAAATCGGCGCGGACCAGGGTATTGGCCGGCTGGATCCCGGCAAAGCGTTCGCCGTGGGCCCGGGCTACCGGCTCCCAATCGGCGATGTCCCGAACGAAGATCCGGGTCCGGACCACATGGTCCAGGTGTCCGCCTAACGACTGGATCGCGCCTTCGATCTTGTCGAACACGAAATGGGCTTGGGCGGCCGGGTCGTCGCCGCCGATCAGCCGAGTTCCGTGGGTGGCGGTGGTGCCGCTTACCAAGATTCGGTTGCCGATCCGGACCGCGCGGGCGTAACCGGCCATGGTCTCCCAACTGGTGCCGGACAGCGCGAGAATCTTCCCACCGACGCCCGGTTGCACCGGGTAGGGGGCCGGGAACTCGCTGACATGATGGCTGAGATCGCCGGACGCGGTCAGGAATGGGGGCTTCCGGTACTCGTCGCCGGGATCGCCCGGCATCGGGGTGAGGCCACTCAGGACGGCCTCAAGTTCGGCCCGGTCGGTGTCGGTGAGCCGGAGGCCGAAGACCCTGAGGTTGTCGGTGAGGTGACTGGATTGGCCGAGCCGGGCGCCGATGATTACCGCCCCGACGCCGGCCTGGTCGAGAATGTACCGACTGGCGACGTTGGCCATCGAAACCTGGTGGCGCCCGGCGATCCGATGGAGGGCGCCCAAGATTCGCTGAAGGGCCGGCCATCCACCCGCCTCAGTGACGAACCGGCCGTACTTCATTTCGGACCAGGTGGCGCCGGCGGGAGCGGCGGGGGCCGGCTTGCCTAACCACCGCTCAGCAAGGTACCCGCCGGCCACGGTGCCGTAGCAGAGCAGCTTGACGTCGTGGGCCTCACAAAACCCTGCCATGGCGCGGGCGGGGCGCCGGTCGAGCAGGGAATAGCAGACTTGATTCGAGACTACGGGAATGCCCGATGCCACCACGATCCGAAGGTGGGCGGTGTCGAAGTTGGTGAGGCCGAGATGCCTGATCAGACCTTCCTGCCGCAGTTCGTCGAGCCAGAACAATCGGTCGAGCCAACTTGGGTCGGCGTAGTTCCAGGCGTGGAACTGAAGCAGGTCAAGGGCCGGCATTTTCATCCGGTCGAGCGCTCGGGCCACCGCGGCCCGCACCTCCGCCCGGGTCGGGGCCCCGGGGGTCGGGACCCATTTGGTGAACAACTCGACCGGCGGGGCCCCGGCCCCGGTTCGGAAAAGGCCGGCCACGATTTCAGCCGACCCGTAGTGGTCAGCCATGTCGAAGCTGGTCAGGCCGGCCTCGGCGTAGGGCGCCATCGACCGGGCCGCGGCCGCGAGGTCGATGGTCCGCCCGTCCCGCTCCATGTCGGCGATCTGCCAGAGGCCGGTGACGACCCGAGCAGTCGAGAGGCCGGCGCCCAGTTGGCACCGTTCGACGGGGGTCACCTCAGGCCGGGAGGAACGTGAAGATGAGGACTCCGAGAACGAACCAGATACCGGCATAGGCGAATTGATACCCGATGAAGCGCCGGAAGTCGATCCGCGCCATCCCGGCGCCGATCGCGGCCCAGAACGGGGTGATCAGGTTGCCCATCTGGTCGCCGATCCCGACGGCCAGGAGGCCGCGTTGCACCGACACCCCGACCGCGTTGGCGGCGGTCGTGGTGACGAAGCCCTGAATGACCCACTGACCGCCGCTTGACGGCACGAACGACGCGACGATGGTGGAGGCGAGTGCCGTGAGGAACGGGAATGTGTAGCGGGTCGAAATCGCCGCGAACGCCCCCGCGAAGGAGGCGCCGACCGTGGTGAACTGGATCAGGCCGGCCACCCCGCCATAGAGGTGATACATCACCACGATCGGCCAGCACGAGAGAATCGACGTCTGGAGCGCATTGGTGAAGTTCTTGACGTTGCGGTGGACCAAGAGCGCCAGCATCAGCAGCACGGTGTTGAGCGAATTGAGATCAAGGCCCAAGCCTTTGACGGCAAAGTGATAGTAGGTCCAGGCCGCGAGAGCCACGCAGAGCAGCAGCAGCGGGATCGAGCTCCGTTCGACCCGATCGGACATCGTCGGCGCCACGGCCGCCGCCATGTCGACTGGTTCCGCCTCGGCGACCGCGATTGGGTCGGCAAGATGGTAGGCATCGGGGAACCGCGAGAGGGGCTCCGGGCGACTGGGATTGAGCCAGCGGGCCGACACAATGACCGCCAGAAAGAACAACCCGATGAACGTCAGCGTTGCGGGCGCCCACAGGGTGGTCGAGAGCGGCATCAAGCCAGTTTGCTTTTCGAGGAAGTGGCCCGGGGTGTTCATCAGGAGCGCGGCGCTCGAGGAGAGCCCGTACTGCCAGACTGAGCCGGCCGCCGTCGTCGTGGCGAGAAGGAACGGGAAATCGATCGCGATTCCCTTCTGTTCGGCCTCGCGGGCAAAGTAGATGGCAACCAAGGGGCCTAACGCCAAGGCCAGACCCCAATAGAGGTAGGCCAGGCACGCCACCACAAAACAGGCGAGCGACACGACCCCGCCGCGGGTCGTGGGAATCCGGGACAGCCGCGCCACCAGTCGCCGGAAAACGGGGGCGGCACCGAGGGTGGAGCTCAGGACCAGGATCAGCGTCATCTGCATCGTGAACGGCAGCATCATCCAGAGGCCGCGGTAGAACGCATCCATCACGGTCAGGCCGGGGTTGCCGGTGGCCAGGGCCGCGACGGCCAGCAGCAGAAGCATGAGCACGGCGGTGGACATCGCGTCCGGGATGATCCGGCCAATGACTTGGGAAAAACGGGTCAGCCGATCGACCGGCGCGGGGGATGCGTCTGCCATGAAGCCTGGGGAAGGAGGAAGTGGTAAGCTACCGCCCAAACCGGGGTCGCTCCAGGCCCGGTCAATGGCCCGGATTCCGAACGATTGCGAGCCGCGGCGCGTTGGTGGTGGAGTCGGGCAAGCCGAAGACGATCAGGTCACGCGACGGAAAACCGAGGGGAGCGCCGAGCCCGGCCACGGTCCCGAGGTAACGCCCTGATTCGTCGAAGATATCCGTATCTTGGAGACCTGGCCGCTCGTTCACGAGCCGCCTTGACGGACGGCGTTCATGATCGGCCGCCAGCCAATCCGCCTAACGCGACTCGCCCGGATCGCAATCTTGAGCTCCTGGCCGGTGGCCACGGCCAAGTCGAGGCCCCGCCACTGGGCCCCCCAATTGGGGCTGTCGGCCATCAGCTCCTCCAGCGCCGGATCGAGCCGGCTTGGATGGATAATGAGTTCGGCAACCCCGGGCGCGAGGCCGTAGATCCGGTCCACATACCAGCGGGTCCACTCGGTCAGGTTGAGGCGGAGCTTGCCGATTGAGAGGACCGAGTCAAGCGGCGCCGCGATCACGCCCGGGGGGTGCCGGAGGTAGGACAACTTGGCGAACCACTCCCGCGACCGGCGGAACGGCAGCCGGTAGTCGTGGGCGACTCGGACCAGGACCGCGAAGGCCTTCGGTCCCCGGCGCTGGAGTACATGCTGATGGGAGTCGAGGTGGGTGGGCCGAATGCCGGCGGCGATCGCGGTATCGATTTGGGCCCGAGCCTCGGCCTCGAGTTCGCCCAGGTCGACGATCCGCCCACCGGGCCAGCCCAGGGGAAAATTCCCGCTCTCGTCGACCAGGGTGGGGACCTGGCTCGAGGGAAGAATCGGGCGGATCCGCAGAGCAGGCCTTTCGCCCACGAACGTCAGGTGAATCCCAAGGTCCGCCGCCGGGTTCTGGCGGGCCCAAAGCGCCAGTTCCTCGAATCCGGGGCAGGGCACCATCACGCTGGCCGCGTCGATCGCCCGGCGCTCGAAGGCCTCGATCACCGCCGCGGTGCTCTGGCTACAATATCCGGCGTCGTCGGCGTGGACGATCAAGAGCCGGTCGGTCGGCCGGAAGCCGAGCTGAACCCCCAGGGGCTGATTGGCCTGGAGGGGCGCTGAGAGGTGGTCGCCCCGGCACCCGAGGGCCAGGGGTAAACCGGCCGCCACCCCGGCCCGGACAAAGTCGCGACGATGCATGGCCGCGAATGTGCGACCGAAAACCGGTCACCGCAAGGGCCAACGGTCAGGCACCTACCCGGCGGCGAGTTCTTTCAAGGCCAGGACGAACCGGTCTAAATCGGCCACGCTGATAAACACTTGGGGCGTGATCCGAACCCCCTGGACGTTGGCCGTATCGATGGCCACGGTCCAGACCTGATAGCGGTCGAGCAGGATCTTGGCCAGGTCGCCGGGTTTGATCCCGGCAATCCCGACGTTGGCGATGGCGCACGACCGACGGGGATCGGTTGGGGTATTCATCACGATGCGCGGAAGTCCGCGGACCTTGCCGGTCCAGTAATTCTGGAGGTACCGAAGCCGGGCCTCTTTTCGGGCCACGCCGATGCTCTCGTGGAAATCGATGGCCGGCATGATGCCAAGATCGGTATGGACCGGGTGAGTGCCGGTATGGTTCAATTTTCGAATGTCGGTGTCGGGCACGCTCGCGTCCCCATAAATCGGCCAGAGCCCCGCGATCTTGTCGGCCCGGACGTAAAGGATCCCGGCGCCCAGCGGGGTGCCGAGCCATTTGTGGAGACTCGCGCCGTAGTAGTCGGCCCCCAAGTCGGGGATCGCGAAGTCGAGTTGGGCAAAGGCATGGGCCCCGTCCACCATCACGGCCACGCCCTTCCGGTGCGCCATGTCGGCAATCTTCCGGACCGGGAGAATCTGGCCGGAGATGTTCACCATGTGTGCCACCATCAAGAGTTTGGTCCGGCTCGAGATGGCGTTGGCGTAGAGCGCGACGATCTCGTCGTCTGACCGGGGGTCGATCGGCAGGGAAACGATCCGGTTCACCATCCCGCGCCGCCGGGCCTGAAGCGCGAACATGTCGAGCATGGCGCCGTAGTCTTGAGCGGCCATGACCGCTTCGTCGCCCGCCTGCCAGTCGATGCCGGCAATGACGGTGTCGAGCGACTCGGTGGTGTTCCGGGTGATGATCAGTTCGTCGGCCGAACACCCCGCCATCGCCGCCAAGCGTTTCCGGACGGCGAGCTTGTCGTCGTACTGGCGGGTCCGCATGTAGTACGAGGCACTGAGGTTGATGTCGCGGACGTTGCGGATGAAGGCGTCGAGTACTTCCTCGGCTTGCATCGAGTAGTAGCCGTTTTCGAGATTGATATACTCGGGCTTGAGCCGGTACTTGCCCCGGATCGTGGCCCAGAACGTTTCGTCCTGGGCGAGCGCGTCAGGCGACAGCCGGGCGTAGGCGGCGAGCCGGTCGGCCCCGAACAGGAGGCCGAGGGAGGCGCCGCCCATGGCCTGGACAAAGGTCCGCTTATTCATGGTCAATCCCCAAAAGGCGAAGGTTTGGCGCGGGCCTTGGGCATCGGGGCCGAGTCGAGCAGCTTCTGGAGTTCCTCGCGGCTCAGCTCGAACGGATCTTTCTCGTACCCCGGTGAGGGGGCATTCCTGGCTTTGTGGGGATTGCTGCCGAAGGGCTCGAGATTCCAGTCGGACCGGGTTCGGGGCCGGACTTCCCACTCGTGCCCGTCGCGGTCTACGAATTTTCGAAATGCCATCGGTCGGTCTCCGGGTCAGCCCACCATACTCTTGACCACGAACATGACGTTTGCCGGCCGCTCGGCCAACCGCCGCATGTACCACTTGAACCAGGCGTGGCCGTAGCTAACGAGAACCTTCACCGTCTCGCCGCGGGCCACGAAGGCGCGCTGGGCGGCGGTTTGAATCCCGTAGAGCATGTGAATTTCGTACTGGCCCGGTTTGACGCCCCGCTCTTTGGCCGCGCCGATAATTCCCTCCAAGAGGCCGATGTCATGGGTCCCAAATACCGGCAGGCCGCCGTACGTCTTGACCCCTTCCAGCAACTTGAGCGACAAGCCGTAGAACGCCATGTCGTTGTCGCGCTTGACCGGAAACGCAACCGACTCGGGCTCCGCGTAGGCGCCCTTGACCAGCCGAATCCACGGCCTGAGCGGCAGGAGGCTTTCGATGTCTTTGGGGGTCCGGAACAGGTACGACTGCATCGCGAGACCGATCGGTTCGTGCTTGGCCTTGAGGTCGCGATAGAGATCGAGGGTCCGGTCGACGTAACTCGAGTCTTCCATGTCGATCCACAGGGACGACCCGGTGCTGACCGCCTTCGCCGCCAAGGCATGGAGATATTCGAGGCACTTATCGCCGCTTAAGTCGAGGCCCAACTGGGTCGGCTTGATCGAAACCCACGTCTTGAGCTTTCGGGCCGCCAGCTGGTCAAACACGCCGAGGTAGTGATCGCGGACCTCCTCGGCGTCGGACTGTTTGGTCAGTCCCTCGCCGAGCCGGGTGAACAGGGTGCCCATGCCTTGGCCCTGCAGCGTGGCGGCGGCGCCGATGGCGTCGGCAAGTTCCTCGCCGGGCATGAACTTCCGAATCGCCCGGCGGGAAAACGATCGCCGGGACATCTGGTCGGCAAGCCAGTGGCTCTCGGCGGCCTTGAGAAGGAGGGACCTGGCAATCGACATGGTCGGCCTTGGTTCTAGTGGTTCCGGCCGGAATGTAATCGGGTAACCGGGGTGCCATCCGCCGTCGGCCGCCCGGCTCGGGGTCGGCCTTATATTGGGGGATGTTCCCCTACAAGGACGACAACCCGACCTTGGCGACGCCGGTCGTCACGTTCCTGTTGATCGGTCTCAACGTCGCTGCCTGGATCTTCCTGCAGGGGATGGGGACGGAACCCCAGTTGTCGGCTTCGGTCTGTGAGCTGGGGCTCATTCCTGGAGCGGTGCTGGGCAACATCGCTGCTGGGACGCCGGTGCCCGGGCTGGAGCGGCTCGGGTGCGAAACGGTGGCCGCCAATTGGGCCACCGTCGTGACCTCGATGTTCCTCCATGGGGGTTGGTTTCACCTCCTCGGGAACATGTGGTTTCTCTGGGTCTTCGGGAACAACGTCGAGGACTCCATGGGGCGGGGGCGGTTCGTGCTGTTCTATCTCGCGACTGGGATTGCCGCGGCCGCGGCCCAAGCGGTGGTCAATCCCCGGAGCGCGATCCCGATGGTCGGGGCCTCCGGGGCCATCAGCGGCGTGATGGGCGCCTACATCATTCTCTACCCCAAGGTCCGGGTCCACATGATCGTGTTCCTGGGCATCTTCATTACTCGGATCGCGGTG
>JAYTTT010000058.1:0-2884 GCA_043744895.1 Gemmatimonadota bacterium | reverse complement strand
TCACCGCCTCGATCGTGGCCTCGTTGGTCAAGACCCGATCCCCGATCGGCCCCGAGCGTACTTCTCGCCCCGGACCACCTCAACCGCTGTGACGTAGGCGATCACCGCGTAGTGCGGGAAGTACCGCTCGGCGACGTGCGCAATGATCCGGCCGGCCACGTCGTCGGTCACGATGGTTTCGACCCGGACGTTGGCCCCGGGAAGGTCGCTGGCCCGCATTCCCCGGGAGCCTTCGCCTCGGCCGTCCACGATGGTCCAGCCGGTCGCTCCCAAATCCTTCAGGTCCTTCAGGAGTCGGGGCTCCAGCACCGGCTCGGCGACGACCGTGACCAGTTTAAGCGAAGTGGTCGCCATCGTCAGCTCATCCTTTCCGCCAGGCGGTGTGCGGCCCAGTAGTACAACGGAATCCCGGCGATCAGATTGAACGGGAATGTGATCGCGAGCACGGCCGTTAGGTAATAGGTGGGATTCGCCTCGGGAAGCGCCAGTCGAACCGCCGGCGGGGCTGCGATGTAGGACGCGCTGGCCGCCATCGCCCCGAGGACCGTGGCGCCGCCGGGCGACAGACCAGTCACGGTGCCAAGCAGAACACCGAGGAGCCCGTGGACGACCGGGATCATGGTGCCGAACGCGAGGAGGAAGGGCCCGACCTTCTTGAGGTCGCCTAACCGGGCGCCGGCCACCACGCCCAGTTCCAGGAGGAACAAGGTCAGGGCCCCCGGAAACAAGGCGTCGAAGAACGGCTGCACCGGTGCCAGTCGCTCCGCGCCGACCACCGCGCCGATCAGGAGACCGCCCAACAGCAGCACCAGCGTCTTCCCCAAAAGGATTTCATGGAGGACCTGACGGAGCGGGCGATCCGCCCGGCCGACGCCGGCAAGTCCAAGGGCGAGTCCGACCACCAGCCCGGGGGCTTCCATGATGGCCAGCAAGGCGGGAAGAAACGGTTCGGTGCTATCGCCCCGCTGCTGCACCAGGCTTTGGGCCGCGATAAAGGTGACCGCCGACACCGAGCCATAGTGGGCGGCGATGGCACCCGAATCAACCCGGGAGAACCGGCCGGCCCAGCGAAGAACCGCGAACGCGATGACCGGGGTCAGGAGCCCGAGGGCGAGCGCCGCTCCCGTTGGTGCCAGGACCTGCTGCAGCGGCGCCTGGACGAGTCGAGCGCCGCCCTTGAGCCCGATCGCAAAGAGCAAGTAGGTCGCGAGCCCCTCATAGATATCCTTGGGGAGCGAGAGGTTGCTCCCCAAGCGCCTGGCCACCACCCCAAGGGCGAAGGCCAAGACAAACGGCGAAACCAGGTTTGCTGCCAGCAGGTTCGCGGTCGCGGAACCGTTCATCGATTCGAAACTCCCGCCCCGACGTTGCGCCACAAACACGAACGGCCACCCCGGGATGTGAGTGGCCGATGTGGGTTTCGAGAGCGGGCGACCGGGCTCGAACCGGCGACATTCAGCTTGGGAAGCTGACGCTCTACCAACTGAGCTACGCCCGCGTAAGACAGCGGAATAATGGTTCCGCTATCCGGGTCCTGCAAGGGCCCCTACTTGCTTCGATAACGCCAGCCAGCGATGTCGGCACCCTTCGCATCGGCACTGATCTTGTGGGTCGTTCCGACCGCCAGCACTGGGATGGCGACTTCCTTCGTGTCGACCACCGCGCCACCGCTGGTCACGAACTCGACCACTAACGTCACAGGCACCGCTTTGATCGGCTTGCCCTGCGCGTCAGTAGGCGACCGGCCGGTGGCCGTTCCTTCAAGCTTGGCGGTCGCACGGCCGAGTTGAAAGCTGGTCATTTCGACCGTAATCTGAAGCCCAACCAGCTTCTCAGCCGCCTTGAGAACGTCGGCATCCTTCTTCAGGCCCTTGTAGCCCTGCCCCTGCAATCGATAGACATCCTCGTTCATCGGCTCGATGTTGACCAACTTGGTCGCGGCCTTGATCAAATTGTCGTTGTCCTTGAGGGCCAAATAGGCGTTGGCCAGATTGTAGACGGCATCGCGGCTGAACGGATTCCGCGAGACGGCCTTGTCGAACGCCGCGGCGGCGTCGGTGTACTTCTGGGCGTTGAACGCCGCCACCCCGATGGCGAGAATGTCCTGGGTGTCGAGCGAGTCGAGATTCTGCTTCGACATTTCGCCGATCATGGCGTTTTCGAGGGAGTCGGCGCCGGCGCCCATGCCCGCCGCCCGAAGCGACTGGGACAGCGCTTTGCGAGCGTCCATGTCCTTCGGCTTCCAGCCGAGGTATTTCTGCAGAATCGGCACCGCTTCCTTGTGCCGATCGAGCCGCTGGTACATCAGGGCAAGATTGAGCGCATTGGAATTCCGGTCGCCGATCATCGCGGTGTCGGCCGAATTTTCCGCGATCTTGAGCGCCTTGGCGAAATAGACGGCCGCGCTGTCATCCTTCCCCGAGTTGGCGAATAGCACGCCAAGGTTCGACGCCACGTGGGGCAACCCCTGGTAGAGCCGGTCGGCGTCCCGGAACAGGGTCACCGCGCCCTCGATATTGCCCTGCTTCTGGACTTCGAGGCCGGCGTTGGCCAGCAGGGCCCAGTTGTTCTGGCGGTATTGATCGATGTCGATCTCGCACTGGGGCTGCAGCTCCTGCGCCTTGCGGAACGCGGAGTCGACACCGCCGATATCGCCCTGCATCAGGTAGACCCGGGCGAGGTAGTACCACGCCGCGGCGCTGGTGGCCTGACCTTCCTTGGCCATGCCCTGCAGAATCAGGTCCTTCGCCTGACCGAGCAACGCCGCTCGGGCGGATTTTGGTTCGTACGCCTTGCGAAAGACGTCGAGACCCTTCTGAACGCTGCCCTGCGCCTTGAGGGGACAGAGCGGCACCGAGAACTTGGCGGGCTGTATTTCAGCGAG
>JAYTTT010000057.1:0-2885 GCA_043744895.1 Gemmatimonadota bacterium | reverse complement strand
CGCAACCGGGTGCGGCCGGTCGGCGACCGGAGGCTACCGCGGCTCTCGGGATCCGGCGGAGGACTCTTCCGGCTTCGGGCTGTGTTCGGCTCGACCACCCACCGTATGCGCGTCGCGACGTTGCCCCCGGCACCAGTACCCCCGGGCGAGGTGACTCCGGCGAAGGACTATCCCCTTGAAGCGCGAGATTCTCATTACCAGTGGCCCCCGGGAAACCAGGGTCGCCATTCTCGAGGACGACCGGCTGGCCGAACTGATGGTCGACCGGCCCGATCACCGTCGGATTGTGGGCGACATCTACCTTGGGAGGGTCGAGGCGGTCCTGCCGGGTCTTCAGGCGGCGTTCGTCGACATCGGGCTGGAGAAGAGCGCCTTTCTCCACGTGTCGGATCTCCTCGAGCCGGACGAGGACGAAGAGCCTAACGACAAAGATGACGCCGAGGTTCCCGACGCCGACGAAGCCGAGTCGGCCGAGGCCGAGGACGAAATCGAGGTCGCTTCGAACGGGAAGGGTCGCCGCGGTCAGCGCCAAGCGGTGGCCGAGCCGCGGCAGCGTGAGGTGTCCGGGCGAGGGGTCCTTCCGGATATTGGTGAAATCCTCAAGAAGGGTCAGACGCTCCCGGTTCAGGTCACTAAGGAGCCGATCAGCACCAAGGGGTCCAGGGTCACCGCCCAAATCTCGCTGCCGGGGCGGTTTCTGGTCTACATGCCGTACGCCTCGCGGGTGGGCGTCAGCCGGAAGATCGAAAGCCGGGAGCAGCGGACCCGCCTCCGCGACATGGTAACCCGGCTCCTCCCCGAGGACGCTGGCGGGATGATTATCCGGACCGTGGCGGAAGGGGTTACCGAGGAACATTTCCAACAAGAAGTCGAATCGCTGCTCGCCCAGTGGAAGAAAATCAAACGGAAGCAGTTCTATGTTCGCCGGGCACCCGCCCTCCTCCAGCGGGAGGCGTCGCTGACCCGTGGGCTGATTCGGGACGTGTTTTCGGATAAGGTGGACGCGCTCTGGGTCGATTCCGAGGACGTCCACGTCGAGGTGGAGCAGTATCTGGATCAAGTCGACCCGGAATTGAAGGGCCGGTCCCATCTCTACACTGACGCCATTCCGCTGTTCGACAAGTTCGGCATCGAGGCGGAGATCAAGTCGCTCTTCAATCCCCGGGTCGAACTGCCGACCGGCGGCTCCCTGGTGATTCAGCCGACCGAGGCCCTCGTTTCCATCGACGTCAACACGGGGCGGTACACCGGGAAGAAGGATCCCGAGCGTACCATCCTGAAAACCAACCTCGAAGCGGCCCGCGAAATCGCCCGGCAACTCCGGCTCCGTGATCTTGGCGGGATTATCGTCTGCGACTTCATCGACATGGAGTCCAAGGGCAATCGCGACCGGGTTCTCCAGGAGTTGCGGGGGCACTTGGGCCGTGACCGAGCCCGAACCAAGGCGCTCGCGGTCTCGGATCTTGGCCTGGTGGAAATGACGCGGCAGCGGGTCCGGCCCTCCTTGTGGGCCTCGATGACGACCGAGTGTCTCCTCTGCCATGGAACCGGCCGGGTCTTTACCCCGGAGATCGTGGCCCGGCGGATCGAACGGTCGCTCCGCCGCTGCGCCCTCGAACGGCGAGAGAAAATTGTGTGCGTCCGGATGCATCCCGAGGTGGCCCTCTACCTCAAAGAAGAGGAACCGAAGCTGATGGTGGCGGTGGGGAAGGCCACCAACCTTGAACTGGAGCTCCGCGACGACCCGACGATGCATCAGGACGAGTTCCGCCTGATGTCCCGCCCCGGCGGCCGGGACATTACCGAACTCTATGCCGTGGCCTGACGGGCTCTTGCCCTATCCCGTTCTGCTGCTTATCATTACGGGCTTTCTCAAAACCTGGAATCCGTGATGTACGCGATTTTTCGCTCAAGAGGTCAGCAGTTCAAAGCCCAGCAAGGGGAGACCGTTCGGTTGCCCTTGATGGATGCGGTCGAACCTGGCTCCAAGCTGACCTTCAGTGAAGTACTCCTCACCTCGGACGGTAGCACGATCCGGGCTGGGCAGCCTTTTGTCCCCAATGCGGCGGTCGAAGCCGAGGTGATCGGCGCAGCCAAGGGCGACAAGATTTTCGTCTTCAAATTCAAGCGGCGGAAGAATTACCGCCGCAAAACCGGCCATCGGCAAAAGTACACCGACGTCCGCATCACTGCCGTGAAGGTAGGCTGATATGGCACATAAGAAGGGCGTTGGGTCATCCAAGAACGGCCGGACCAGCAATCCTCAGTACCTTGGGGTCAAGCGGTACGGCGGCGAGGCGGTCATCGCCGGCAACATCATCGTCCGCCAGCGGGGCACCAAGTTCCACCCCGGCCGGAACGTCCGGCGGGCCAACGACGACACCCTCTTCGCGGTGGCCGACGGCAAAGTCACCTTCGAATGGAAGTCGAAGGGGAAGCAGAAGATTTCGGTCCTTCCCTGAAGTGGGTCGCGGTACCGGAGTTCCCAGAGGCGCCCATCAGGGCGCCTCTTTTTCATTTCTGAAACTTGAGGCGGCGATTCGACGTTAAGCCGCCATCCCCATTTTCCGTTTCCTGAGGAGGACCAGATGGCCACGATTTTCGATCGATTTCGTGAGGAGCTGGACCAGTTTGGTGATCGGGTCAAAGACGCCGTCGAGTCGAGTAAGCTCCATTTGGAGCGGTCCAGTTTGGTCGGCGTCCGCAGCAAGGTCGCCTACAAACTGGGGATGATGGTCTACAAGAAGGAGCGGGGCGGCGAGATCAACCAGGGCCAAATCGACGCATTATTCGCCCAAATGGATGACGTCACGGCCAAGATTGCCGGCATCGACCGGGAGCTCGACGGGATGGACGGTGAAACCGTGCGGGTCGACGAGAAGCCG
>JAYTTT010000056.1:0-2889 GCA_043744895.1 Gemmatimonadota bacterium | reverse complement strand
GGCCGCGCATCGATACTCCGGGAAGGACTGGCTGAACGTTAGGTCGCGCCCCCATTATTTGCCAGGCCCGTTTCTTCCTTTTTCAGCAACCTGCTAGATCTGCCCCCATGGCACTACTGAGCGGCCGCGAACGTTTTGAGCCAGTGCCGAAACGAATCGAGGTCGGAGAAGGTGTGAGCGCCTAACCGTTTGAGGAGGAGGCCGTGGTTGGTCGCGGCCCCGCCGCCGACGAGGAACGCCGAGTGGCCCTTAAGTCCGCGGGCCATCTGCTCGAGTTCACGGGGTAGTTTGGAGTCAGCCGATTCGTGAGCGATGCTGACGGCAACGGCTTTCACACCCGCGGTCTTGGCGCCGAGGACGATTTCCGCGGCGGGAAGGTCGGGACCAAAATAGATCACCCGCCACCCTTCGTTCGCGGCGGTTGCGGCCGCGAGCATCGCGCCGAGTTCGATGAGCTGCCCTGCCGGCGTCGCCAGAGCGATCGCGGGGGCATTGGCCTCGAGGGGCGCTCGTTCGATCAGATTCGACAGCATCCGGCGAATCTCGGCTGAGGCGAAATGCTCATGGACTGGGCTCAGCCGTCCGACTTCCCACAGGTGGCCAATCTTCCACAGGAGTGGGGCGATGAATTCGTCGAGAAGATGGGGCCCGCTGAGGTGAGTGGCCGCTCGCCGGAGCAACCGTTCGAACCCAAGTTGGTCGAGCGCCGTGATCGCTTCCAAGGCTGCGACCGTGAGGGTTTCGATGATCGCCGCGGTACCGGTGGCCAGCGCAGCGGTGGCCAGCACCGGGGCGCTGTCGTCGGACACCAGCGCATCGAGCGATTCCGAGGATAGCTGGGCGACATTACTGATGCTCCGGCCCGCCTGAGTGGCGCGATGGAGGAGGCGGAGTCGGTCGATATCGGCGTCGCTGTAGAGACGTTGACCCCCGGCCGATCGGCTTGGAATGACGACCCGGTAGCGCCGCTCCCATGCCCGCAGCAAGTCGGGACTGAGTCCGGTGCGAGTCGTGACGACCCGGATCGGGTGCCGTGGCGTGGAGCGATCGGGCTGGTTGGTCATGACTAAGAAACTGCCGACATGAGTCGTTTCTGTCAATAGTTTGTCCAATGTAATATTTAGACGGGACTCGCTTTTGGCCAGGATGGGACCTGGGCATCGACCCTGGCCCGATCGGCCTCCACCAGGTAACCGGGGAGGACGACGTTCTCGAACACGATCAGGTGGGGGATCAGGTTGATTGCCTGGAAGACGAAGCCGATCCCGGTCCGCCGAAGGAGCGACAGCGCGGTTTCGTCCATCGTATCGACCCGCTGGTCGGCAAAGTGGATAACGAACATCCCGGGAGCGCAGGCCGGCGTCGAGGTGATGCTTCGGCTGCTCGGGCGGGCCGGCTTCGGGCCGGGTCCGGCCCTTCGGATCTGGCGGAACCTCCTGGCGTTCGTCTTGGGGACCGCCCTGATGATCCGAACGAGCCGGTCACCCGCTTCCGGCAGGACCCGGCCCGCCAAGCCGGACCTGGCGGGCGGCACCCCGCTTCGCACCGCGGCGTTGAAAGACTCGGGGGCGATCGACCATGAAGCCGATTTCGAGTCCGGACTCGAGCTGCTGCTCGATGCCATCGCGGCGGACCGAGCCACGCCTCGGTCGCCTAACCATCCGCCGGCTGAAAGCGAGTGAGTCCCATGCCCGGCTTCATCCGGAAGCACCCGGCGCTGTCGTTGTTTCTCCTGGCCGTGCTCCTGGGCCCGGCACTCGTTGCACCTGTCCTCCTGGGATGGGCCCCGAAGGGATTCGTTCAGCTCGGGGCGCTCAGCGCGAGCACGGCTTGGCCTGATCCTGGCCGCCATCGAGGGCGGTCGCCCCGCCGTCCGCGAACTGCTGGGCCGAGCCCTCATCTGGCGGGTCGGCATCCGCTGGTGGATCGTCGCCTTGGCGCTCCCCATCCTCCCGGCCGTCGCGTCCTTATACCTGACCGCTACGCTCGACCCTGGCAGCGCCCGCCCCGTGCTGGCACCCTGGTACCAGCTGATGCCGACCATGCTGTTCCAGATCGTCTTTGCGGGCGTGGCTGAAGAGTTCGGGTGGCGGGGCTTTGCCTTGCCTCGGCTCCAGCGCCGCCACGCCGCGCTGACGGCGAGTCTGATCGTCGGCGCCTTCCATTCCTTGTGGCACCTCCCGTTGTTCCTTCTCCCCGGTGAGGGTTACGCCACCATGGCGCAGGAAATCGGGCTCGTCCCGGCGTTTCTCGGATACGCCGGGCTGGTGATTTCGCTGGCTGTCCTGTTCAGCTGGATGTTCAACTGCACCCGGGGGAGCGTCCTGATCGCGGCGGCGTTCCACGGCTCTTTCAACGCCTGGAACAACTATCTCCCGATCACGACCGGCGGTACGACGGCTCTCTTCCGGTACGTGGGATTGTTGGCGGTGATGGCGGCGGTCGTGGCGATCGTCTTTGGTCCGACAAACCTGGGTCGCGGGCCGCGCAACGTATTTGGCGACGGAACGGCCGCACCGGCTGACTGATCGGCGTATGTTTGGGAATCGTTCATCCGGCACCCCACAGCGGAGTCCCATGTCATGTCGCGTCGCACCCTGCCCCTGGCCCTCATCGTCCTGGCCGCCACCACCGTGGCCATCGCTCAGGACAAACCCGATCCGGCCAAGCCGGCCTGGGACGTCACCCTGGCCCGCGGCAAGACCCGCGACATCGACTTCATCACCAGCGAAGGCACCTGGATGTCGGTCGATCAGTCCCCCGACCAGTCCTGGCTGGTCTTCGATCTCCTGGGCCACATCTACCGGATGCCGGCGGCGGGCGGTGAAGCGACCGTCCTGACCCAGTCGAGCGGCGTGGCGGTCAACTACCAGCCCCGTCTGTCACCCG
>JAYTTT010000055.1:0-2890 GCA_043744895.1 Gemmatimonadota bacterium | reverse complement strand
GTCCAAGGATTCCTGCTCCTTGGCCACCTGACCTGGTTTGCCCGGCATCCGGCGCAAGAACCGCTCGACGACGTCGACATGGTCATGAACTACGGCTTCAACAAGGTCCCGTTCGTCCGCCCGGTCCTGACCGGCACGCCGATCCGGGCCCGGATTACCCTGCTCGAGGTCGATGACCGCGGTGCCCGCGCCAACCTCAAGCTCGGCGTCGCGATCGAAGCTGAGGGCTCGCCGGGGCCCTACGTCGTTGCCGAGTGGATCGGTTCCGCCCAGAAAAAATCCCCGACCAAGTGAATCGAGCCATGATCGTGCCGCATCGCGGTGCCGCCCTCGGGGCGGCCCTGACCGTGGCCGCCGGGGTGCTTGTCGCCCAGGCTCCGACGCCGTTTCAGGCCAACGCCCGGGCCATTTTTAAGGAATTGATCGAGATCAACACCACGCACTCGGTCGGCAGTACGACCACCGCGGCCGCAGCGCTCCGGCGGCGGTTCGTCGCGGCCGGCTTTTCCGCGGCGGACGCGGAGGTGGTCGGGCCGGCGGGGTCGAAGAACCACAACCTCGTCGTGCGCTACCGGGGCACGGGCGCGCGGAAGCCGGTCGTGCTCTTAGCCCACCTCGACGTGGTCGAAGCGCGGCGCGAGGACTGGAGCTATGACCCGTTCGCCTTCACCGAGAAAGACGGGTACTTCTACGGTCGGGGCACCAGCGACATCAAGGACGGCGCCGCCACCCTGGTGGCTTCACTGCTCCGGATGAAACAGGAAAAGTTCCGGCCCGACCGCGACCTGATCTTGGCGCTGACGGCCGGAGAGGAGAGCGGCGGCGATTACAACGGCGTGGCGTGGCTCCTCGAGCACCGGCCCGAATTCAAGTCGGCGGCGTATGTCCTCAACACCGACGCGGGCGACCCGGCCCTGCGGAACGGGAACGTGCACGCCCGGATGGTGCAGGTGGCCGAGAAGGTGGCGTTCAACTTCATGCTCGAGGTCACCAACCCCGGCGGCCACAGTTCGCTTCCGGTCCCCGAGAATGCCATCGTTCGGATGTCCGCGGGCCTTACTCGGTTAGGCGGGTACCGGTTTCCGGTCCACCTGAGCGAGCTGACCCGGGCGTTCTTCGCCCGGAGCGCCGAGCTCGAGACGGGCCAGGCCGCGGCCGACATGCGAGCGGTGGCCGCCGAATCGCCCGACTTGGCGGCGGCCGAGCGGCTGTCGGGGACGGCCTTCAACAACGCCATGCTTCGCACCACCTGCGTGGCGACGACCTTCGAGGGCGGCCACGCGGTCAACGCGCTGCCCCAGCGGGCCCGGGTCAACGTCAATTGCCGAATGCTGCCCTTCGAGTCGCCGGACACGGTGGAAGCCACGATCCGGCGGGTCCTGGCCGACCCGCTGATCGTGGTCAAGCGGTCGACCGAAGCGAGGTTGAGCCCGCCGTCGCCGTTGTCGGGGGAGTTCACCCGGGCCGCCGAAAAGGTCACGAGTGCATTGTGGCCCGGGGTCCCGGTGATTCCCTACATGGAGACGGGAGCTACCGACGGGCTTTACTTTCGGAACGCCGGGATCCCGGCCTACGGTGCGTCGGGCGTGGCGATCGATCCCGACGACGTCCGGGCCCACGGGAGGGATGAGCGGGTGGCGGTGAGCGCCTTCGACCAAGGAGCTGAGCACATCTATCGGCTGATTTTGGCGATCAGCCGCCGAGACCCCTGAAGAGGGCCGCGACATCCACTTCAAGGACTCGGCCACCGGGTGACCGCCAATTGAGCGTCCGGTCGTGCGGGGCATCTTTGGGTCCGCCCCGCCTGGAGACGAACACTCGCATCGCGTCCAGATCGACGAGCCACACCTCCTCAACGCCAAGTTCGAGGTATCCGTCACGCTTGTAGTCGCGATCGTAGATCCGCGATCCGGTGCCGGAGATTTCGACGGCCAGCCAATGCTCGGGGACGTTTTCCCACCGGGTTCCGCCGGTTGGACGGCGGCCGATCAGGATGTCGGGCTCGAGTTTCACCCAGGGACGCATCACCACTGCGCCGGGCCCCCAAATCCACGCCTCCGGCTCATCCTCGAGAAAGCGGCCCAGAACGACCGCGAGCCGCATGGCGACGGTCTGGTGGGGAAGGCCGGGCGCTGGGGTCACCAGGAGGACCCCGTCCAGTAATTCGTGTCGGTTCCCGTCGTCGGGAAGGGCGTCGACCTGGTCGACCGTGAACCGGGGCACCGAAACAGGCATGGCCATAATCTGAGGGCTCGGCATGAAGATCCGCAACTCGGCATGCCCGCACGATCGCTCCGGACAACTCGGGTGCGGTAACCCGATTATTGCGACCAGGGCCGAATCGCCGCAGGGCCGGGATCAGCGAGGCCCGGCAGGCAGCTCGAGAAGGTCGCGGTCCTATTCTCCTCGTATTAAGAGGTGAAACCCTTGCGTTTCTCGTCATGGCGGTGCATATTGTCTTCATAATATGAGGAGAATATGTACATCTGGGAGCGACGCGGATGGCCGAACTTCGGGTGGGATGCCGACCTGCTGCTTGAGACCTTGGCATCCGCCCGTCTCAAACAAGGCCGGCTTCTCGGTGGCATGGTTCGGCTCGGATTGGACCTCAGGCTCGAGGCCCAACTCGGGTCGCTCACCGAGAACGTCATCATGAGCTCCGAGATCGAGGGTGAGGTCCTCGAAGCGGCGGCGGTCCGATCGTCGATTGCCCGGCGTTTGGGCGTTGCCGAGGCGAGCGTTGCCGCTGCGGATCGCCGGACTGAAGGGGTCGTGGAGATGATGCTCGACGCCACCGAGCGCTATGAGGCGCCGCTCACCGCGAAACGCTTGTTGGGGTGGCATGCATCGCTGTTTCCTACCGGTTCTGCCACCTTCCGGCCGGTGCGGG
>JAYTTT010000054.1:0-2895 GCA_043744895.1 Gemmatimonadota bacterium | reverse complement strand
CCGGCCAGGGTCGCGACCAGTTGATCGGCCACCAAATCGAAGGTGGGAGCCTTCCGGACCATCGCGTCGGTAATCTTGGTGATCGACACGACCATCGGGGGAATCGGCCGCTCGGGATTGATCAGGCTGTCGAACAGCATCTCGCACCGAGTTCCCTGGACGACCGCCACCGCGACCTCGGTGACCCGATCACTGCCGCCCGCTCGGCTCCCGGTCGTTTCGACATCGACCACCGCAAACGCGGCCTCTTCGATCAACGGCGATCCCGCCGCGGCGGCCACCAGTCCCCATCGCCCATCCGGGAGCTGGCGAACCCGGGGATCGGCGCCGAGCAGCGCGACGGCGAGCCGTTCGGCCACCGCCACCGGCGCCCGGGCCATGCCGAACACGTCGCGGGTCAGGACCGCGGCCGACTCCGGTCCTCGAACCAGGAGCTCGATCGCCCGGTCGGCCAGGGCCCCGGCGGGTACCGCCGCGAGCCCGGTCACCAAATGTCAACGCGCCGGATCGGAAGGGTCATGCAGCGAGGACCGCCTCCGCCCCGCACCAATTCTCCGCCCGGGATGGTGACCACGACCCGGCCGCGCGATTCGTCCCAGTCGTCGAACGAGAGGAAGTCCTGGCTTGGCACCACGGTGAAGCCCGCCGCTTCGAGCGCCCGCAGGGTGGCCTCGTTCCGCTGGTAGCTGATCGCGACGCCCGGCCGGACCGTGAAGAAGTTGCACCCGCTGGCCCACTGTTCCCGCTCCTGCGACAGCCGGTGGGCTCCGCCGGTCATCACCGAACCGAGCGGCATCCCGACCTGCTTCAAGGCCGCGAACAGGTCACTCCGCTCCCGGACCGTCTTCCGGCCCTTCCGGCGGTGCAGAATCGTCAGCCGCTCGGGGCCCACGAAGGCCGGCGGGTAGATGGCGCAGAGGTCGCGATCGAGGTGGGTAAACAGCATATCGAGGTGGATCGCGGTCGGTTCTCGAGGCATGATCACCACCACCACATCGGTGACCGCCGTTTTCGCGAACGCCTCGTCGCAGAGCAGATCGAGCGCCGCCGTCGACGACCGTTCGGAATACCCGACCACGAGCAGGTCCGGCCGGAGCACATGGACGTCGCCGCCCTCGAGGGTGTAGTTGCTGCGGCGTTCCTCGGAGCCGTCGTAGAGAATGCCGGCGTTGGCCAGTTCGGGATGAAACCGGAACAAGGTCTTGATGAGCAGTTCCTCGGTCCACCGGATCCCGTACCGCATCGAGCCGACCACGGCGTGATCGCCGATGACCATCCCGATATCTCTCGGGAAGAACAGGTTCGGCAGCGGCGGCAGCACGAACCCCACCTCGTTCACGGTCCGGGAAATCGGCCCGCCCGCCTCTTCGACGCCCTCGATCAGCATCCGGACGATCGCCTTGGGAGCCAACGCCGTCAGCTGTTGGGCCAGCGGCTCGGACGCCACCACGTCCATGGTCCTCGTCACGAGGTATTCTCGCGCCTCCGACCCCGCCAGCGTCTGTGCCAGCAACTCGGAGACCTCGTACACCTTCGCGAACTTCTTCAGCACGGCCACCAGCCGGCGGTGCTCCCGGGCCGACACCTCAAGCCCGATCAAATCGTTGTAGAGGTAGTCCTCCCGGGTGCCCGGGGTAACCGCCTCAAGCTCTTTTCCAGGGGAGTGAACCAACACGGCCTCAAGAGGCCCGATTTCCGAAGTAACACGAACCGAAGGCATGGCTGGAAGCTAATCAGGCGCCCCCTCCCCCGAGTGCCGAGCGCCGAGTGCCGAGCGCCGAGCCCAACGCATAGCTGAGGGCCTCCAGTTCCAACACCAAGTTCACCGTCTTGACCGTAACATCGTCGGGCACCTGGAGCGGCACCGGCGCGAAGTTGAGGATCGCGGCCACGTCGCACTTGACCAAGCGGTCCGCAATGGACTGAGCCGCCTCACCCGGCGTCACGATGACCGCGATGTCGGGCTTGAGCGCGGCGCACTCGCGCTCGAGGTTGGCGCTATCGAGCACCACGAGGCCGTTCCACGGCTGGCCCACCTTGGACCCGTCATTGTCGAAGATCGCGACGATATCGAAACCGCGCTGGTTGAAGCCCCGATATTGGGCCAACGCGCTCCCAATTTTTCCGGCGCCTACCACGACGACTCGGTAGCGCCGGCCCAGACCCAAGATTTCCCGGAGCCGCTTGATCAGCTGAGGCACCGAATACCCGAGGCCGCGTTTGCCGAATGAGCCGAAAAACGAGAGGTCTTTCCGAACCTGGGCCGATGTCGTCCCGCCCTTCGCCGCCAACGCCCCGGAGCTTACCGTCGGAGCGCCTTTAAGCTGGAAGTCCTCCAGAAACAGGAGGTAGAGGGAGAGGCGTCGGACCGTGTTGTCGGCGATATTTCGCATGGCATGTGAAAGTTTTCACTAACCTAGCGCCCCCACCCTCCCCGCGTCAACGACAACCCCGAACAACCGAACAAAGCCTTCGATATCCACGGTTTCCGGCCGCTGGTCGGCCCGAAGCCCGGCCCGCTCCACCAACTCGCGCGCCGGGACGTCGTCGAGATCGAGGATGGTCCGGAGCGCTCGAACCAATTGCTTCCGGCGTCCCCCAAAGAGCCCGACCACGAGGGGCCGAAACCGGGGATCCCGCACCAGTGGGGGAGTCCGTGGCACGATCCGAACGACCGCGCTGTCGACCTTGGGCACCGGCCAGAACGCGCCGGCCGGCACCGTGAACAGCCGTTCCACGGTCGCGGCGGCCCCGACACCCACGGTCAGGGCGCCGTACTCGGCGGTGCCCGGCTCGGCCGCGAGCCGGACCGCGACTTCCTTCTGGATCAAATAGACGATGGCCGAGGGAGGCCAGGGTTGGTCGAGGGCCTTTTCGATCAGGGGGCTGGTGATG
>JAYTTT010000053.1:0-2896 GCA_043744895.1 Gemmatimonadota bacterium | reverse complement strand
AGTCATCCCAAGGGTGTCTTGGGATGACACCGGTGGATCCGGACCCGAAGACCACAGTGCTGGTCGCGAATGACCAAGAATGGTCAGCCCGCGCGTTTGAAACCATCTTGGTTGGAGAGGGGCATCAGGTTGTCCGGGCGTATACCGGTCGCCAAGCGCTCGCCCGGATCGAAAGCCATCGGTTCGATGCCGTGATTCTCGATACCCAGTTGCCTGATCTCGATGGTACCAGCGTCTGTCGAATGATGCGGCTGGACCCCCGGATCGGTGCGACCACTCCGATCGTGATGACCACGGCCGGGCCCTCGGGTCGCCAGGAGCGACTCACTGCCTATCGGGCCGGGGCATGGGAGTTCTACGGGCACCCGCTCGACCCGGAGATCGTGCTCCTCAAGCTCCGGCTCTTCCTCAGCGCCAAGCTGGCGGTCGACGTCATTCGGGAGGAGGGTCTGCTTGATGAGGCGACGGGCTTGTACAACCGGCGCGGCTTGATGAGGCGGGGCAGCGAGTTGGCCGCTCAGGCAGCCCGGCACAATCGCCATCTAAGCTGCGTTCTGCTCAAACCGAGTTCGCGGGCGGTCGAGGAGGCGGCTGGTCTTGCCAACATCCTCGCCCGGACGATTGGCGGGATGCTTCGCGAGACGGGACGACTATCGGATGTTATCGGCCGCCTTGGTCCCCTGCAGTTTGCCGTGCTCACGACTTCGGCTGTTGGCGGAGTTGAGCGGCTTGCGACCCGCGTCCGCGAGCTGGGTGCGGGAATTGAGGGCCTGGAACTCGTCGTCGAAATCCGCCCATGGCCCCCGGTTGCTACCGGTCAGCCAATCGAGACATTGACGGGCGGCGACTTTCTTGCTCCGCCAGAAGGCTCGTCGTCGGTTCGGTCGTTGTACTCATAGGCGTAGTACTTGTAGGATCCCACACCGACATCGATGTGATTGAGGATCGCTCCGAGCATTCGGCTGGGCAGGCGTTCCATCAGTTGGAGCTTTGCTTTGGCTAACTCCCGGTCGGTTTCGCCGGCCCGCAAGACGATCGCAACATTGGCGGTGACGGTACTCAGCACGAAGGGATCGATCCCGGCCGCGAGTGGCGGGCTGTCGACCAATACGACTTGGTACCGGCCCTTGAGCTCTCGCATGAGTTCGACCATCGACGCTGAGCTCAGCAACTCCGGCCCGCGACTGCTTCGAGTTCCGCAGGGCATGAATGCCAGGCCGGGGTTGGATGTTTGGTGAAGGGTACTATCGAGTGAGGCGATTCCATCGAGATGGTCCAACAGGCCGGGTGTTCGGTCGCCGCCAAAAACTCGGTGGAGCTCACCTCGCCGGGTGTCGCCGTCAATCAGGACGGTCTGGTATCCAGCCTCCGCGAACGACATGGCGAGATTGGCGGACACGAGTGACTTCCCGTCACCAGGGGCTGGGCTGGTTATCGTCAGGAGGATCGGTTCGCCATCGGCGAACGAATGAGCCAGATTGAGCCGAATCGATCGGAACGATTCGATGACTTGGGCGGTCTCGGCCGGAGCCATCAGGCCACCGGGGCCCCGGTTGATGACCGGTACAGCCCCAAGCACCGAGAGCCCGAGCCCGCTTGAAACCTGTTCTGGATAGCGGAATCGCTTGTCGATACGATCCAGAAGGATGGCGAGTACCAAAGCCAGCCCGATGCTCACCGCCACACCCATCAGGATGATTCTGGGCGCGGTGTTCGATGACGGTTGGTCTGGAACTTCAGCCGAATCGAGAATGCTGATGTCGGGCGTGGCCGTCAGTTGGGCCAGCCGGTTTTCCTCGAAACGATTGGAAAGCTCACCGGAGAGTTTGACTGCTGATTGAGCGTCCCGCTGGTACTTCTCTTCGGTATGGGTGCGGACCGGGATCTGCCGGAGCTCCTCGGTGTCGCTCGCAATCTCGGCAGCGAGGATCACTTCCTGGCTCTTGAGTTGGGTCACAAGGCGGGTGGCGTATCTGGGCACCGTGGTCGTTGTCAACTCCGTCAGTTTCTCAAGCAGGCTCTTGATCCCGGCGTACTCGTCGGTGTACCGACCTCTCAGGGCGCGAAGTTCGGCCTCGGTTTTTGAGACCTCCTGCAGCACCAGCACGAAATCAGGGGCCTGGTTTACCGCCCCGATGGTGTGGAACGCGTCGACCGAAATGGCCCCGGATTCCAGGCCTCTTCGGAGCACTTCTTCGATGGCATTTCGGTCCTTCTGGAGGGTGCTGAGTTGAATTCGTTTGTTGAAATAGTTCGACATGACCGTCGGTTGGGTCTGCTGCAAACCGGCCGACAAAGGAAACTGTTGCTCCAGCTTGGGCTGGGTGATCGTCGTGATTCGGTAGTTCTCGAGCGCAGTCTCTGCGGCCCTCATGTTAGAGTCGGCAATTCGAATCTGGTCTCGGAGATCGTTGGTCACCTTCGCCAACTTGCTCCGTTTCAGTTGATCGGCAACCAGGACGAACTGATTCAAGATTCCGTTCAACGTTGAGGCGGCTCGGTCCGGATCGGCGTCCTCCAACGCGAGACCCATCATGACGCCGTTCCGTTCGGGGAGCTTCGTTTGGAGCTTGGCGAGTAGGGCCTCCGACACCGCTCGGGGTGGCCGGAGCGAGAAGGCGATTTCGCGATTGCTGCCGAGGCTGCCGGCAGCCGGGAGCCATCGGAGCCCCAGCCCCCGGCCAATCGAGTCTCCCACTTGTCCGTTTTCGATCTCCCGCCCTTTGGCCGTCGTCAACGAGTAGTTCCGCCCCTGAGCGTCGACCTTGAGTACGTAGGCGCCGGGGAGGAACCGATTGGCCAGTTCGAGTCCATTGAAGGGGGTACTGTCCCCCTTCGGGTGGGTCAGGTAGAGTCGCAGCTGGCGGACGACCGGATCGATGACCGCGTAGCTACG
>JAYTTT010000052.1:0-11349 GCA_043744895.1 Gemmatimonadota bacterium | reverse complement strand
CCCATACCCGCTGGGCCACCCACGGCGCCCCGACCACCCCGAACGCTCACCCTCATTTGGATCAGACCGGCCGGATCGCGGTCATCCACAACGGTATTATCGAGAACGCCGGCACCATTAAGAAGGCGCTCGAAATGCGGGGCCATACCTTCCAATCGGAAACCGATACGGAGGTTCTGGCTCACCTGATCGGCGAGTACTACGAAGGCAATCTCGAAGAGGCGGTGGCCTCGGCACTCTGGGACGTGCAAGGCGCGTACGGCATTGCGGTGATTTCCGCCGACGAGCCGGATCTGCTGGTGGCGGCGCGCCACGGCTCGCCCCTTTTGGTTGGCGTCGGTGACGGTGAGTACTTCGTGGCGTCCGATGCTTCGGCGATTCTCGAGCATACCCGGTCAGTGGTCTATCTCGATGACGGCGAGATGGTGGTGCTGCGACGTGACGGGTACCGGGTCCGCAGTCTCACCACGACCCACGTCGAGAAGGCGGTCAACCAGATCGAGTGGGACCTGGCCACGATCGAACGGGGTGGGTACGCCCACTTCATGCTCAAGGAAATCTTCGAGCAACCCGACAGCCTGACCAACACGCTCCGCGGCCACTTGCTCGAAGAAGAGGGCACCGCGCGGCTCCGCGGGCTCAATCTTTCGGATGAAGATCTGAAACGGTTCGACCGCATCATTATCACCGCGTGCGGCACCTCGTGGCACGCCGGCTTGATCGGCGAATACATCATCGAAGAGCTGGCCCGGATTCCGGTCGAAGTCGAGTATGCCTCGGAGTTCCGGTATCGGAACCCGGTGCTTGACGACCGGAGCCTGGTCATTGCCATTTCGCAGTCCGGCGAAACGGCCGACACCTTGGCGGCGATCCGAGAAGGCAAGCGGCGGGGCGGCCGAACCATCGGCCTCGTCAACGTGGTCGGGTCGACCATTGCCCGCGAGGTCGACGGCGGCTTGTACTTGCGGGCCGGTCCGGAAATCGGCGTGGCCAGCACCAAGGCGTTCAACAGCCAGGTTGCCGCTCTCGCGATGTTCGCGTTGCGGCTGGCCCGGCTCAAGAACATGAGCGTGCTCCAGGGCCGGGAGTTCATTCACGCCCTGAACCGCCTGCCCGACCAAATCCGGCAGATCTTGAGCCGGTCGGGCGACATCGAGCGCTTGGCCGAGAAGTATTACCAGGCCACCAACTGCCTGTACTTGGGCCGGGGCGTCAACTTTCCGGTGGCCCTCGAGGGGGCCTTGAAGCTCAAGGAGATTTCGTACATCCACGCCGAGGGCTATCCGGCGGCCGAGATGAAGCACGGGCCGATTGCGCTGATCGACGAGAACATGCCGGTGGTGTTCGTCGCCCCGACCGACGGCGTTTACTCCAAGATCGTGTCCAACATTGAAGAAGTGAAAGCACGCAAGGGCCGGGTCATCGCGTTGGTGACCGAGGGCGACACCGAAATCGCGAAGCTGGCCGAGGAAACCTTCCCGCTGCCGGCGACCCATGATCTGCTGACCCCGATCCTGGCCTGCGTCCCACTCCAGTTGTTCAGCTATTACGTGGCAGTCCGCCGCGGCTGCAACGTCGACCAACCCCGAAACCTGGCCAAGAGCGTCACCGTCGAGTGAGGCTCGGCGCTCGGCGCTCGGCACTCGGCACTCGACACTCTGAAATATGGGCTGGGTCATGGCGGGGAGGCGGGGGGTGGCCCTCGAGTTAGGCCGGCCGTCGCGGACGTTGGCGGGCCGAGATCGACCGGATCACGAGCCGGCGCCGCCCGTCCACCGGAATGGGCACCCGAGCTCGGGCGAGCGCCTCCTTGATCAACGCCCGAACCGGCGCCGTGTCCGCCTCCCTGGCCGACAGGAGTCGGACGTTCCGCACCCTGGAACCGGTACCCCGCAGTAGCCCCTTGGGATCCGGCAACCGCGGCCCGTTCTGCAGGAAACAGAGAATGATCCATCGGGGCGCGAAGGCCACCGACAGCACGGCGTCGGAGGCTCGTTCGGAGGGACCGAACCCCACAACCAAGAAGTTGTAGTTGTCGTAGACGAGCTCCGTGGCGCCGGGCACGAGCCGTCGCACCGTCGAGAGCACGGCTCGGCCCTCTGCCGCGACGCGGGGGGCGTACTTTTTGATGAATGCTGCGAGCTGGGTTCGGGCCGGTTTAGGGGTCACGCTTACCATCCGATCATGTCGACATTTTAGTGTCCGATCGCCCGCCAGAACCAGGCGGCTCGTCGGGCGGGCCGGCCGGAGCGCGCTTCCGCCCGGTCGGCCGAGCGGAAGAGCTCGGTCACGGCGTTGACACCGATCCAGCGCGCCGGTTCGGCCTCCCAGCGCGGCGATTGCCGTCCCACGAACGGCAGGAGCGTTAGGTCCGACTCGCGCCCGGTGATCAGATCGGCCAGCGCCCGCGCCGCGACATTCGAGAGCGCGACCCCGTCGCCCACGTATCCGCCCGCGAATCCGATCCTGGTGTCGCCATCGAACCGGACCGACGGATACCAGTCCCGCGGAACCCCGAGGTTGCCGCCCCACGCGTGGGTGAACCGGACCGCCCTCGGCAGGCCGGGCAGCAGATCGAGGAGTACCCGGCGGAGCATCCCGTGAACGACCGGATCCCGATCAAACGCGGGATCGACTCGGGAGCCGAAGTGATACGGGGCGCCGCGGCCGCCGAACGCGATCCGGCCGTCGGCGGTGCGCTGCCCGTAGATCCGGAGATGCCGCTTGTCGCTGAAGGTCTCGCGCGTCGTGAGTCCGATCCGGTCCCACGCGGTCGAGTCGAGTGGTTCGGTCGCCACCATCAGCGAATACATCGGGACCAGGTCGCGGTGCCGGCCCGGGAGCTCCGGTGTGTACCCTTCGGTGGCTACCACCACGGCGTCCGCCGTGACCGTCCCCCTCTGGGTGACCACCCGCCCCGGTGCAATGCCGGCGACCGTGGTCTGTTCGTAGATCTCGGCGCCCCGAGCCGCCACGGTCCGCGCCAGCCCGCGCACCAGCTTGGCCGGATGAATCGCCGCGCAGTGCGAGGCGAATGTCCCGCCCAGGACGTCACTTGCCTGGAGGCGTTGCTCCGCCTCGGACTTGGAGAGCAGCGCCAGCGTCTCGGATCCGATGCCCCATTCCCGGGCGGCTCGGACCTCGGCCGAGGCGCGGCTCCACTGGGCCTCGTTCCGGGCCACCGAGACGTAACCGCCCTTCTGGAAGTCGCAATCGATCCCCTCCGCACGGGCGACCCGGCCGACTTCGTCCACCGCCGCGTCGAGGGCGGCCTGGAGCCGGGTCACCCCGTCCCGCCCTCCGTCTCGAGCGATCCGGCGCCAGCTCGCGGGGAAGATGCTCGAGCACCAGCCGCCGTTCCGCCCCGAGGCGCCGAACCCCGCAATGTCGCGCTCCAGGATCGCGATCCGGAGGGATGGCCGGCGCTGGAGCAGGTAGTAGGCGGTCCAGAGCCCGGTGTATCCGGCGCCCACGATCGCGACGTCGACCGTGCGGTCGCCGGGGAGCGGTGGCCGGGGCGTGAGCGGCTCGCCCGCGGTATCGTGCCAGAAGCTCAAGTCAGGATAGCTCGTCATGGCTCGTCACGACGTTGGTCGCTGGGCCTATGTGCCGGTACTGGAGGAACATTCCGACCCGCCAGCGAACGATCATCCCGAACGCCATGAGGTAGAAGACCGAGGCGGTCTGGAGCGGCGAGATCAGGTGGCCGATGTAGTCGTGGAGCAGGAGCCGAATGGCGAGGAGCCCGAGCAGAATCGCCAAGAAGGCGCGGGAGCGCTTCAGGTAGACGACGCCGTCGCGGAGTTCGAGCCGCGACGAGCGGACCAAGGGCCACGAGAGAACCAGCAACCCGAAGAGGAGGGCGCTGACGGCCCAGGACCAGGGGATCCGGGTCAGGGGCGCGAGGAACATGAAGAACGCGCTACTCATGGCGAGGGGCGGGATCACGATCGAGGTGACCGTGATCGGTACCCGGGTTTCCCGAACCCGCCACACCAGCAGGGCCACGCCGCCGAGGACGGGACCGACCCGAAGAATCGCGCGGAGAACCGGCCCCAGGGTCTCCCGGTCAAGCCACGCTACCAGCATGTCCGGAAAATAGCCTCCTCGCGGGGCCTGGGCCGTGCGCCCGGTTTGACAAGCGCGGGTCAGGCTCCGATGTTCGTTCCCGATGACGACACAGCGCGATACCGAGCAAGTATGCGATCCGGAAACCTACCTTACCGGCGTGCCGTTCGACGCCCTGGCCCGGCTTCGGCGCGAGGAACCTGTCGTCTGGGTTGCGGAACGCTCCGGGCCCGGCTTTTGGCTGGTGCTCCGCCACGCCGATGTCCAGACGGTGCTGAACCGGCCCGAGCAATACTCCTCGTGGCTTGGCGGGACCCAGACCCGCGACCCCGCCACCCCCGACGCGCTCCGCTATGTCCGCCGGATGATGCTCAACATGGATCCGCCCGAGCACACCCGGCTTCGGCGGCTGCTTACTAAGTCATTCACCCCGCGGGCGGTGGCCCAGCTCGAAGAGCGGATTCGCGGGCACGCGGCCGGGATCGTCATGCGGGTCAGGGCCGGCGCCGATCGGGGGCACTGCGATTTTGCGAAGGATCTGGCCGCCGACCTGCCGCTCCTCACGCTGGCCGAGATTCTCGGCGTGCCGCTCGAGGACCGGATGCTGCTTTTCGACTGGTCGAACCGGGTGATCGGGTTCGAGGACCCTGACTACGCCACATCGGCGGCGTTCGACCCGGCGTCGGGCACCGAGATGGCCCGCGAGGCCCTCCGGCACCGGCCGACACCGGGCCTTGGCGGTGTGATGCCCGATCCCCGAACCCGCGAAGGGATGCCGGACCTGTACGCCTACGCCCACCTCCTCGCTCTGGCAAAGCGGCGCAACCCGGGCTCCGATGTCATGTCGATCCTCCTCGGGGAAGTGGACGACGGCGGTGGTCGCCTGGCGGTCGAGGAGTTCGAAAACCTGTTCTGGCTCTTTGCCGTGGCAGGGAACGAGACCCTTCGGAACGCGCTGCCCGGCGCTTGCATCGGCCTGCTTGAACATCCCGTCGCTCAGGAGGAACTCGCGGCCGACCCGGCGCTCGTGCCGCGCGCGATCGAAGAGTTGCTTCGGTGGTGGACGCCCGTGATGACGTTTCGCCGGACCGCGGTGGCCAACGGCTTTCTCGGCGGCGTGGCGATCGGCGCCGGTCAGAAGGTGGTGGTCTCGTTCACTTCCGCCAACCGGGACGAAGCCGTATTCGCCGACCCGGGCCGGCTCGATCTCCGCCGCCATCCCAATCCGCACCTCGCGTTCGGGTCCGGGCCTCACTTCTGCCTCGGCGCTCATTTGGCCCGGGTTCAGATCCGCGCGCTGTTCGCCGAAGTGCTGAAGCAAATGGGACGGCTCGAGCCTGACGGACCGCCGGCGTATCTCCGGTCCAATTTCCAGCGCGGCGTCAAACGGTTGCCGGTGCGCTGGTCACGCCGGGACGGATCGGCTCGATGAGCCAGTCGTTGCGGGTCCGTCGCGGCGGTGAGGGGGATGCCGTGCTGCTCCTGCTGCACGGTCTCGGCGCCACCGGTGACGTCTGGGACGGGCTCCATCGCCTCTTGCCGGGTCGGTGGTTCGGTCGGTGGGTGACGCCGGATCTACCGGGGCACGGCGGTTCGGCGCCGTTGGTCGCCTACACGTTCGAAGGGTTGGCCGAGGCGGTGGCTCGGGTGGTGCCCGCGACGAACCGTCTCGTGGTGCTGGGTCACTCGTTAGGCGGCGTCGTGGCGCTGGCGTTGGCCGGCGCCTCGTCAGGGGTCCGGGTTGCGGTAGTCGTCGGCCTGGGGATCAAGGTTGCCTGGAGCGGGGACGAGGTGGCCCGGGCCCGCGCGCTCGCCGCCCGGCCGAATCCGGTCTATGCGACCCGCGCCGAGGCCGCGGAGCGCCACCTCAAGGTCGCGGGACTGGTCGGGCTGATGCCGGTCGAGGACGTACCGGTTGAGGCGTTGGCGCAAACGGCGGCCGGGTGGACGCTCGCGTTCGATCCGGCCGCCTTTGCCGTCGGCGTGCCCGACATGCCTGCGTTGCTCGGCGCCGCCCGGGCCAACCTGGTGCTCGCCGCGGGGGAGCGAGATCCAATGTGTTCGGCGGCACAGTTGCGCCAGCTGGTGCCCGACCCGGTCCTCCTCCGAGGGCTGGGGCATAACGCGCACGTCGAGGACCCTGGGGTGATGGTGGGCCTGCTCGATCGCCTGGCCGAAACAGGCGAGCCGCGATGAGCTGGTCATCCCGGCGAACGCGGCGGCTTTGGGGCCGCCGCGCCGCATGGTGTCGGTCGGTTACTGCTTGTCGTAGACTGCGGTCGACTGGATCTTCACGCCCTTGGCGTTGACGCCCGTGGTGGTCGACGTATAGTGCTTCCCATCCGCGGACAAAACTGAGTGAACGGTCTGCACTTCCTTGCCGCCCTTTTTCCGAACGGTGTGCCGGGTCAGGGGGTTGAGCATCTTTGCTGAGATCGCGTCGTAGTCGGCGGAACCGGTGACCGGGTAATCCTTGCCGTCATAAGCCATCGTATAGCTCATGCTGATCGGCTTGTCGTCGCCGCCGACGCCCGAGATGGTGATCTTGAACGCGGCTCCGGCCGGCTCCATCTTCACCGTGACCGACTTGGCGGCCGGCCCTGGCATACTCTTCGACTTGGCTGCGTCCAACTTCCAGGTCCCGAGGAACGGGTTGGCCTGGGCAGCCAGGCGGTTCGCCGGCATGACGCCGAGCAGGGCTGACCCTACCATGATGGTGCGCAACAGTAATCGCATGCGGACTCTCTCCTCCCCCTTCCCGGGGGAAACAAGTGGACATTATCCCGACGGGGACCTGACGGACTGCCAATATCCGGCCTGCGGCCGCTGCCCGCTAGACCCCAGCCTACTATTGCCGTGTCCCAACCTCGATTCGCCCATGCTTCCCCCGCTCCCGCACCTCGTCTGCCTCGCGTCCATCACGTCGGCTTGGGGCCAAACCCGTTCCGGGCCCGAGGTCCCCTTCGCGGTCGCTGATTCGGCCTGGGACTCGGAAGCACTCGGCAACCTCGCCGGTCCCGCACCGACGAGCACCCAACCCAACGTTAGGCAATCCTGGGCGGAGGAAGCCGTCCCAGCACCTGCTCCACTGCCGTGCCGATGGCGAGCAGCCGGCGGTCCGAGCCGCTGGGACCGTCGAGCTCGATCGTCACCGGAAGCCCGCCGGTGGTGAGGCCCACCGGGAGGATCAGGCCGGGCAGACCCGTCGTGCTGCCCGGAGCGATGTTGCGGCTGATCCCCCGCTCGAACGGCATCGTCACCCCGGCAATAGTCACCGTCGTATCCTGGCCGATTGGAACCGGTGGCATCATCGTGGTCGGGAACACCACGGCGCCCGCCCCGGTCGCAGCGAACAGTGCCTTGAACCTGTCGCGCACTGTGGGCAGGTGGACCCGGATCGCGGTCTGGTAGACTTGATCGGAGATGGCATGCGGGCTGCCGGGAATCACAAAGTCGTGGAAGGCACCGCGAATATCCGGGCTTGCGGCCTCCACCAGTTGCTCGATCGTGACGCCCGTCTTGAACTCGGCCAGGTACTGTTTGACCGTGTAGTACGCATCGTGGATCTGGACCGGACCGGTGATGAGGCCGATCAGCTTGGCGAGATCGGGCATCCGGGCCTCGATCACGACCATGCCCGCGTTCTTGAGCTTCGCCAACGCCTGATCCACCAGCTGGGCCACCTCGGGATCGACCCCCTCGAAATAGTACTCCCGGATCACCGCGAGCTTGATTCCCCGGAGGCTGACCGGCGCCGTCGGGGTTGGGTCCCGAGCCACCACCGTGTCGAAGAGGACGAGATCGCCCACGGTCCGGGCATGCGGGCCAACCTGGTCGAACAGCGCCGTGATCGGGATGACGCCGGTGGACGGGTAGCGTCCGGTGGTGGGCCGGAACCCCGCGATGCCGCACATCGCGGCGGGAACTCGGATCGAGCCCTCGGTATCTTCCGCCACGCCGAGGGGCGCCATTCGTGCGGCGATTGCCGCGGCGGTGCCGCCGCTGCTGCCGCCGGGAATTCGGGTTGGGTCGTACGGGTTCCGCACCGCGCCGAAGGCGTGGTTGGTGCTGGTCCAGCCGAACGACATCTCGTGGAGGTTGGTTTTGCCGAGGACGGTGGCGCCGGCCTCGCGGAGCCGGGCCACCACCGGGGCGTCCTGGGCCGGCCGGAAGTGCCGGAGCGCCGGGGTGCCGCCGGTGGTCGGCAGGTCCCGGGTGTTAATGCTGTCCTTCACCGGAATCGGGAGGCCGTGGAGGGCGCCCAACGTCCCGCCGCCGGTCCGTTGCCGGTCCGCCGCCCGGGCGGCTTCAAGGACCTGGTCCGGTTCGAGGGTGATGAACGCGTTGAGCGATTGGCCCGCCCGGCACCGGTCGAGGAGGGCGCCGGCGTACCGCTCGGCGGTCACCTCTCCCCGGGTCATGACGCCTACCGCCTCCACCGCTGAGAGCTCGATCAACTCAGCCGAGCCAAGGGCCGGCGCGGCGGGCTGGGCGGAACGACAGCCGACGGTCAGGGCTGCCGTGCCGGCCGCGGCGGCGGCCACGAAGTCGCGGCGGGTCATCTCATCCGATCGAGCCATTGTTATTCCGAGAAGGAGTCGGAATAGAAACTTAACTCTGCGAGGCGAGATTCCGCGCGGCCGGATCCGTCAGCGCCTTGAGGAATGCCACAATCTCGCTCATTTCGGTGGTGGTTAGCTCGAGCGGCTGCTGGAGCCGGCCGTCGAGTGTGGCCAACACGGCGGCAACGGTCGCCCCGCTCCCCCGGTACAGCGGCCGGACCTCGGGTGCGAGTTGGGAGGGATCGTACTGCCGAAGCGCGACCGGCACGTTGTTGTAATGCTTGACGACCGCCGCGAGTGTGGGATAGGCCCCGCTGTGAAAGTACGGAGCGGTCAACTCGACGTTCCGAAGTGGCGCCACCCGGAATGCGAACCGGTAGAACGCGTTGGAGTCGTGCTCGCCCCGGCCGAGGTCGAGCGGCGGCTCCCGACGTCCCCCGGGCCCGATCTGCGGCGCGCCGACGTTGGCGAAGGTCTGGGCGCCGAGAAAGGGGCCGTTGTGGCATTGGGAGCAGCGGGCCTTGCCAAAAAACAGGATGCCGCCCCGCTTCTGCTCCGGACTCATAGCCGCGTCGTCGCGGTCGAGATATCGGTCGAACGGCGACCGGGTGGTGGTAAAGGCTTGCATCTGGAAGGTTGCGAGGGCCCGGGCGGCGTGCTCGAACCGGGGTCGGGCCACCCCAGGAAATGCCGCGTTGAACTTCGCCACGTAGTCCGACACCGCCAGCAGCCGGGCCATGACCGCATCCCAGATCTCGGTGTTCTGACGATCATCGAACCGGGCCAGCTCGTTGAGGCTGCCGAAGACGTCGCGATCGCCGGATTCGCCCCGCATCTCGCGCCGGTTGAGGACCGGGAGCATCGCTTGGGCCGTGAGGGCGTCCGGAAGTCCGGGCGGAAGGGTTACTCCTGAATCGACGGTGAAGGAGCCGGCCCGTCCCGACAGCCGGGCGTCCCAAAACATCGTGAACAGTCCGAGGCCCGAGTTGAGGAGCGACGGGGCGCCCCGGACTGTAAACTGCCGTCCCGGACCTAACGTTCTGCCTGGGCCGGTGCCGGTCGCCCCGGTGCCGATGGCCAGGGAGCGACCGTCGCCTAACGCGGTCGCGGCGTCATGGCAGGTCGCGCAGGCGATGTCTCGGTTGCCGCTCAGGATCTTGTCGAAGAACAGGGTCCGGCCGAGCTCGACCTGGGCCTGGTTCTGGGCCGGCATCGCGCCGATCGGCACCACGCCCCATTGGGCGATAGTGGCCCGCAGTTGGGCGTCGAGGGAGGGCGCGGGCGGCGGCCCGGGTGGTGGCGTAATCCCCGAGTCGCAACCGGCCGCGAACACCAGGGCAATGACGACCGACTGTCGAGGAAGCATGGGTCTCACCGGAAGGGGAAGGAGACGGAGACTTGGTGGGTCATGACCCGAACGCCGGTCATCGTCACCGGTCCGGTCGGTGCGACGAGGACGTTGCCGGGAGTCGCCAGGTCCACTCGGCCGTCTCCGCCAAACACTCCGGGCCGGCCGGTCCCGTTCGTCACGCTGCCGCGGTACCGAACCTCCCACGCGGGAAATCGGAGGGAGAGACCCCAGGTCGGCGTCCACTCGATCCAGTCCTGCTGGAGGCTCCGCGATCGGGCCTCGACGTTGTCCCGTTGGGCCAGTGTGTAGTTGATGCTGTGGACCGCGAGGCCGAGCTGAAGGCCCGCGACCCTGGCACCCCGGTCGAACGGAAGGTCCTGCGCCACGCCCATCCGGATGATGGCATTGGAAAAGCGGAAGTGGTTCTCGATGGTCTTCCCGCCGGTTGGGATCGTGGCGCCCGAGACCGTTCCCACCGGCCCTGCCGCATCGGCCCAGGTGTAACTCCAGATCGGTTCGTAGACGACATCGACACCAAACGTGGCCTGGTCTGCTGATTTCGAGATTCCAACTCCAAAGTTGAAGGCCTCGGAGTTGCCCGGATCGCGAGGGATGCTTTGGATTTCCTGAATCTGATAGTTGGGCAATTTGGGATGGGTCATCAAATTGGTGGTCGCGACCCAGCCGAGCCGCCATCCCGGAGCCCGGAGCGGTTGGCGGTACTCGAGGTGCAGACCCCAGGTGTTGGTGTGATCAAGGTTCTCTTCCGAGCGGACCCGCTGTCCGAACTGCTGGAGCACCGGGTCCCAGAACGAGTCGAGGTAGTCGACGTCGTGCGTGGTCGCGAACCGATTGTGAAGCACCAGGGCGCTGAACGACCGATTGCCCTCCCACTGCTTCAGCGCGCCGACTCGAAGATCGAGGGAATGGCCGGACTGTTTGAGGCCGGCGCTCCCGGCGTACAACAGGTCGACGCCATCGATCCCGTGAAGCCCCGCCCACGCCACGCTCCCGCCGATCGACAGTCCGTTCGACAACACCCGGCCGACCATGCCTTGGGCGTAGGTGTTGCCGTTCGACCGGTGGGTCGGAGCGATGAGCGGGAACGAAGCCACGTCGGTCTGGAGCGTCCGGCAATTGGGGCACAATGGGATCGGGAACCCCGGGCCCTCACTGAAATCGACCTGCTGGATCGCGAGCGACATCCCACCGAACCAGGGACCCGACCTCACCAACGCACCCATCGGAAGGGTCCGGCCCGCGCCCGCCCGGCTCGACACGCTGTATAATCCTGGAGAGCCGAAGAACCGGCTCCCGGTCAGCCGAGCCCCCAAGGCGGGGTTGGCGAAGGGATCAGCAAGTGAGTCG
>JAYTTT010000051.1:0-11390 GCA_043744895.1 Gemmatimonadota bacterium | reverse complement strand
TCCTCGATCAGGGTCGGCCGGTCGTCGTCGAGGTTGCGGTAGTCGATTTGGGCCTGGGCCAGGGTGGCCGATGCCATCAGTCCGCCAAGCACTAGGAGTGCAGTGCAGCCTCGTCGGCGGGCCCCGCCTACTGGTTGATTCATCCCCACTCTTTGGCTCCGCCGAATCGGCATCAGGAATCGAGAGGATGGAGTTTAGCCCCCGGAGGTTATCCCGACCTCAACCGGGGATTAAGGTTCCTTGAGGGGCCCTTGCCTCGTTGGACTTCCGCCAGGGCCTGATTACCGTCCAACGAGGTTAACCGCCGTCAGGAGGACACCGGTGCGGATACTCGTGGTCGAGGATGATCCCAAGACCGCCCGCTTTCTCAAGCAGGGGCTCGAGGAAGAGGGTCACGCGGTTGATGTGGCACCCGACGGCGACCAGGGGGCGTTCCTTGGCCACCTGAACCCTTACGACCTGATCGTCCTCGACATTCAGATCCCAAAGCGGAATGGTCTCCAACTCTCGGTCGAGCTTCGACGCGAAGGGGTCGACGTCCCGATTCTGATGCTCACGGGGCGCGATTCAACGCAGGACGTGGTCCGCGGCCTGAACGCCGGCGCGGATGACTATCTCACCAAGCCCTTCGACTTTGACGAGTTGCTGGCCCGGGTCACCGCACTGACCCGCCGTCGCGGCGGCGGGGTGACCGGGCTGCTTCGTTTCGATGATCTCGAGATGGATCGCCTCAAACGACAGGTCCGCCGGGGCGGGCGGCTGATCGATCTTTCGCCCCGCGAGTTCCGCCTCCTCGAGTATTTCCTGCTTCATCCCGAGGAGGTCGTCACCCGGGTCCAACTCCTGGAGAAGGTCTGGGACATGTCGTTCGACCCCGAGACCAACGTCGTGGATGCCCATATATCGAATCTCCGAAAAAAACTTGAACACTCGGCCGGTCGGTTGATCCAGACCATCCGCGGCGCCGGCTATGTCCTCCGCCACCGGGGCGAGTGACTGTGAAGTCGTTCCGAACCGCCCTGGCCATGCGAATGGCGGCTGGTGGACTGGTGCTGTTCGCGGCGGTGGGCGCCGCGAGCGTTCTGGCGTTGCGGACCATCTTGAACCGCCAGCTCGACCGCACCATCCTCCATCTCGCTGAGGTCGAGGCGCAGGCCGGCGCGGCGGCGGCTGGCTCCGAGTTCCAATTTCACGAAGGCGTGCTGCTTTCCGCCCGGGAGGGGCCGGCCGCCGAACTGATCCGCTACGCGCAACTCTGGACGAGCGAGGGACGGCCGGTTGTCCGGAGCCGGAATCTGGGGTTCGATCTGGACCTTCCGCCGGACGCGTTCGAGGAGGCGAAGGCGGGTCGGATTGGTTGGACCACCCACCAGTGGCGGGGGCGGCAGATTCGGAGTGTGATTTATCCGCTCGTTCTCGTTGGGATGGCTCATCAGGTCCACCTCCTCCAGGTGGCGGCGCCGACCGAACCGGCCCGCCAGACCCTCGTCAGTTTCTCGGTCCTTCTCCTTCTTCTCACCCTCCTGGCGACCGTCGGCGTGTACGGACTTGGACGTCGGATCGCCGGTGTGGCCCTTCAGCCGACGGTCGAGATCACCACGCAGGCAGAATCGGTCACCGCGGGTACTCTGTCCGAGCGGATCACGGCCCATGCCGATGTCGAGGAATTTACCCGGTTGGTCACGGTTCTTAACGGGATGCTGGACCGGCTCGACGGCGCGTTCCGGATCCAGCGCCAGTTCACTGCCGATGCCAGCCATGAGCTCCGGGCCCCCCTCACCGTGCTCAAGGGAGACATCGACGTCGCGTTGAAACGAGACCGGGCCGGACCCGAGTACCGGGACACCCTGATGCGGTGTCAGGAGGAAGTTGACCGCCTCTCCCGCCTCGCCGCCGACCTCCTCCTCCTCGCTCGCTCGGACGCGGCCCTTCCGTTAGAGCACGTCGCCGAGCTCGATTTGCGGGCCATCACCGACCGGGTGATCACCCGCTATCGGCCAGCCGCGGCGACGCGAGGCATCCACCTTGGCCTGGACGGAATTGGTGCGACCGTGCTGGGTGACGAGCGGTTGCTGGAGCGGGTGATCAGCAATTTGGTGGACAACGCGGTCAAGTATTGCCAGCCAGGCGGCGAGGTTCTCGTCGTTCTGAAGCCCGCACCCCAGGTAAGCCTCACGGTTTCTGATAGCGGTGCCGGTGTTCCGCCGGACGATGTCCCTCGTCTGTTCGTTCGCTTCTTCCGAGGGGACCCGGCCCGCCAAGCTGGGGAAGGAACCGGGCTTGGTCTGGCGATCGCGAAGGCGGGTGCGGAGGCCCATGGTGGCCACCTTGCGTTCCTCGGCAACGCACCTGGGGCGGTGTTCCGAATGACGCTTCCGGGGTCGGCTCGTGCCCCACAAAGGTAGTTCGGTTGTGAATGATCTCTAACGTTCCCCTCAAAAGAAGAGCAACCTCAATGGGTAAGTTTCGATTGGTTCTCATGTTCAGCACGCTCGCCACGGCGGGCTCCGCGATGGGCTCGGCGCAAACTCCGGAACAACAAGTCACTCGGGTTGTCGAGGCCCTTGCCACTCTGTCGGTGGCCAAGGACCTGGCCGGGCTTGACACGCTCTACGCCCCGGATCCGGGGGTTCGGGTGATCGAGGGGGCGGGCGTGAACAAGGGATGGGCCGACTATCGCGATCACCATCTTGCCCCGGAGCTGAAGGAAATGAAAAACTTTCGTTCTCGGTACTACGACGTCGAGCCCCAAGTGCGAGGTAACGTGGCCTGGGCGTCGTTCCGGTACGAGTTGGGGGTTGACACTCCGCGCGGCCCCGCCGAAAGCGAGGGTCGGGGCACTGCGATCCTGGAGTACCGAAAAGGGCGGTGGCTGGTGGTGCACCTCCATACGTCGGGGCGCCGGAAGGTCCCGGCCCCTTGATGGGACACCAACCCGGAACAACGCCGGCGCACAGCCACCACCCGCGGCCGCATCCGGCGGACTCCGAACAGCCTCTGCCCCGGCCGGCCGCCCACGATCATGCGGCCATGATGGCCGATCCAAATCACGCGAAGGCGATGGAGGCGGACATGCGCCGCCGGTTCTGGGTGGCGCTCACCCTGACGGTGCCCGTGGTGATGCTCGCGGGGCATTTGCCAGGCGTGCCGATGCTGGTCGGGCCGCCCCTGAGCAGCTGGCTTGGCCTGGTCCTGTCCACTCCGGTGGTCTGGTGGTGCGGCTGGGTGTTCATCGCGGGGAGCTATCTAGCGCTCAAGCGGGGAATGCTCGACATGTCGGTCTTGATTGCCACCGGGGTGCTGGCGGCCTACCTGAGCAGCATGTACCTAACGCTGATCGGCTATCCCACCGCCTACTACGAAGCGGCGGCCATGCTGGTCACGTTCGTGCTGTTCGGACACTGGATGGAGATGAAGGCCCGGCGCGGCACCTCCGACGCCCTCCGGGCGCTTTTCGATTTGGTACCGCCCACCGCGCGAGTCCTCCGTGCCGGCGTCGAGACGACCGTCCCCACCAGCGACGTGGCGGTGGATGACGCGATTCGGCTCCGGCCGGGGGACAAGATCCCGGTTGACGGTGACCTCACCTCCGGGGAGACCGAGGTCGACGAATCCCTCGTCACCGGTGAAAGCCTGCCGGTGAAGAAACGGCCGGGCGACGGGCTGGTGGGAGGGTCCATCAACGTGAGTGGGGCGGTCACGATGCGAGCGACCAAGGTCGGAAGCGACACCGTGCTGGCCCAAATCTCCGCCCTGGTCGCCAAGGCCCAGAATTCCAAGGCGCCCGGCCAGCGTCTGGCTGATCGCGCCGCGGCGGTCTTGGTCGTCGTCGCTGTCCTGGCCGGGTTGGTGACCTTTCTGGGCTGGAAAGTCGTCGCGGGGGAGTCGTTTCTTACCGCCCTCACCTTTGCGATTTCGACCGTGGTCATAGCCTGTCCCGACGCCCTCGGCCTGGCAACGCCCACCGCCGTCGCGGTGGCCACCGGGCTGGACGCCAAGCACAGCATCCTGATCAAAGACGCGGCCACGCTCGAAGCGGTGAGCCGGATCCAGACCATCGTACTCGACAAGACCGGCACGCTCACCGAGGGGAAGCCGAGGGTGACCGACGTCGAACCGGTCGGCGGCGTCACGCCGGAGGAATTGCTGCGGGTGGCGGCGGCCCTGGCTCGACACTCCACTCATCCGCTCTCCCTCGCGATCGCCGCGGCCGGCGCCGGGCCTAGCCCGCCCGCCGTGGAGACTGCCGCTGAGGTGAAGAACATCCCCGGGATGGGCTTGGAAGCGCGCCTTGGAGGCGAACGGATTCTCACAGGGAACGCCGCCCTCTTCGAACGGGAACAGGTGGACCTCGGACCGGTTCGAACCGCCGGCGCCAACCTGGCCGGACAGGGCCGCTCGCTCACCTACGTGGCCCGCGCCGGTCGGGCGATCGGGGTCCTCGGCATCACCGACGCGATTCGGCCAACCTCGGCTTCCGCGATTCGCGACCTCATCAGCATGGGCATCACGCCGGTGCTGGTGAGCGGAGACCTCCGCCAGACGGCCGAACGGGTTGCCGCCCAAGTTGGCATCGGTCAAGTCTTCGCGGAAGGAAGCCCGAGGAAAAGGCGGCGTATGTCGCAAAGTTGCAAGCCGCTGGTCAGTTCACTGCGATGGTTGGAGAGGGCCGGACCTCTCGCTCCTTCCAGAGCGAGTAGATCGCCGGAATCACGACCAGCGTCAGCACGGTGCTGGTGATCATCCCTCCGACCATGGGGGCGGCGATTCGTTTCATGACGCTGGCGCCGGCTCCCGACCCCCAGAGAATCGGCAGCAACCCCGCCATGATGGCCGTCACCGTCATCAACTTGGGCCGGACCCTTTCAACCGCGCCTTCCATCACCGCCTCGTAGAGCTCGCCAACGGTGGGGCGGCCCCCCGCCGCCCGGCGCGCCGTCCAGGCATGATCGAGGTAGATCAGCATGACAACGCCGGTTTCCGCCGCCACCCCGGCCAGCGCGATGAAGCCGATCGCCACCGCCACCGACCAGTTGTAGCCGAGCAGCCAGACGAACCAGATCCCGCCCACGAGCGCGAACGGTAACGAGAGCATCACGATCAGCGATTCGCCCACGCTCTTGAAGTTGAAATAGAGCAGCAGGAAGATGATGGCGAGCGTGGCCGGGATGACCAGCTTCATCCGCTCCTTGGCCCGCTGCATGTACTCGTACTGGCCGCTCCAGACCAGGGTATATCCGGCTGGAAGGGTCACGGCGCTCTCGACCTGGCGCTTGGCGTCGGCCACGTAGCCTCCAATGTCCCGGCCGACGACGTCGACGTAGACCCACGCGGTGGGCTGAGCTCCTTCGGTTCGCACCACCATCGGGCCGGCCACCTGCCTAATCGTGGCGATCTGCCCAAGCGGGACGAAGGCCTCGCCTCCGCTGCCCGCGACGGCCGCGCCCATCGGAGCGCCGGCCATTCCCGGTCCAGGGCGAGCACCGCTGCCAAGGCCGTGAACGACGGGAACGAGCACGGAGGCGAGCCGCTCCGGAGTGTCCCGCAGTTCCACCGGATACCGGATCCGGACGCCATAGCGCTCCCGCCCTTCCACCGTCTGCGTGATGGTCATTCCGCCGACCGCGGTGGCAATGACGGTCTGGACATCCCCCACGTTCAGTCCGTGGCGGGCGGCCGCGGCCCGATCGATATCGATGTCGAGGTAGTACCCGGAGACCGCCCGCTCGGCGAACGCACTCCGGGTGCCCCGAACCATCTGGACCGCTCGCTCGACCTCCTTGCCCAACCGTTCGAGTTCCGCCAGGTCCGGCCCGAAGATCTTGATCCCAACCGGGGTGCGGATCCCGGTGGCGAGCATGTCGATCCGGGCCTTGATCGGCATCGTCCAGGCATTGGTGATTCCGGGGAGCCGGACCGCCGAGTCCATTGCCGCCACCAGTCCGTCATAGGTGATCCCCTGGCGCCATGCCGACTCCGGCTTCAGGGTGATCGTGGTTTCGAACATGTCGAGCCCCGCCGGATCGGTCGCGGTATTGGCCCGGCCTGCCTTGCCCCACACGTGATCCACCTCCGGGAAGCTCTTGAGGATGCCGTCCTGAATCCGGAGGATCTCACGCGCCCTCGCCACGCTGACGCCCGGGAGCGTCGTCGGCATGAAGAGGATGGTCCCCTCGCCCAGCGGCGGCATGAATTCGCCCCCGATCCGCGACCAGGGAATGAACGTCAGGACGAGGGCTACCACCGCGGCCCCGACCACCGGCCACCGCTGTCGCAGGACCAAGGTGATGATCGGGCGATACAGAGCCATCAGCCCGCGATTGATCGGGTTGGCCCGCTCCCGATAGATCTTGCCCCGAATGAAGAGCCCCATGGCCACCGGCACCAGGGTCAGGGAGAGCAGGCTCGCGGCCGCCATTGCAAACGTCTTGGTGAAGGCGAGCGGCTTGAACAGCCGGCCCTCCTGCCCCTCGAGGGTGAACACCGGCAGGAACGACACCGTGATGATCAGCAGCGAGAAGAACAGCGCCGGTCCCACCTCCCGGGACGATTCTGTGACGACCTTCCACCGTTCGGCGGCGGTCAGGATCGAGGTGTCGAGCGATTGACCGGTGTTGCTCCGCCCAGCGGCCCGCTCCTTCGCCTCAACCGCGCGCTCCAGATGTTTATGCATGTTCTCGATCATCACGATGGCGGCATCGATCATCGCCCCGATCGCGATCGCGATGCCGCCCAGGGACATGATGTCGGCGCCCACCCCGACCCAGCGCATACCGATGAAGGCCATGAGGATGCCGATCGGCAGCGTCAGAATCGCCACCAGGGCCGATCGGGCGTGAAGCAGGAAGACGATGCATACGGCCGCGACGACGAGGCTCTCCTCGATGAGTTTCCCGCGGAGGTTCTCAATGGCCCGGTGAATCAGATCGCTTCGGTCGTACACCGGGGTGAGCACCACCCCTACCGGCAGGCCCCGCTGGATCTCCCTGATCTTGGCCTTGACCCGCCCGATCGTAGCGAGGGCATTCTGGCCGAAGCGCATGATCACGATGCCGCCGACCGCATCGCCCCGCCCGTCGAGCTCGGCGACCCCGCGCCGGACCGCCGGACCCACGCTCACCCGGCCGAGCTCGGCCACCCGGATCGGAGTGCCGTTCTGGGTGGCGCCCACCACCACGTTCTCGATGTCGGCGAGCGATTTGAGGTAGCCGAGCCCTCGCACCATGTACTCGCGTTCGGAGAGCTCGACCACCATCGCGCCAATGTCCGCGTTGGCGTTCTGGATCGCGGTCATCACCGCCGTGATCGGAATCCGGTACCCCAGCAGCTTGGACGGGTCGAGATCGATCTGATACTGTTTTTCGAATCCGCCCAGCGCCGCGACTTCGGAAACGCCGGGGACGGCGGTGAGCGCGTACCGGAGGTACCAGTCCTGGATGCTGCGCAGTTCGGCGAGACTCTTTCGCCCGGTGGTGTCCTCCAAGGCGTATTGGTAGACCCAGCCCAGACCGGTCGCGTCCGGCCCGAGCGTAGGGGTAACGTTCGCCGGCAGCTTGCCCTTGATGCCACTCAAGTACTCCAGCACCCGGGAGCGGGCCCAATAGAGGTCAGTGCCGTCCTCGAAGATCACGTACACGAACGAGATCCCGAAAAACGAGTAGCCGCGGACGGTGCGGGACCCCGGCACCTTCAGCATCTCCGCGGCGATCGGGTAGGTCACCTGATCCTCCACGATTCGCGGGGCCTGCTCGTTATACTCGGCCTGCACGATGACCTGGACGTCACTCAAGTCGGGCAGCGCCTCGAGCGGGGTGTGTTGAATCGCCCAGACCCCGCCGGCGATGGCGGCAAGGGTGAAGAGGGAGACGAGTAGCAGGTTGGCGATCGACCAGTCGATGATTCGTTTGAGCATGGCCGGCTAGTCCCGGGGGGGCGGCGTGTGACCGCTATGCCGGTCGTCCGGGGTCGGCATTGGCACCTTCATCGTGTCCCTAGCCGGCCTCGGCGCGGCCGGGCGAGGCGGGGGCGACGCGCTTGGCTTCGGCACGGCAGGTGCTGCGATGTCCATGCCCGGCATGCCGCCCATGCCGCCCAGCAGTGAGCCGAGGTTCGATTCGGCGTCCACGAGGAACGTGGCCGAACTGACCACGGTATCGCCGAGGGCCAGGCCGGAGCGGACCTCGATCCGTTCGTCGGTCGCGATCCCGATGCCGACGTCGCGGGGCGCGAGCATGCCATCGGGGAGTCGGACGAACACCAGGTTCCGGCGGCCGGTGGAAAGAATGGCCGAGCGCGGTACGCTCAGGACCGGCTCGGTTGCAGCCGCGAAGCTGAAGGTGGCATACATACCCGGCTTGAGTGCGAGACCGGGGTTCGGCAGGGTGACTCGAACTCGTGCCGTTCTCGTTTCCGGATTAATCGTTGGATAGATGTAGGTGATCCGGCCGGTTCGGGGCCCGCCGGGGAGCGCTGGGAACTCGGCGACGACGTCCCGGCCGAGGCGGACGGAGGGAAGGTCGCGCTCGAAGACTTCCCCATCGAGCCAGACGGTGCTCAAATCGGCGATCCGATAGATGGCTTCTCCGGCCATGATCCGTTGCCCGGCCAGGACGGCTTTCTCGATCACCACGCCGTTCACCGGCGACCGAAAGGTCACCGTCTTCCGGATCACCCCGGTCTCCTCGATCTGGCGCACCTCTTCCGGTGGTACTTCCCAATAGAGCAGTCTCCGCCGGGCGGATTCGAGCAGGTCGTCGGAGTTCCGGACGGCATCGGCGGTCCCGGCGGCGACGTCGCCGCGGAGCCGCTTGGCCAAGAGCAACTCCTGTTGGGCAGCCACCAACATCGGCGAATAGAGCGCGAAGAGCGGGTCCCCGATTCGCACGGCTTGACCGGAGAAGTTGACGTACAACTGGTCGACCCACCCATCCACGCGGCTGGTCACCGATTTGAGCCGGGTCTCGTCGTAGCTCAGGATCGCGACGGTGCGGACCACCCGTCCGAGGGGGCCAAGCAGAACCGGGGCATAGGTCACTCCGATGCGGCGGGCCGCTTCGGTCGAAAGCATTACGGCGCGGGCGCTGTCGGAGGTCGGAGCTACCCCATGGCTGTGGGCGGCCGCTTCGGCGCCGGGTGCTGACCGCTCTGCCAGGTACCAAGTAAGAAACCCGGCTGCGCCAAGCACGGCGGCGAAGATCAGGATCCCGCGGAGGCGCGCGCCTCCTCGAAGCGTCGTCATCGCGCATCTCCGGGTGGGGTCGAGTCGATCCGCTCGGGGTCGAAGAGGGGCCGTCCAAGGAGCATTTCGAGTTCGGCGAGGGCGGTGCCCTCGTCGGCCGCGAGCTGGAAGACCTGTTGGCGGTAGCGGTTGACCGTCATCTGAGCGTCGAGCAACATCGGCAGATCGACTTCGCCGACTCGGTACGCGGAAAGGGTGGAGTTGACCGTGGCAAGAGCCTGGGGCAGAATCGTGGTCTGGTACAGGACCCGCAGATCGCGACTCCGTCGGAGGGCGGCCACCAGTTCACCGAGGCGGCCCCGGGTCTCGGCCCGCATCGAGCCGAGCTCCGCCTCGGCGCCAAGCCGCATCGCCTCGGCTTCCTGGCGCATCTTGAATTGGCGGCGGCCCGCCCAGATCGGAACCGAGAAGCCAACCATCAGGCTCAGCATCCGATCGGTACCGCCCGCCATCGGCCGCTGGCCATAGATCGCGCCGAGCTGCAGATCAGGCCAAATCTCCCGTTGGGCACGGCGCTGCGCGGCGACCGAGGCCTCGACCTCCAGGGCGCCCGCGGTCAGCATCGGTCGCCCCGTCAGGGCCAGCCCCTCGAGCGAATCGGGCGCCGCCAGGTCGCGAGGAAACGCCGGGAGTACCGGCGAGGGAACCGGGGTATTGGACGGCCGGTCCAAGAGGGTGTTCAACCGAGCCGTCGCCGCCTCGCGCATGGCCCGCATTCGGATGATCTCTTCGGTCATCCGGTCGACTTCGATCTGGGCCCGCAACACGTCGGCCTGGCGGCCCTGGCCGACCGAATACATCGTCCGCGCCGTCGTTCCGATGTCCCGAAGGAGCCCCTGGGTCGTCACGGCCACGCCAATGCTTTGGTCGATCTGGTAGAGCTCATAGAACGCCATGGCGGCGCGGGCCCGGAGCTCCCAGAAAAGATCGGCCGCGCGGGCCGTCGCGGCCCCCGCCTGGGCCGTTGCCATCCTGCCGGCCAAGCCAAGTTGGCCGCCAATCGGGAGCATTTGCATCACCTGCACCTGGTTCATGCCGAGCGGGTCCTGGAGGCCGAAGCCGGGAAGATTCCGATTCATCAGGCCGAGTTGGAGCTGCGGATCAGGCAGCGCCTTGGCCGGATCGATCCGGGCCTTGGCCGCGGCGGCCATTTGGCGGGCGGCCTCCAGCCGGGGGCTCCTGGTTTCGAGCGTCCGAAAGACGTCGGCGAGCGTGAGGCGGCGTGGTGCGCTCTCGCGTGGCGCCTGGGCAGTCAACGGCGGGACGAAGAGCCAGAACCAGATCAATGCCATGCTCGCCAGGCGACCGACCGCTCTCACCACAACGTTCCTCCTCGCTCCGGCCCTCTGAATCGACATCGTGTCCTCCCCAAAGGGTTGGAGGAACCGGTCTGAAAGCTATCGGCGCGGCGTTGAATCCACATTGAGGGTCAGGTTAACGTTCTTTGAACCGGAAGGCGGGCTGTTTGATTCGTTGTGAATGCGGTTTGGCCGATGAGCAGTACCGCATTTCGAAGCAGGCCCTTGGTATCCCAAACGGTCGATCCGTACGACTCGGATCCGGAATGTTGGGCAGCGGCCCGCTTCGGGTTTGGCGCTAGGCGAGCGACCGCGTTCCGGAAGACATCCGAACTTGGGGTGGTTTGACCCACCAAGGTCGGTCGTTCGGAGAAGGCCGGGTATCGCCCGATGCCGACGTAGGCACCCGCCCGACACCGCCGCGATCGGCCCGATGGTCGCCACCCTGGCGAGGTTTCCCGGCACCTGGGTCGAACCCACCCTCGCGGTGATCAAGTTTCTCTCGATGCCGACAATGGCCTGGGCTGCGTCGGCCCTCAGGGGTCATGGTCCGGGGAATGTGGCTTGACCGCGCCGCACTGGACGAGTTGCTCAGGCGTCACCAGCACTGAGACAAGGCCGGTCAACGGACGAGCGCCGAGTCGAGCAACGCGATCAAACCCGCCCGATCGAGCGGGTGCCGCGACCCTTGGCTGAGTTCGACCACCTTCTCGACCGCCCGGCGCACCGCGGCTTGCGTCTGACCCGCCGTCGGAGCCACCAAGTAACGGGGCCTCGGCCGGGCGTCGAACAGTGCATGCTCCACCGCCTCCGCCACCTGGACCGGCTCCGGGTAGCGCGACTCGTTAGCGGGA
>JAYTTT010000050.1:0-11487 GCA_043744895.1 Gemmatimonadota bacterium | reverse complement strand
GGCCGCCGCCAGGCCGGCGCGCCGGTCCTTCTTGATGAGCTGAATCAGTCCTGCGAGGCCGAGGACGGTGAACAGCGCGGTGGCGAGCCTGGCGGCCGCTCCCCAGTTCTTGGCGAACTGCCACGACCAATACTGCCAGTACATGCCCAGCTGCGCGGGCACGTCGGCTTGGCGCTCGAAGACCGACGGCTTGCCATACTGGACCCGATTGAGCACATCCATCAACGCCTGACTGAAAAACCCGATCGGTTCGCCCTCGTTGATCGGCGGGTACTGAGCCGCCCGGATCGGGAGGAAGATGTAGTTGGGGGTCAGGCCGACCACGACGGCCAAGGCGACCCCGAGCAGGACCCGGGGCCGGGTCAGCACCCGCCAATCGGTCCACAGCACGTAGACCGCCACGGCCGGAGCCGCGAGGACGCCCATCATGTGATTGGTCGAGGTCAGCGCCAGGAGGTATGCGATCAGAATGAGCCAACGATCGCGATGGGGGCCGGGCTCATCGTCGCCCCAGTGGACCGCGAGCCAGGTGACCATCGCCATGAAGAAGAGCGAGACGGTATAAACCTTCTCGTTCACCGTGGACTGATTCCAGACGGTCCACATGGTCGCGCCAACCAGGACGCCGCCGAACGTTGCCACCAAGCGAGGGAGCTTGAGCGGCACGATCGCCCGGAGCCAGCGATCTGAGACCAGAAACCAAAACCCGGCGGCGGCGGCGCTGGTCACGGCCGCGAAGAGATTGATTCGCTCGGCATAGGTCGGCGCCAGCGGCAACAGACCGAAGACGTGCGCCATCAGGACGAACAGCGGGTTGCCCGGCGGGTGAGGAATCCCGAGGACTTTCGCGGCGGCGATATACTCGGACGTGTCCCAGAACGCCGTGGTCGGCGCGAGGGAGAAGATATAGAGGCCGAGGACCGCGAGGCCGGCGGCAGTGGCCCAGAGATACGGAGGTGGTTCGCGTTTCGTCATGTTAGTGCCGGAACATTCGGGTGCCGGTCAGGACCATCGCGATCCCGAGCCGATTGGCCGCGGCGATCACCTCGGCATCGCGCACCGATCCGCCAGGCTGAATAATGGCCGTGATTCCCGCGCCGGCCGCCTCTTCGACTCCGTCCGGGAACGGGAAGAACCCGTCGGAAGCCAGGACCGCGCCTTGGGTTGGGTGCTGCTGCTGTTTGGCCTTGTGAATGGCCATGAAGACCGCATCGACCCGGCTCATCTGGCCGGCTCCGATGCCGATCGCCTGTTCCTGGCGCGCGATCAGGATCGCGTTCGACTTGACCGTGGCCACCGCCGCCCAAGCAAACCGGAGTTCGTTCAACTCGTCGGCGGTTGGTCGGCGGCCGGTGGGGACGGTCCAGTTGGCTTCGCTCGGATTGAACCGAAACCGGTCTTGGACCAGGAAGCCGCCCCGAACCCGCTTCCAGTCCAAGCCCGCCGCCTCGCCGATCGGGAGCTCGACGACCCGAAGATTCTTCTTCTCCGCAAACACCGCGAGGGCCTCCGCGTGGACCGACGGCGCGACGATGGCCTCGAAAAAGAGGTCACGAAGCGACTCGGCCATGGCCCGGTCGATGACCGTATTGCAGGCGATGACTCCCCCGAAGGCCGAGAGCGGATCGGTGGCTCGAGCCTTGTCCAGCGCCTCGAGGGCGGTCCGGCCCACGGCCAGGCCGCACGGCGTGGTGTGCTTGACGATGCAACACGCCGGCCGGTTCTTCCACATGGCGACGGCCGTCGCGGCGGCATCGATGTCGAGCAGATTGTTGAAGGAGAGTTCCTTGCCCTGGCGCTGCTTCAAGTCCCGGATGCCGCGAGGCTCTTCCGAGGCATAGAGGGCGGCGCGCTGCTCGGGGTTTTCGCCGTAGCGAAGCGGCAACAACAACTCGGCCGCCAGATTCAGGCGAGGCGGCAGGCCCTCGTCTTTGACGGTCAAATAGCCGGCGATGGCGTTGTCGTAGTCGGCGGTGTGGGAGAAGACCTTGGCCGCAAACGCCCGCCCGACCTCCGGGCTGAAGCCGCCGGCCGCCAGCAACTCCAGCACCTTCGGGTAGTCGGTCGGATCGACCACGGGGAGGACGAATTGGTGGTTCTTGCCCGCCGCTCGGAGCATCGAAGGGCCGCCGACATCGATGTTCTCGACGGCGTCCTCAAACGTCACGTCCGAGCGGGCGATCGTGGTCTGAAACGGGTAGAGATTGACCGCGACCAGGTCGAACCGGTCGATGCCATGAGCCTCGAGCGTGGCCCGATGCTGCTCGATATCGGGCCGGGCCAGGAGGCCGGCGTGGATCTTCGGGTGCAGGGTCTTGACCCGGCCATCGAGGATTTCCGGAAACCCGGTCACGGTTTCGACCAGGGTGACCGGGAGACCGGCCTTTGCCAGCGTGGCCGCGGTCCCGCCAGTCGACACCAATTCGAACCCGAGTTCCACCAGTCCGCGACAGAACTCGACGATGCCCCGTTTGTCACTTACCGAAATGAGCGCGCGCTTCATAGCAGCCTAACTCAACGTGAAAGGAACCGCCCGCCCCGACGGGGCCGCCGCGAGCACGGCGGCGGGCAGCAGCCGGTGTTCGGTCGCGAGGACCCGCTCCGCGAGGGTTTCCGGAGTATCGCCGGGAAGGACCGGGACCCGGGCCTGCCCGAGGATCGGGCCTTCGTCATACCGCTCCGTGACCACGTGCACCGTGGCGCCACTTTCCGAATCGCCCCGGGCCAAGACGGCCCGATGCACGTTCCCACCGTACATGCCCGGCCCCCCGTGATCGGGGAGGAGCGCCGGGTGAATATTGATGATCCGGCCCGCATAACGAGCGACCACCGGCGCCGGCACCTGCTTCAAGAACCCGGCGAGTACCACAAAGTCGATCGACCACCGCTCCAGGGGCGTGAGCCATTGGAGTGGGTCGGCGGCCGGAGCGAGCACCGCGGTCGGGATTCCATGGCGACTGGCAATCTCGAGGGCTCCGGCGTCGGACCGATTGCTCAATACCAGCGCCACCGCCGCCGGGCCGCCAGCCGGCAGCGACGCGATTAAGGCCGCCAGGTTGCTCCCGCGGCCCGACGCGCAAACGGCCACCCTCATCGGCATAGCCCGTCAATATAAACCAGGGGGTTTCGCTCCAGGGTTGCCAACCAGGTTCGCGGCGGTCAAGAGGTCGTCGGCCACGTCGAAGCCGTGGGCCAGGGCCTCCGCCTGATGCTCGAGCCCCGCTCCGGTGCGGACCAGAATGGCTCGTCCCCCAAAGGCGGTGGCGGGGATCAGGTCGGTGATCCGGTCGCCGATCCAGGTGGAGCGCGCCAGGTCGATCCCGAATTGGGCGGCCGCGTCGTGGTAGTGCTTGAGGCCCGGTTTGCGGCAGTCGCACGGGCCGGTGACCGGCGGGTAGTGGGGGCAGGCGAAGGTGGCGTCGGGCGCCGCGTCGCCGAGGAGCGACGCCATCCGGTCGGCGACGGCGAAATAGTCGTCCCAGCCGAAGAACCCGCGGCCGATGCCCGACTGGTTGGTGACGACCACGACGGCCAGGCCCTGGCTCCGGAGGGCCCGAATGGCGGCGATGGCGCCGTCGAGGACCCGAACGTCGGCCGGATCCTTGAGATATCCGGGATCGGCGATGATGGTGCCGTCCCGGTCGAGGAACGCCGCCGGGCGGTTCATTCCGGGTCCGCGATTCTGCCTAACGCCGCACCGACGGCGATCAGGTCGTCGTCCGCCAAGGTGCGGGGGTCGAGAACGACCCGGTCATCACTGACCCGGGCCAGGATGCTCGGGTCGCCGAGCCGGAGGTCGAGGGCGACGGCGTGGGCGCCCCGGCCCCCGGGATCGAGGGTGACCAACGTGGTCGGGAGGCGGGCCTCCGGAAAGGATCCGCCGCCAACCGCCGAGTGGCCCGGCTCGAGCCGGGGAGCGAATCGGGGCGGAATGGCCGCCGCGAGCCGCTCGGCCCGGAAGGCAAGGGTGGCAGCGTCGGTGGTGAGCATCCGGAGCACTGGAATCGCCCGAACGGCCTGGGCGGGGTCACGATAGAGTTGGAGGGTGGCCTCGAGGGCCGCGAGCGTCAGCTTGTCGGCTCGCATTGCCCGGACGAACGGATTCTTGCGGAGCATCTCGATCCACCGCCGCCGGCCGACCACGCACCCCGCCTGGGGGCCGCCCAGCAGTTTGTCCCCGCTGAAGACGACGAGGTCCGCCGTGCGGGCCGCGACCGGGACGCTCGGTTCACCGGCCAGCCCATGGGCGGAAAGATCGAGCAGCAGCCCGCTGCCGACGTCATGAACGACCGGCACCCCGTGCGCTGCGCCCAGGGTCGCGATGTCGGCCGGCGCCGGTGAGGCAACGAAGCCCGCCATCGAAAAGTTGGACCGATGCACCAAGAGGATGCCCCCGGTCTGGGCACCGATCGCCCGCTCGTAGTCGGCCAGGTGGGTTCGGTTCGTGGTGCCGACTTCCCGGAGGATGGCGCCGCTCTTTTCGAGGATATCCGGGATTCGAAAGGAGCCCCCGATTTCGACCAGTTCGCCCCGCGAGATCACGATCTCTCGGCCCGCGCCGAGCCCGTTTAAGACCAGGACCAGAGCCCCGGCGGCATTGTTGACGATGATCGCGTCGTCCGCCCCGGCGCACTCGGCCAGGAGCGAGGCGGCATGGTCGAGCCGATTGCCCCGGCTTCCGGTGGCCACGTCGAGCTCGAGATTGCTGTACCCCGCGCCGATCCGCCCGACGGCCTCGAGGGCCGCGGCCGCCAGCGGAGCCCGGCCGAGGTTGGTATGGAGGACCACACCCGTGGCGTTGACGACGGGAAACAGGGACGGGGCGGTTCGCGCGGCGACCCGTTCGGTCACCAAAGCTCCCCAGTCGTCGGGAGGCCCGCCCCGCGATTGCCTAACGTCAGCGACCGCTTCGCGGGCCGCCGCCACGATGACGTTGCGGGGCACCCGGGCGGCCAGGGCCGCCACCTCGGGGAGCTGGAGCAACCGGTCGATCGAGGGGAGGCGGCGGCGGCCGTCGGTCACGGGTTGTTTTGGACCACGAAGGGACCGTCGCCCGTTGCGTCGCGGATGCGCCGGAGCGCGGCGGTGGCGGCGGCGCGGGATGGGAAGGGGCCTGCTTGGACCTTGAAGAGGCCTTTGTCCGGGACGACGATGGCGTCGAAACCGACGGCTTTGAGCTTCGCCACCGCGTCGTCGGCGAGCGCCTGGGTCGCCGCGGCGACGGCTTGAACCCGAAAGCTCGGGCCGGTCACTGCGGGGGCCGGGCGGGGCGAGGTGGGTTTGGTCGTGACGGTGTCTTGGGGCGGCGGCGGGGCCGGCGCCGGGCGCGGCGCGGCGACGGCGGCGGTGTCGGGTGCCGCGGCCTTGGCGGAATCCTTGGTGGCCGGGACGGGTGCCGCGGCCTTACCCTTGGCCGCCGAATCCTTGGCCGTCGAGTCCTTGGCTGGGGGCTTCTCTTCAGGAACTTGGAAGCCTTGGATCGCGTGGCCGGCGACCCGGCTTACCGATTCGATTCCGGTCATTTCAACCACGTACTTAGCGCCCGGTGCCAGCGGCTGGCGGACCCGCACGACGACCCGGTCGAACAACGCCGGCTTGGTGGTCAACGGCCCTTCGTCGGCCGGACGCGTCGGCGTCAGGGTCCGACCCCGGCGTCGAGCGGCATCGGCCACCCGGCGGACCGAATCGGCTCGGGCCACCGAATCGGCCCGGGCGACCGAGTCGGCCCGGATTCGGACGGCGGCCGAGTCTGCCAATTTCGCGGAGTCGCGCTTGGGAGCCCGGCGGTAGAGGGAATCGTAGAGCTTTTCCGTCACGATGGTCTCGACTTCGATGTCGGTCGAGTCCGGGAGGCGTCTGACCCGCGCCTGGGAAATCGAAAACGTTTGATACGGATTCAGTTGCTGGCTGAACGTGACCATCACCGCCAGCGAGTCGTGCTTGGCGAGCGCTTGAATCCTGGCGGCGACGGTGTCGTGTTTGAAGGCCCAGATCTCGCCGACCGTGTCGCGGCCGGCGGCCAGTCGCGTGGTGTCGAACACTTCCCGGGGGTCGAGCCGGTTGTTGCGGTTCTGGTCAAGGGCTCCGGCCACGACGAACTCGCCGGCCGGGAGCGGCCCGAACGAGAACCGGCCGGTCGAGTCGGCGGTGGTCCGGTACCTCAGGCTGTCGGGAAGGAGCAGCGCCTCGACCAGGGCCAGCGCCGATGCGCGGGAGGTGGACCAATCCACCACTCGGCCCGAAATGAAGCGGGTCGGGATTGGGGCGCCGGTCGTAAAGGTGATGACCCGGCCGGTCTTGCTCCGGTTGGTGCGGAGGTCGGAAAGACCATTCAGCAACTCGATCCGGTAGACCCGGTTGGGCTTCCAGCCCTCACGCGGCCGCACCGTGATCCGGCTTCGCTTCCATCCGATGACCGGCACTTCCTTCGTCGGCGACAGGACGATCAGCCGCTCGAGGTCGCCGGTGCCGAGCCCAAAGTTGGGGCTTGCGCCTTCGCTGACCACTTCGTTGAACCGAAACTCGGCGTCGCCTTTGAACCCGGGCGCCACGACGGTGGACTCGGGGATGGTGCCGAGAACGACGGGAGCCGCGGTGTCGGGCGGACCGCCCGGCGGTTCCCCCATCCGGGAGCAACCCAGCAGCACCAGCAGGGTGAACCCGGCGAGCCACCTCACGACAAGCATCCAAGCCGGCCGCGTTTGTCTTCCAGCACGGCGGCCTGGTCCCTCCAGCTGGCCAGCTTGTCGCGCTCCTTCTCCACCACATCGGCCGGCGCCCGGCTCACGAACTGCTCGTTGCCGAGCTTCCTTTCCTGGTTGGCGATCGCGGCGGTCAGACGGGCCACCTCCTGGCCCAGCCGGGCGCACTCCTTGGCCACGTCGACCAAATCTCCTAACGGTACGGTCAGGCTGGTGCCGTCGGCCAGCACGGCGCTGGCCCCGGTTTCGGCCCCGGCCGGCTCGGCCTCAGTCACCGTGAGCTCGCTCAGTTTGGCCAGGCGTTCGATGATCGGCTGGTGGTGGCGAATAGCCGCCTTCACGTGGGGGCCGCACCGGGCGAGCGTGGCCCTGACCGCGTGACCGGGCTGGACATTGTACTCGGCCCGGATCGAGCGGATCGCTCCAATGATGTCCTGGAGGGCCGAGCATTCGTCGAGCGCGGCCTGATCGGTGGCTCGCGAGTCGGGCTTTGGCCACTCCGCCACCATGATCGTGGCCTCCTCGGCGCGGCCGGGGAGCCGTTTCCAGAGGGTCTCGGTGATGAAGGGCATGACCGGGTGGAGGAGCCGGAGGGCGACGTCGAAGGTCTGAACCACCACGGCCCGGGCCACGTCGCCGCCGGGCACGTCGCCATAGAGGCGCGGCTTGATGGCTTCGAGGTACCAGTCGGCCAGATCGTTCCAGAGGAACCGATACACCGCGTTGGCCGCGTCGTTGAGCCGGAGCTTCTCGAAGGCCTCGGTGGCATCGCGGACGGTGGCGTCGCACCGGGCAATGATCCAGCGATCGACGAGAGCCAGCTCCTGTCGCTCGATCACCCCGGGCCGGTTGCCGGCCAGCGGGCGCACCGGCCCGTCGAGATTGGAGAGAATGAAGCGGCCGACATTCCAGAGCTTGTTGGCGAAGTTCCGGCCGCTCGCGAACGAAGTGTCGAGGTCGGCCGGATCGAGGATGACATCGGTGCCGACGGCGAGTCCGGCGATGACCGTGAACCGAAGGGCGTCGGCGCCGTAGCGGTCGACCACGTCGAGCGGATCGATCCCGTTGCCGAGCGACTTCGACATCTTGCGGTGCTGGGTGTCGCGGACCGTGCCGTGGAGGTAAATCGTGGTGAACGGGACGGCCGACTGGAACTCGAGTCCGGCCATGATCATCCGGGCCACCCAGAAAAAGAGGATTTCGGGGGCGGTGACCAAGGCGTGGCCGGGATAATACCGGGCCAGCTCGGCGGTCCGGTCGGGCCAGCCTAACGAACTGAACGGGACCAGCTGCGACGAGAACCAGGTGTCGAGGACGTCGTCGTCCTGCGTGGCCGCGCCGCCGCAGGTTGGGCAGTAGGCGAGGTCAGTCCGGCTGGCGACCATCGCTCCGCATGCCGGACTCTGGCAATACCAGACCGGGATCCGGTGCCCCCACCAAATCTGGCGCGAGATACACCAATCCCGAATGCCCTCGAGCCACTGAGCGTATTCGATGCCCCGACGCTCCGGCACGAAGTTGAGGGTGCCGTTGCGGTAGGCCTCCAAGGCCGGGGCTGCGAGCGGCGCCATCTTCACGAACCACTGGTCCGAGTACCGCGGTTCGACGATCGTGTCGCACCGATAGCAGTGTCCGACCGCGTGGCGGTGGTTCTCGACCGCCACCATCAGGCCGGCCGCCTCGAGCTCGGCGACGACCGCCTTCCGGGCGTCGAACCGGTCGAGGCCCCGAAACCGCTCCGGCGCCGCGTCGGAGATCCGGGCATCAGGGGTCATCACGTCGATCGCGTCGAGCCCGTGACGTTTGGCGATCTCGAAGTCGAGCGGGTCGTGAGCCGGCGTCAACTTGACGGCGCCGGTACCGAACGCCGGATCGACGGCGGCATCGGCCACGATTGGAATCAGCCGGCCCACCAGCGGGAGCCGAACCCGCCGGCCCACGAGCGAACCGTAGCGGTCATCGTCGGGGTGGACCGCCACCCCGGTGTCGCCGAGCATCGTTTCGGGACGGGTGGTGGCCACGACGATCTCGCCGCTCCCGTCCTCGAGCGGATAGCGGAGCCGCCAGATCCGGCCGTCGGTTTCTTCCTTCTCGGCCTCTTCGTTGGACAGGGCGGTGAGGCACCGGGGGCACCAGTTGATGATGTACTTGCCCCGATAGATCAGGCCCCGGTCGAACATCGTCACGAAGACCTCGCGGACCGCGCGCGAGAGCTCGTCGCTGAAGGTGTAGTAGGTCCGGTCCCAGTCGCAGCTGGCGCCCAGGCTCCGGATCTGTTCGAGAATCGTGGTGCCGGTGTCGGCGACGTACTCGCGGACCCGGCTTTCGAATGCTTCGCGGCCGACGTCGAACCGAGTGTGGCCCTCTTTGGCGAGGAGTTTCTCGACCACGTTCTGGGTTGCGATGCCGGCGTGATCGGTGCCCGGGACCCAGAGCGCATCCCGGCCCCGCATCCGTTCGAACCGGATCATCACATCTTGCACGCTCAAATTGAGGCCGTGCCCCATGTGGAGCTGCGCGGTCACGTTGGGCGGCGGCATCATGATGACGTATGGTTCCCCGGAACCGCGGGGGGCGAAGCGACCATTGGCCCGCCACCATTGGTAGAGCGGGGCCTCGACCGACTTCGGCTCGTATTGCGGCGCCAGCGGTTCGGTCATCGTGGTTTGGTCCGTATGCGTCGATGCTGCATACGGTTAAGTTAATAGTGTCGGCCACCTTCACGAAGCGTTTTCGATGGCAAAACGACCGGTTGGACGAATCCTGGTACTGGTAGTCCTGATTGCTCTGGGGTTGGGGCTCTATTTCTGGCTTGCCGGGCGGACGCCGGTCATTGTCCGGCCGGCCGACACGGAGTCTACCCCTTAGGACCCTCAATTATGTTTGCCCTATGAATCCGCTCCATTTGACCCTTCCCGACGGCTCGGTTCGGGAGTTGCCCGCCGGCTCGACCGGACTTGAGTTAGCCCGTGCGATCGGCCCGGGGCTTGCCAAGGCGGCGCTGGCGATCCGGATCGACGGGCAGATTCGGGATCTGAACCGCCCGATCGAGCACGACGCCACGGTCTCGATTCTGACCGACCAAGACCCGGACGCGCTCGACATGCTCCGCCATTCGGGAGCCCACATCCTCGCGACGGCGGTGCGAAAAATCTTTCCGACGGCCGCCATCGGCTTCGGTCCGTCGATCGAGGATGGCTTCTATTACGATTTCGAAGTGCCTCGGCCGTTCACGCCCGAGGATCTCGAAACGATCGAGGCCGCCATGCGAGAGGTGGCGGTCGCCGACTATCCGTTTACCAGGGAAGTGGTCGATCGCGACGAGGCCAATCGCCGGTTTGCCGATGACCCGCTCAAGCTCGAGCGGATCTCGGAGCTTGGGGACGACGAGACGATCACGATCTATACCGATGGTCCCTTCGTCGATCTGTGCCGCGGACCGCACATCCCGTCGACCAGCCGCCTCAAGCACTTCAAGCTGCTGTCGACGGCCGGGGCGTATTGGCGGGGTGACGAGCGGCGCCAGATGCTCCAGCGGATCTACGCTACCGCCTGGTTCAAGAAGGACGATCTGGACCTCCACCTCCACCGGCTCGAAGAGTCGAAGAAGCGCGATCATCGCCGAGTCGGGCGGGAACTCGATCTGTTCATGTTCCATCCGTTTGCGCCCGGAGCGGCCTTCTGGACCGAACGCGGCACCACGATGATCAATGTCCTGAACGACTATTTGCGGGAGTTGCAGCGGGACGATTATCAGGAAATCCGAACCCCGTTGCTGTACAACAAGGGGCTCTGGGAAATCTCGGGGCACTGGGGCAAGTATCGGGAGAACATGTTCCTGGTCCTCGATAACGAGTCGGGCGAACACGACTTTTCGCTCAAGCCGATGAACTGCCCGTCGCATTACTTGATGTACGCGGCCAAGAAACATTCGTACCGCAACCTCCCACTCCGGTTCAACACCTACGACGTGCTCCATCGGAACGAGGTCTCGGGGGCGTTGTCGGGCCTGACACGGGTTCGCCAGTTTCAGCAGGACGATTGTCACATCTTCCTGATGGAAAGCCAGATTGCGGACGAAGTCCGCCGGTTGACCCAGTTTATTCTTGGCTACTACGAAACCTTCGGGCTGACCGCCACCCTCAAGTTCGCGACTCGGCCGGAAACGCGGGTCGGCAGCGACGAAATGTGGGACCGGGCGGAAGCGGCGCTCAAGGCGGCCCTCGAGGCCACTGGGCTGCCGTACGAACTCAAGGCAGGCGACGGCGCCTTCTATGGGCCGAAGATCGATTTCGACGTGTCCGACTCGATCGGCCGGAAATGGCAGTTAGGCACGATCCAGCTGGACTATGCGGCGCCCGAGCGGTTCGATCTGACGTACGTCGGTGACGACAACTCACCCCATCGGCCGGTGATCATCCATCGGGCCGTGAGCGGATCGTTCGAGCGGTTCATGGCCATCCTGATCGAGCACTTTGCCGGGGCGTTTCCGGTCTGGCTCGCCCCGGAGCAGGTTCGGGTGGTCCCGATCTCCGATACCCAACGGGAGGCGGCCGAGCGGATCACCCGGGAGCTGCGGGATGCGGGGGTGCGGGCGGTGCTCGATGCCGGTAACGACACCCTCAACTACCGGATTCGCCAGGGCGAGATCATGAAGGTGCCGTATCTGGCGGTGGTCGGCCAGCGGGAGGCCGATTCTGGGACGGTGGCGGTGCGGACGCGGGGCGCGGGAAGCAAGCAGGATGTGATGACGGTGGGGGAGTTCAAGGCGATGCTGGTGGGGGCG
>JAYTTT010000049.1:0-2936 GCA_043744895.1 Gemmatimonadota bacterium | reverse complement strand
GTGGTCTTCCAGGCCGACAGCGGGCCGACCTCCCGGCTCTTCGTTCGCCGCCTCGACGCCTTCGAATTGGTGACGCTGCCGGGCGTGGACGGGGCCTTCGATTTCTTCTTCTCGCCCGACGGCCGCTGGATCGGATTCGTGGTTGGCCAGAAACTCAAAAGGATCGCCAGCGACGGAACCGCACCGCCAGAGGACATCGCGGCCGTCACCGAATTTGCCTATGCGACCTGGGCGGACGACGGCTCGCTCGTCTACGCGCCCGATCTCAACACCGGACTCTTCCGGATCCCGGCGGAGGGCGGTAACCCGCAACCACTCTTTGTTCCCGACAGTTCCGCCGGGGAAATCGGGGTCGGGTTTCCGGAGATGCTGCCCGGCAGCCGGGCCGTGATCTACGGTGACCTCACCCGCACCGGATGGAAGCTGGTGGCCCGTTCGCTGGACAACGGCCCGCCGGTGACCTTGGTCGACGGGGCCATCAAGGCCCGCTATCTCGACTCCGGCCACCTGATCTACACCAAAGGCGGCCAGCTGTATCTCATCGCCTTCGACGCCCGCCGGCTCGCCACCAGCGGCACGCCCCGCGCCATCGAACGCGAGGCGGCGGCGAGCCTACTCGCAGGCGGGAAGTTCGCGGTCTACAACGCCTCTCGCACCGGGACCGTGGCATTCCTCTCGTCAGAGGAGGCGATGGTTCGGCCGTCACTGGTACTGGTCAGCCGGACCGGCACGGTAACCGCCCTCCGCGAAGGCAATGGCCAGCGGCCTCGCTTCGAACGACGCACCGGTGGGATCATCGCCGAGGATTCGGCCCAGTTGTGGAGTTACGATCTCGCCACGGGCGGAACCCGGTCCCGTCTCACCAGTGGGGGGCCTCGCTTCAACCCGGTGCCCTCACCGGATGGCTCGCTGATCGCCCTGTCTTCCTATGAGATCGGACCGGCAAACCTGGTGGTGATGCCCGCCGCCGGGGGAGCGGCCCGCCGGCTGACCCGTTCGGCCAACCGGCAGTACGTCGGTTCCTGGTGCCCGGACGGCAAGTGCCTGGTCTACAGCGAGGCCGACCCCAAGACCGGGGCCGACATCTGGATCCGGAACCTCGACCTGGCCGCCGACCAGCCCGGTACCCCATTGGTTCGGACCGAGTTCGACGAGTATCACCCCCGGTTGTCGCCCTCGGGCACCCTGCTGGCCTACACCTCGGAGCAGTCGGGCCGGGCCGAGGTGTACGTCCGCGGGCTCGAGGCCGGCAGTTCGTCCGAGCGGATTTCGACCGACGGCGGATCCCAGCCGGTCTGGCGGGCCGATGGGCGCGAACTCTACTATCGACTCGGCAACCAGCTGATGGTCGTGGCCGTGAACCCCGTGCTGGCTCGCCGCTTTGCGGTGCCGCGGCCACTGGTCGCCCTGCCGCCCTCGGTGGACGACCGCCAGTTTCCGTTCACCTACGATGCGGCGCCCAATGGCAGCCAATTCGTGGTGGCCACGACTCCGGCCCGGATCCGCCCGCTCCGGCTTCATGTGGTGGTGAATGCCCGGGATTAATCCTGGCCCATTCGCCCCAGCGCATGGAGTGAAATGTTCCCGCCCCTCCCAATCCCCGTCGGATAGCCCCAGATTTACCACTATGGTCCCTCCACCAGGCCCGCTGCCGGCCTCACTCATCGCCCAGATCGCAAGCCGGGTCGGGGAGGAGCGAATGGAATGGTATGCCATGTCGCCGGCGGCGCGATGGGCCGCGACCGGCTCCCTATGGGCCAACTTCCTCGCGCTGGGAGGCTCCCTTGATCCCGACCCCGATCCAACGCGCGCTGGCCACTCTTCGCGAGTTCGAGGTTCCGACCCTCCTGATCGGCGGCCAGGCATGCATCCTGTACGGGGGGGCGGAGTTTAGCCGCGACCTCGACCTCATGCTCGCGGCCGATCCCTCGGCGTTGTCGGGCCTGGAACGGGCCCTGGCGGCCCTGGAGGCAGCGCTTATCGCGGTGCCGCCGCTGAGACCCGACCTGCTCGAGCGAGGACACGCCGTCCACTTCCGGTGCGGTCGCCCCGATGTGGCCGGACTTCGGCTTGATATCATGACCCGGCCACCTCGGTTGCCGGAGATCGACGCGGTGTGGCGCCGCGGGATCGTCCTCGCGCTCGACCTGGGCCCGGTCGCGGTCGTGGCCCTCGAGGACCTGATCGCCACCAAGAAGACTCAACGCGACAAGGACTGGGCCACCATCGGTGAGCTGGTCGAGGCTGACATCGTCGCTCACGGCGCGGGTCCGGACTCCGACCGGATCGGGCTTTGGCTCCGCGAGGGACGCGAGCCGGACACGTTGATCGAGTTGGCTCGGGAGCAGATCCGCGGCAAACAGGCCGATCGAGACTACTGGGCACCGCTTCGCGCTGAGCTGGAACAGATCCGCCATCATCAACGCCGCTCCGGTAGTTCGTGACCGAACTGGACGCCCTCACCCGAACCCTCGGCGACCGCTACCGCGTCGAACGAGAAATCGGCGCCGGCGGCATGGCCACCGTCTACCTCGCCCACCTCGGCACCGACCGATTTCTCCGCGAAATCCAACTCGCCGCCCAGCTCCAACACCCCCACATCGTCCCCCTGATCGACTCCGGCGACGCCGAGGGCCTGCTCTACTATCTGATGCCCTACGTCGACGGCGAAACCCTCCGCGACCGGCTCCGCCGCACCGCCCCTGCCCGATCGACGAAACCGTCCTGCTGGCGCGCGAAGTCGCTGATGCACTGGGCTATGCCCATCGCAAAGGCGTCATCCACCGCGACATCAAGCCCGAGAATATTCTCCTGGCCGACGGGCATACCTTCGTGGCCGATTTCGGAATCGCCCGGGCCCTCGATACCGCGGCCGAGCAGCTGACCCAGACCGGGGTTGCACTCGGAACCCCGGCCTACATGGCCCCCGAACAGGC
>JAYTTT010000048.1:0-2940 GCA_043744895.1 Gemmatimonadota bacterium | reverse complement strand
CGCCATCGCGCCCGCGGTCCGGGACCTCCAGCGCCAACACGATCATTGCCTGACCCGGGAAGTGCTGCCCGCTCTTGCGGCGGCCGGACCCGAGATCCTCACCGACTGGCTCCACCTGACCGAATCCGACCGGGCAGCCCTGGAACGCTACTTCACCGACCAGGTTTTTCCGGTCCTGACCCCACTCGCGGTTGACCCGGCTCATCCCTTTCCCTACATCTCCAACCTGAGCCTCTCGCTCGCAGTCATCCTGCGGGGCCCCGCCGGCGATGAGCGTTTCGCGCGGGTCAAGGTTCCGAAGATTCTGCCCCGGTGGGTCCCTCTGCCCGGCGCCAATCGGTTCATACCGCTCGAATTGGTCATCGCCAGCCACCTCGAGGCCCTCTTTCCCGGAATCGAAATCCTCGGGGCCTACCCCTTCCGGATCAGCCGCAATACCGACCTCGAAATCGACCCGGACGAGGCCGACGACCTCCTCTCCCTGATCCAGGAGGAGGTCCGGAACCGCCGGTTCGCCGAGGTGGTGCGGCTCGAGGTCCATGCCTCGACGCCGGAGTCGCTCCGCCAGCTGCTGCTGGCCGAAATCAACGCCGACCAGGACGGCCTGGCGTTAGGCAGCGACGACGTCTATGAAGTCGAGGGGCTCCTCGACGCCGGCGACTTGTTGGCGCTCGCCGGACTCGAATTTGCCGACCTGAAGGACCCGCCCTTCGCCCCGGTGACCCAGGCCCGGCTGGCCCAAGGCCGCAATCTCTTCGACGTCATTCGGGACGGCGATGTCCTGCTCCACCACCCGTACGACAGCTTCGCGACCTCGGTCGAGCGATTCCTCCAGCTGGCCACCGAAGACCCCGACGTCTTGGCCATCAAGATGACGCTCTACCGGACCGGCGGCGACTCCCATATTGCCCGGATGCTCGCCGCTGCCGCGGAGCGCGGCAAGCAGGTGGCGGTCCTGATCGAGCTCCAGGCCCGGTTCGACGAGGAGAACAACATCCGCTGGGCCCAGCGGTTCGAGGACGTCGGCGTCCACGTCAGCTACGGGGTCAGCGGGCTCAAGACCCACGCCAAGGTGGTCCTCGTCGTGCGGCGGGAGGGCGAGGCCATTCGTCGCTACGTCCACATCGGCACCGGCAACTACCAGCCGAAAACCGCCCGGCTCTACACCGACTTCGGGCTCTTTACCTGCGACCCCGATCTCGGCGCCGATCTCTCCGATCTCTTCAACGTCCTGACCGGCTTCGCCGCGCCCACCGGCTACCGGAAGCTCCTCGTGGCCCCGTCCGGGATGTTGCCCGAGGTCCTCCGGCTGATCCGCCGGGAGGCCGATCACGCCCGGGCGGGGCGGCCGGCCCGGATCGTGGCCAAGATGAATGCGATCACCCACCCCGAGGTCATGGTCGCGCTCTATGAGGCGTCCCAGGCCGGCGTGGCGATCGACCTGATCGTGCGGGGCATCTGCTGTCTCCGCCCGGGGGTGCCCGGGGTCAGCGACAATATTCGGGTCCTCAGCATCGTCGGGCGATTCCTCGAACATTCGAGGGCTTGGTTCTTTGCCAATGCCGGCGCACCCGACGTCTACATCACCTCGGCCGACTGGATGCCCCGGAACCTCGACCGCCGGATCGAGTCAGCCGTGCCGCTGAGCGACCCCGCTCATCGGGAAACCGTTCGGGACCTGCTCGAACAGATGTGGCTCGATAACCGGCAGGCCTGGGAGCTCGCGGCCGACGGATCCTGGCGTCAGCGGACCCCGGGTTTAGGCCCCGACCTGGCCACCCACCGTGCCCTGATCGAACGGTACCGCGCCGAGCATCGCCGCGAAGGGTAGGGGCTAGTACGCCAGTCCGGCCTGATCGGCGAACTGTTTGAACAGCTCCTGCTGCTCGGGGGTGAGGTGGTCGGGGATGGTCACCGCGATCTCGACCAATTGATCGCCCTTCCGGTCGCCTTTGACGACGCCCATGCCCTTGATCCGAAACTTCTTGCCCGCCGGCGTCCCGGGCGGAATCGTCAGGACGACTTTCTTGCCGTCGACCGTGCGGACCCGGATCTTGGTGCCTAACACCGATTGGGCGAGGTTGATCGGCACCTCGCACTCGAGATCAAGCCCTCGCCTCGCAAAGAACCGGTCCGGCAGAACTTCGAAGGTCACCAGCAGATCCCCCCCGGACTCTCCCTGCCCCTTGAGCCGAATCTTGGTCCCCGAGTCGACACCCGACGGCACGCTGATCTGCACCGTCTTCTCGGAGCGGACCTCGCCCCCGCCGCCGCAGGTCCCGCACTTTTGCGACGGGATCTTGCCGCGGCCCCGGCATTGGGGGCACGGCCGGTTGACCGCGAAACCGCCCTGCCCAAATGAGATCGTCCCGCGGCCCTTGCACTCCGGGCATTGCGACACGGTGGCCCCCGGGGCGGCCCCGCTGCCGGCGCAGGCCGGGCAGGCGCCGTTCATCGCCAGCGTCACCGGAATCTTGCCGCCGAGCACCGCGGTTCGAAACGGGATCTCGAGCGCGACCTCGACCGCCTCGCCCCGGGGCGCCGATTCCTTCCGGCCGCCCTTGCCGAAGATCGAGGAGAAGATGTCGCCCAGGCCCATCGAACCGAAGTCGCCAAAATCGAAGGTCTCCGACGTCCCCGGCCGCGCCCCCCCGCCCGGCCGCCCTCGGGCCCCGAGATCAAAGGCCCCGAGTCGTCGCATCTGATCGTATTTCTTGCGCTTGTCCGGATCGGACAAGACCCCGTGCGCCTCGGCGATCTGTTTGAACAGGTCGGGCGCTTTCGGATTGTTGGGATTGGCGTCGGGGTGGTACTGCTTGGCGAGCTTCCGGTACGCCTTCTTGATTTCGTCCGGCGTGGCCGTGTCGGGCACGCCCAGCACCTGGTAGAAGTCCTTGGCCGCCACGTTAGGCGTGACCTTCGGCGGAGTACACCTGGACC
>JAYTTT010000047.1:0-2945 GCA_043744895.1 Gemmatimonadota bacterium | reverse complement strand
CCGACCAAGACCTCGCGCCGCCCGCCAGAGTCGCGACCCATCACGGCGGGGCGCTCGCCGCCCCGCCGGCTCTGTTGGCCCACCAAGCCGACCCAATCGCGGGGGCCCGGGGTCAACACGGCAAGCCCAGCGGCCGGGGGGAAGCTGTCCACCGGAAGCCCGATGAAGGCCCCCGATACCGGCGAAACCCCGCCCGGCATGAGGTACCAATCGCCCTCGGTCGGCGCCGAGGTCCGGGCGGTCGCGACCCAATCCCAGCGGGCTCGGGCGGTGCTCCGCCTCGTTCGTTCCGACCGGTCGCCGAATTGCACCAAGAGATCGGCGCCCTGGACGGCCCGATCGACCTCGGCCGTCAAGACCGGGGCGAGATCGCCCATCCGGGCCCACCGATTGCGATCGACCGCGAAGAATCCGCGAACCGGGAGCGCGGCGACGTCGCCGATCGTTCGGAAGAAAAACCGGCTTTCCCAGCTGGCCGGATCGGCCACGACCACGATGCCGGGTGTCGGGAGCACCGTGATGGCGTGAAGCCGCCGATCGGTTCGAGGCTCGGCGTCGTTGGCGTCGCGGAGGGCGACCGTGAGCAAATGCCTCCCGGCCCCAGCCGAACGGGGCAGCGTCCCGGCAATGACCGCCGAACCGGAGCCGTTGGTGAGCCCGATGGTGGCCGTCAACCAGCGGGACTCGCCGGACGAGACGTCCACCGTGACCTGGGTGCGATCGGCCATCCCGACCCCGGAGACTTCCACGTCGAGCCGGAGGGTGTCGCCGACCGCAATCCGCTCAGGGCCTCCGACCCGAACCAACGCCAGATCGGGCGCCTGCGGGCGGGCAAAGAGCTTGACCCCGGTCTGGGCCAGGACATCGCTGGGGATCTCGAGGCCGTCCTCGATTTCGCCATCGGTGACGAGCCACACCGGCCGGCCGGTCGCCGCCCCGGCAGATACCGCGGCCGCCATCAGCGACCGACCGCCGGTCGGGGCCGAATCGGCGCCTAACGATCCGACCAGCCGGATCTCGCCGAGCCGGCCGGCCTCAGCCTTGGCGGCAACCCACCGGCCCCCGGATCCCGCCATGCTGAGCGATGCGTCGAGGAGGACTAGCGGCCGGGTTGCCTCAGGCGGCTTGGCGCACGACAGGTCGAGGAGCAGGAGGCCGAGAACCAGCCAGGCGACCGCCCGGAGCCCGGCGGGGACGACCGCACCGGTGCCTAACCGTTCCAGGCCCCAATAGGCGCCGCCCGCGAGCAGGATCGCGGCGAGGACCACCCCGACGATGCCCACCTACTTGGGATCCCCGGCGATCGTGGCCGACGCCGGCTTTGGCGGGAACAACAAGCCCCGGAACCGATCGCGCTCGGCCCGAAACGCCGCCACCTCGGCCGCCGGGATCGGTTCGCCGTTGCCCAAATCGATCCGGGATGGATCCCGAGCGGCGCCGTTCTGCCGAAATTCGTAGTGGAGGTGCGCCGACGTCGCGAGGCCGCTCGATCCGACATAGCCGACGACGTGGCCCTGGGTCACCCGGACCCCCGAGCGGATGCCTTTGGCAAAGCCGCGGAGATGGGCATACCGAGTCGTAATCCCGTTCCGATGTCTGATCTCGATCATCCGCCCATATCCGCCCGACCAGCCGGCCGTCTGAATGGTTCCGTCACCGGCCGCGAGCACCGGGGTGCCCGAGGCCGCCGCATAGTCAACGCCTTGGTGTCGGCGCCAAATCCCCAGAATCGGGTGGAGCCGGGACCGGCTGAACCTTGAGGAGACCCGCCGAAACTCGACCGGCGCCCGCAAGTACGCGCGGCGCAAGGAGACCCCGTCGGCATCGAAGTACTCGAACCGGCCCGCGCGCGTTCCGAACCGATAGGCCGTGAGCAGGCGGTGACCAACCTCGAGCTCGGTGGCAAGGATCGGCCCAAGACGCGCCTCGCCCTGCTCCGAGGTCTGGCGCTCGACCACCACCGCGAACCGATCCTGTGGCTGCAGATCGCGGGTGAAGTCGACCTGCCAAGCCATCACGTCGGCCAGATCCCAGGCCAGCCTGACTCGCTCATCACCGGCCATCGGTTCGTTCGCGTCGGCTCGTTCGAGGGCCTCGGATAGCGACGACTCAATCTGGCCGGCAACCCGGCCCACCGCCGTTTCCCACCGGATCATCCGGCGCTGGGCGAGCCAGTCGGCCCCGACTCGCACCAAGGTGACCTCTTGATCCGGCCGGGTCCGGACGATGATCCGCAGCGGATCAGGGGCGGAATCACGATGGACGAATTGCACCACCAGACCGGCCGGCATCCGGCGCGGCTCGATTGCCAGCAACTCGACCAGGCGAGGGAGATCGACGCCGCCGATGCCGTGTCGAGCGAACAAGGTGCCGAGCGACTCCCCCGGCCCGAGGGTGTCGGGGGCGATCCATTCTCTCGAGGTCGGGACCGGGAGCTCGACCACCGCCATCCGGGTCGCGGGCCACGAGGCCCGCAAGGCCAGCGCGGCCGCCACCAGGACGACCATGCCGGTCGCGATCCGACCGAGCGGACCGCGCATCAATCCATCTGGCGCCGGATGAAGGTCGGAATCTCCATATCGGGAACGTCATACTGGGCACTGGCCCTGGTCTGGACCGGCTGTTTCGGCGGTCCTGCCGGCTGCTGGGTCCCCGGGTTGGCGGCCGGGCCTCGCTTCGGGGCCGGAAACGGCAACACGCCCGGCTGCGGCCGGGTCGCGGCGAACGGAATCTCACCCGCGATGGCGCGGTCGAACCCGGTCGCGATGACCGTGGCTCGCACTTCGCCCTGAAGCGACGGGTCAATGGTCGCGCCGAAGATGATCTCGGCATCGTCCCCAACGGCGTCATGGACGATCTCAGCCATGTGGGTGACCTCGTCCATCGTGAGGTCGCCGCCGACGATGTGGATCAAGACACCCGAGGCGCCGTGAATCGAGATGTTG
>JAYTTT010000046.1:0-2953 GCA_043744895.1 Gemmatimonadota bacterium | reverse complement strand
ATGTCGACGAAGACGACCGATGATCGCCCACCGACGGCGGTCACAATCCGCTCCTCGAGCTGCCCGCGATCGCAGCCCGTGTTCGATACTGGGACCAGCGCCCCCCGAATCCCGCTGATTTCCTCGACCGCCGTGACCAGCGCACGGCTGAGTTCACCGTGGCACACGACGACGCCGTGCAACCCGGGATCCGTCACTCGAAGTCCTCCTGCAAGTATTCTCGCAGCCCTCGTTGTTCCTTCATCCGTTTGATCAGCCGGTCGTTGAAGATCGCGGCGCTGTCGACGCCGGCCATCCGGAGCAGGTGGTTCATCGCCACCACTTCGGAGATCACGGTCAAGTTCTTGCCGGGGTTGAGCGGCACGATAACCTTGGGCAGCTTGATGTCGAGGATCGTGGTTTCTTGCCGCGCCAAACCGGTCCGGTCGGCGTCCGGCGCATTGGTCCAGTCATCGAGGTGGACGATGACCTCGATCCGCTTTTGCTGCCGCACCGACCGGACTCCAAAGAGCATCTGAATATCGATCAAGCCGACACCCCGAATCTCCATGTGGTGGGCGGCCAACTCGTGGCCCTGGCCGATCAGAATCCCGTTGCCCCGCCGAGTGGCGATCACCACGTCATCGGCCACCAGACGATGGCCCCGCTCCACCAAATCGAGCACGCATTCGCTCTTGCCGATGCCGCTTCGGCCCGTGAACAACAGACCGACCCCATACACGTCGGCCAACGAGCCATGGAGGGTGGTCCGCGGGGCGAACGCATGCTCGAGGATCGGCTTGACGAGGCGATAGAACTCGGCCGTCTTGAGTTGGGTCCGGAGCACGGGGATTCCCCGTTCCCGGGCCACGCTCACCAAGGGCTCGGGCGGACTCTGCCCCTTGGTGATGAAAACGATCGGGAGGTCGAAACTGAAAAACGTGAGGATCACTGCGCGCCTGGCGGCATCGTCCAGCGAGGCGAGATAGCTGACTTCGGTCTCGCCGAGCACTTGCATCCGGTCGGGTACAAACCGGGCGGTGTACCCCGCCAACACCAGCCCGGGACTCGCGATGTCGGTTTCGGGAAGGGCCCGGTCCAGTCCGATCTCGCCGGTGAGGGACTCAAGCTGGAGCAGGTCCCCTCGCCGGCCGAGCAGGTCCCGGGCGGGGAGGGTCATGGCTGGTCGCTCGGGGTGTGCCGGTCCCGCCGGTAGCTGGTGCTGGCCCGGTCAAGCTGTTTTTTGAGTTTTTCTTCGGCCCGGTCGAGCGCCGTCCGGTGGTCCCGTTCGGTCGCGGTGGCCACCAGCCACCGGCCCCCGGGAATATGGAGCTTGAGTTCGGCCAGATGGCCCTCGGGCGTCAGGTCGAACACGACTCCCCCTTCGATGGCGTGGGGAGGCAGATGGGCCAATCGCTCCATGACGTCATGGGCACGGGCCTTGAGGTCGTCGGCCACTTCGCAGTGGCGCGCCGCGAACGAACTTTGCATTGTCACTCCTCTGAAGGGCTCAGGTCTTGACGCAACGCTCGAGGTGTCGGAGCGTGGCATCTGCTGCATCGTCCCAGGTCCACTGTTCCGCCGCCGCCCGGGCCGCCCGGCCGAGCCGATCGACCAGGCCGCGGTCCGACGCCAGTTGCAACATTCGCTCCGCCAGCGCCGCCACGTCACCATGGGGCACCAAGAACCCGGTCTCGTCCCGGCGCACTGAATCGCGAAGCCCGGGACTGTCGGAGGCGATCGACGGCGTTCCGCAGGCCGCCGCCTCCATGACGGTAATCCCCCAGCCCTCCTTTGGCGATGGGAAGATGTTGGCCCACGTCGTCCGCAACAACTTGACTTTGGTGGCTTCATCCACAAAGCCCAGGAACCGCACCGTGGCGCCGAGCCCGAGTGAGGCGGCCAGCGCCTCGAGTCGCGGACGATCGTCCCCGCCGCCCGCCACGTCGAGCGTCACATCGGGCCGAGTCCGGTGAACCCGCTGCAGGGCCCGAAACGCGTACTCGACACCTTTATAGCGCTTGAGCCGCCCCACAAAAAGAAAAGACGGCGGAGCCGACCGGTCCAGCGCCGGATCGATGGTGAAACGAGTGGGGTCGATCCCCGGATGAATGACCACGATCCGGTCGGCCGGAATACCCCGGGCAACCAGGTCATCCCGGGTACTCTCGCTGATGGCGTGGAAATGGGACCCGCGGTACGCCCGCGGAATCAGCCGCTCAGCGGCGAAGACGACCGTCGCCATCGGCCAGGGTGCCTCCCGATACGCGGTGGTACCGAACAGATGGGGCACAATGACGCAGGAGGGGATTCGCGCCAACCCGGCCAGATAGAGCGGCAGTTTGTTGACGTCCTCGACGAGGACATCGTAGCGAGTTCGGCGAAGGGCCGCACGCACCGCCCCCCGCCCCTTGAACGCGAAGGTGTGCCGGTCCCCGACCCGTTCCACCTGAAGCCCGCGAACCACGGCGGATTTGGGGGAGCCCGACCAGCCGGAGCAGATCAGATCGGTCTGATGCCCGGCGGCCACTACGCGGCTGAACAGCTCGAACAGATGAATCTCAGCGCCCCCCGCGTCGGGGTTTTCAAGATCCAGCCAGTTGACGAGCAGAATCTTCACAGGCGTCCGAGGGTCCGGGCGACCCGGTCGAGGACCCCGTTGATGAACCGAGGCGACTGGACCGTCCCAAACCGATGGGCCAGCCAGAGGGCCTCGTCGATCGCGACCCGTGGGGGGATCTCGGGCGACAAGAGCTCGAAGGTGCCCAAGCGGAGGATGTTGCGATCAACCATGGCCAGGCGCTCGAGCCTCCAGTGCTCGGTCGCCGCTTCAAGCAGCCGGTCCAACCGGGGCTGGTCGGCCCGAACGCCGGCCGCCAGTTTTTCCGCGAAATCGAGCACGAGCGGTGCCGGGCCGGTCAGCCGGGCCAGCCCTGGCATCACGTCTTCCACGCCTTGGTCGCGGGCTTCCGCG
>JAYTTT010000045.1:0-2954 GCA_043744895.1 Gemmatimonadota bacterium | reverse complement strand
GCTCCCTTGCATGGACACCGTTGCTGCCCAGGTATGCTCCCGAGCTCGATCCTGATGGACAAGTATGGAACCATGGCAAGAGGCGATCGGCCAAGTTGTTCGTCAGCACAAAAAAGGAGATGATCGGAGCGGTCAGCTCCATCATGCGTTCAATCTAGGCGGACGTGAGCTTGATCACTTCATTCTTCCGGCTCGCCGACACGAAATACATCATCGATACACTTTAACGCACGTACTCACGCAACGATTGATACGGGACGATCGCCTCGACCTCTCTTTCCCAAGATGACCACCACCGCCCGATGCCCCGAGTGCGATCGCTCTCTCTCGGCGAACGCTCCCTTGGGACTGTGCCCGCGGTGCCTGTTGGGGTCCATCTTGGAGACGGTGCCGCTGGCCCGTCCTCCAACTAATCGGGAGGGGGACGCTATCGGGCCGAGGAGATCAGAAGACGGGCGGGCCGCCCGTCCTACTTCGCGACGCGGCCCGATTCGCTCGGCGGGATCAGCCCTGCAACCACAGTGTCAAGATGCCCGAGGATCCCGGATGCGTGACGATCGCCTCGACGGCCCCTTCCCAAGATGACCACCACCGCCCGATGCCCCGAGTGCGATCGCGCTCTCTCGGCGAACGCTTCCTTGGGACTGTGCCCGCGGTGCCTGTTGGGGTCCATCTTGGGGCCGGCCCAGCCAGGGGACGGGACCTCCGACGAATTCGGCCTGCCCGCCGAGGGCGAAAAGCCGCACGGTCGGCGACCACGAGCTGTTGGCGGTCATCGGCCGGGGCGGCATGGGAGTGGTCTATCGAGACCGCCAGCGCAGCCTCGACCGCCTCGTGGCCCTCAAGATGATCCGCGCCGGCGAGTTCGCGAGCGACGCGGAACGGCAGCGTTTCCGCGGCGAGGCCGAGGCCGCCGCCCATCTCGACCGCCCGAACATCGTCCCCATCCATGAGATCGGCGGACATGACGAGCAAGACTACTTCGCCATGAAGCTGCTGGAAGGCGGCAATCTGGCGGAACGGATGGCGAAGGGCGGAGAGCCCAGGACCTTGGCTGCCGATATCGGACTGCTGGTCAAGATCGCCCGGGCCGTCCACCACGCGCACCAGCGCGGCGTGCTGCACCGGGACCTGAAGCCGGCGAACATCCTCCTTGATGCCCACGGCGAGCCGTTCGTGTCCGACTTCGGCCTCGCCAAGCGGATGGACTCCGGCGCCGACCTGACTTTGACCGGCACCGTCATCGGCTCACCCAACTACATGTCGCCCGAGCAAGCCGCCGGCCGGTCCCGGGAAGTCACCACGGCCACCGACATCTACGGCCTCGGGGCGATCCTCTACGCGCTGCTCGCGGGACGACCGCCGTTCGAGGCCGGGACGCCGATGGCGACCATGCGCAAGGTGATCGAGGAGGAACCGCCGCCGCTGCGGCTCGCCTCCGGCCCACGGCCCGAGAGTTCTTTCCCGTCCGCCACCGAAGACCCGGAAGCCCGCCCGCCGCATGGGACCGGGGTGGACCGCGACCTGGAGACGATCTGCCTGAAGTGCCTGCGGAAGGAGCCGGCGCGGCGCTACCCGAACGCGGAGGCCTTGGCCGAAGATCTGGGACGCTGGCTCCGGCACGAGCCGATCCAGGCACGGCCCAGCACGCGGAGTGAACGCGCGACGAAATGGATCCGGCGGCATCCCGCCCGCGCCGGCTTGCTCGCGTTGAGCGCGGCGGCGTTGGCCGGATTCGCGGCCCTGATCTGGGTCCATGGCGAACGGCTCCAGCACGAACGCGACCACGCCCTTCGGCAAGAGCAGCGGGCGAACGCTGCCGCCATCCGCGCCGAGGCCGGTGAGCTCGCCGCCCGTGAGCGGGCCTATGCGACGGATGTCTATGCCGCCTCCCAAGCCTGGGCCGCCGGCGACCTCGCCCAAACCCGCCGCCTCTTGGACGAGCAACGTCCCGCGCCGATGCCGGCGGGCACCGCCCTCGGCTCCGGACCCCGGACCGACCTCCGCGGTTTCGAGTGGCGTGCGGTGTGGGAACGGACGCGTGGCCAGGAAGCGTTCGCCTTCACCGATCTCGCCCGCCCCGCCCAATGCCTCGTGTTCGCTCCCGACGGCCGGACGCTCGTCTCCGGAGACGACGAGGGCATCCAGCTCTGGGACCTCGCGGCACGTCGGCCGCTCGGCTTGTTCCCTGGTCCGGATCCAGGCCGCCCCTCGGGGGACCGCGCGCCGACAGCGGCAGAATTGCGCCCCCTGCTCGACGCCTCACCTGGGTTGGTGGATTTTCTCAAGCGACAACCCGCGCTCTTCGATTATCTGGACGCCTTCGGTCACACCGGCCGGACGCGGGGCGTCACGAGCTTGGCGCTCACCCCGGACGGAGGGCACCTGCTCGTCGGCAGCATGGATCTGGTGCGGAGCTGGACGCTGGGGACGCGGGCGTTCGATTTCGCGGTCCCTGAAAAGGAGGCCACCGTGGCCACCCCGGCCGTCGGCGACCTCTTCGTCGTGGCCAATGACCAACAGATGGGAGCGGTTGATGAGCGCCGGACGGCGCATGTGCAAAGCGCCATCGTGTATAGCTTCACCCGCCGCCGTCTGGTCGCTGAACTTCCCGGCTACGGCCACCGTGCCGTCCTCTCGCCCGATGGCCGATATGTCGCTGCCGCCAACCGGACCCACGGCGGCGTGCTCTGGCGCCCCGACACCGGGAAGATCCTGCCGGTCAGCCAAGGACCGATGTCGGACTATCGGCTGGCGTTCGCTCCCGACGGTCGCACCCTGTTCGTCGGGAGCGAGGTCCGGCGGCTGTTATGGGATGTGCCCTCGGGACGCCTCCGGGCCGAGCTGACAGGGGAGCACCATCTCGTCGGCGCGGCGGCTTGGTCGCCCGATGGCCGCACCTTGGCCACCTCCGGGAAGGACCAAGCCATCGCCCTCTGGCGGGTGCCGACGAC
>JAYTTT010000044.1:0-11588 GCA_043744895.1 Gemmatimonadota bacterium | reverse complement strand
GACGTAGCACATGACGTCGAGCGGATTCGACACCACGATGATGATCGACTGCGGGGCCACCCGGGCAATTTCTTTGGACACGGTCGCGACGATGCCGGCATTGGTCTTTACTAGGTCGTCCCGGCTCATCCCCGGCTTCCGGGCAATGCCGGCGGTAACCACGAAGATCTCGGAGCCGGCCGCCAAATCGTAGCTGTTGGTGCCGATGACCCGGGTGTCGTATCCCTCGATCGGACCCGACTGCCACTGGTCCAAGCCCTTGCCCTGGGGGACGCCTTCGACGACATCGACCATGACGACGGTGCGGGCCAAATTCTTCTCGGCCAGGCGCTGAGCGGCCGTCGCGCCGACGTTTCCGGCTCCAACGACAGTGATCTTGTTTAGCATGAGAAAAATCTAGCCACCCGAGGGGGTTGAGCCAAGCGGCCTAGTGGTGGTCCGCCTCGGCGGCGGCGTCGAGGTTGAACCGGGGAACGTAGGCCAGGAACCGGGTCCCGTCGTCGCGAAGGAACTCGTAGTGGCCTTCCATGAATCCTGACGGACTCTTGAGAATGCAGTAACTCTGATATTCGTGGGTCCGGCCCGGCTCGATCCGGGGCTGCTCGCCGACGACGCCGTCGCCCTTGACCTCGTGATCTTCGCCGACGCCGATGGAATCGTGAATCCGCCACAGCCGGGTCAGCAGCTTGGCCGGGCCGGCGCCAATGTTCTCAATCCGGATCGAGTAGGCGAAGACAAAATGGCCGAGTGACGGGCGGGACTGCCCGGGCAGGAACGTGGGTCGCACGGTAATGCGAATCCCCTCAGTCAGGCGATAGTAGAACGGCGGCATGGTCGCGTCAGGTAACGTACGCAGATTGGCCTCGATCCACCACACCCCTTTGCGGGCCCTTGCGGGCGCCTTTGCGCCTTGGCATACTTGCCTGACGTTACGCGGGTGTCGCCGGCGAAGGCCGCCTAAGAGGGAATTCTTCGGATGGTCGGGCCGCCACTCAAGCCGTTTCAGGATTTCTTTCGGACCGGGTCGTTCAGCGGGATCCTCCTGCTGCTCTCCGCGGCAGTGGCGCTGATCTGGGCCAACGCTCCGGGCCATGCCTCATACTTCAGCCTCCTGGAACGCCGGTTCGCCATTGGACCGACGGGGCATCTGTTTGAGCTTTCCCTGCTTGGGTGGTGCAACGACGCCTTGATGGCGTTGTTCTTTCTCCTGGTTGGCCTCGAAATCAAACGTGAGTTCCTGGTCGGCGAGCTCGCCTCGGCGCGGCGGGCCGCGTTCCCGATTGCCGCGGCCGTTGGCGGCATGCTGGTGCCGGCCCTGCTGTACTGGGCTTTCAATCCCACCGGCCAGGCGTCGGCCGGCTGGGGCATTCCGATGGCGACGGACATTGCCTTCGCACTCGGCGTTCTCGCCCTGCTCGGTCCCCGGGTCCCGCTCGGTCTCAAAGTCTTTCTGACGGCGCTGGCCATTGTCGACGACTTGGGCGCGGTCGTCGTGATCGCCCTCTTCTATACCGGCACCACTCATCTGGCCCCGTTGCTCCTCGCCGGAGCGACGCTGGTGGCGCTTGGGCTCCTCAACTGGGCCGGGGTCCGGCGATTGACACCGTACCTGGTGCTCGGCCTGGTCCTGTGGATCATGATTCACGAGGCGGGGATTCAGGCGACGATCTCCGGGGTCTTGCTGGCCCTGACGATTCCATCGCACACCCGGGTCAACGCCGCCGAGTTCTCCACCCGGGCCCGGGAACTGATCACGGAATTCGACCGGGCCGAGACCGGCGATCTCCTCGTGATCACGAGTAAGGGCCAACAGGAGGCGATCCACGCGCTCGAGATGACGAGCGAACAGGTTCAGGCCCCGTTGCTCCGGCTCGAGCATTTGCTCCATGGGCCGGTTCAGTACGGGATCATGCCGTTGTTTGCCTTCGCCAATGCCGGGGTCCGGGTAGTGGGAGCGGAGTCTTCCCTCGTCCTGCCGGTCAGCCTCGGCGTGATGTCGGGACTGCTCCTCGGCAAGCCGGTCGGCATTCTGCTCTTTTCCTGGCTGGCGGTGCGGCTCAAGGTGGCGGTGTTGCCGGCCGAGACCTCGTGGCGGCTGATCGGGGGCGTGGCCTGTCTTGCCGGAATCGGGTTTACAATGTCGCTCTTCATCGCGGCCCTGGCGTTCGAAGCGCCCGAGCTGGAGCGGTCCGCCAAGCTCGGCATCATCGCGGCCTCGACCGTGGCCGGGCTGGTTGGTGCCTTCGCGTTGCGGCGGGCCTTGCCGAGGACCCGCACTTCCTAACGGTTAGTCGAAGATTCCGGCGATCAGATCGGCAATCGCGTCGAAGACCGTACTCGCCAGCCCGCTGGCTCCCTCGACGAGGCCCGAACCGGCGTCCGCCCCGATCGCTACGGCCCCGCCTGCCAGGTCCGCCGCTCCGCCCCCCACGGCGCCAACATTGGGCATCAACCAGCTGGCGATCAGGAAGGTGTCCATCGAACTCGACGCCACATCGAGGGCGGTGTCGCCGGCCCCGCCTCGGCGCCGGGCCACCGCCGTGTTCCAGATCTCCTTCAGCTCGATGCTGTCGAACCAGACGCTACGGCAATCGCGGCAGGCGTCGAGCTTGGCGGTGCCGGTTCGGATCGGCGTCAGGAGCTTGACACAGCTCGGGCACCGGAGTTCGTTAGGCGCCTTGCAGGCGGGACACCGATCGTCGTTCCGCGGGTAGGCGGCGTCGCAGTGGCCGCAGCGCTTCCGGTAGGCCTCCGGCTTGAGGGTGACATGGGCTTCGAGCGCCCTGGCGCCGAGGTGGCGAAGCCGGTCAACCTCCCCGGCGTCGAACCAGATCCCGCCGCACCGACCACAGGCGTCGAGGGTCATTCGCCCCGGTCCGGTGCCGAGGTCGAGCTTTCGCATCGGGAGCCCGGGACAGACCGGACAGAGCCGGCGGCCTTCGGGTTCAGCTTTCGAGAATCGGCTTACTGCCACCTTTTTCCCCCTGGAGTTGAATGTCGGGGAACCGGTACACCAGCATCCCGGAATCGGTGATATCGAGGTCGGCCACGCCCTGCTCCGCCAGCGAGCGGAGGGCCTCCTCGACCTGTGGCACCCGGAGGCCGGTGGCGGCCACCGCCTCGACCACCGTGAGCTTTCCCCCCCTCTCGGCCGCCAGTTTCACTAGTTCCGATTCCCAAGTTTGGAGCCGGAGCTCGGCCCGGTCGGCGGTCAGCAGCCGTCGATCTCGGTAGTGACCCCGAATGAGGGCAAGGCCGGCCCCAGCGGGGATCCCAATGGTGATCAATAGGACGGCGATGGTTACCCCGAGGCTTCGGTGCGCCGTAGAGGCCGCGAAACCGAAGGCCATGAACAGGGCGACGCCGATCAGTAGCGCACCCCCCAGCACCCGGAATGATCCCGGCCGGTTCGTCGCGTTCATCGAGTGGCGAGAACTGTGGTTGTGTCCATGATCTATTCTAGTATGCGGCCTTCTTGTCCACCACCGACAGGAGCGGTTCCCCGGCCACGAACCGGCGGAGATTCTCCCGGAACAAGAGCCACGTCCGTTCCAGCTCCAAGTCCGAGCTCGACCCCACGTGCGGAGTGATGATGACGTTCGGGATCGTCCAGAGCCGATGACTCGACGGTAGCGGCTCGGGGCTGGTGACGTCGAGCCCCACACCCGCCAGCCGCTTGTCCTCGATGGCCCGGGTCAGCGCCTCAGTGTCCACCGTGCCGCCGCGGCCGATGTTGATGAAGTACGCGGTCGGCTTCATCCGGCCGAACATCGCGGCGTTGAAGATCTTGGCGGTGGCCGGCGTGAGCGGAAGGGCGTCAACCACCACGTCGGCCTCCGCCGCCATGGCCGCGAGATCGCTCGAACCGCCGACGGCTTCGACGATGTCGGTGGGTGGGGTCTTGTTGTTGCGGGTGGCAATGACCCGCATTCCCATCGCGTGACCCAGATTGGCGACTTCGGTTCCGATCCCGCCGAGTCCCGCGACCAGCAGGGTCTTGCCCCGGAGCTCGGGCATCTCGGGTCCGAGGAACTGATTGTGACCCCAGACCCGATCCCGCATCAGCGGCACCGCGACCTGGAGCCGCCGGGTCAGGCCGAGTAGCAGCCCGAAGACGTGTTCCACCAGCGGGGGCGCGTAGATCCGTTGGGCGTTGGTGAGCACGATCGGGCTCGTGGCAAAGCCGGGGATCGCGAGCGGACCCTCGACTCCGGCCGACTGCGACTGGATCCATCGGAGCCGGGTGCCGCTCCGAAGGACCTCCGCGTTGAACGAGCCGAGCACCGCGTCCGCGTCCGATGCCAAGCCGGCTACCTCGGCCCCGGTTTTCGCCACTCGAATCTCGACGCCAGTTACGAGGTACTGCAACTCGGCCGTCCGGCCGGGCTTTCCGGGCCACAGGTCTTCAATCACCACCACCTTCGGTCGGGTCCACCCGGGGGTCTCGGCCGTGGGAGACGGTCCCGGCCGAAGCTCCAGTTCGTCGACCATCGGCGGCGGCACCAGGCCGACCATTTCGCGCAAGACGTGCCGCCTGAGTTCCGAATCAGCTCCCGTCCCGACGATCTGTTCGAAGGGCGAGCCCCGGTCGATCCCGGCCCGAACGGCGGCGCGGGTGGCCACCAGCTTGGAGCGGGTCTGGTCCAGCAATTCGACCCCACCCACCGCGCCCCGCCCCGGCACCACCACTTTGGGGTCGAGTCGGCTGAGCCGGGCCAGGACCCGAATCCAGGTTTCGGTGCGGGCGGAATCGAGCGGAATCCCGTCGCCCACCAGGTTGCCGGCGAAGAGCACTCCCGCGTCGGGCAGGTAGACGATCCCGTTGCCGGGGCTCACTGCGTGCTCCAGTTCGCGGATCTCGACCCGCCGGGGACCGAGGGTTACGGTGCCCCGGAAGCCGAGGCCGGTGGCGGCCGGGCCGCGGGAGTTGGGGACGAGTTCGACGCCGCCGGGTTGGCCAACGCCAGAGCCGTTAGGCGCGAAGGTCGCCCGGACCGGCTTCCGGCTCAGCTTCCGGATGGTGGCGACTGCCGGACCCGTTTGCGCGCCGACGATGGCCAGAACGTCCGATCCCAGGTCGACCCAGCCCGCGACCGGCCCGCCTCGGTCGGGGAGCAGGAATACCCCGTCGGCGATCTTTTGGGGGGCTTGGGCTGTACTCGCGGATGGGAGCAGGAGCAAGCCCGCGAACGCGGTGGCGGTGGGAATGAAACGGGCCATGATCCGACCTATCGTGAAGGGTCAGCTGAGTCCGGCAGCCATGATCGTGGGAATCACCTGCCTTCGATTCCGGCGATAGACTCGGAAGTTACGATCCAACGTCAGGATCACGCTCTCCGCGTCGAGTTCCGTCATTCGCACCAGACAGGCGTCGGCGAATGACATCGGTACGCTTGCGAACTTGTGCATCAGGCCCCGGACGGCACTGATCTCAGGAAGGACCCGGAAGTCCACCCGCAGGACGTCTTTCGAAAGCAATTCGAGCACCGCATCCTGCCCGCCGGCGAGCCGTCCCAGCAGAAAGCAGGCTTCGGAGATGACCGCTTCGCAGGTGAAGATTGGGGGTTCGACCGTGCCGAGCACCTCGCGGACCCACGCATGGTGACGATCACGCCGGTTGAGGAGGGCCACGACGGGCCCGGTATCGATAACGATCCGAGTCACTTCCCGTACCCGGCCAGGTGTTTGGGACCAGTGGAGAGGTCGGCTGGGCCGCTGACGGGCTCAACCAAATCGTCGACCATTGTGGTGACTGAGCGATGCTTGTCGGCCGCCAGTGCCTGAAGGGCTTCCCGCACCAGCGCCGAGCGGCTCGACTTGCGCCGCCGAGCGAGATCGCTGAGGGCGTCGTCCAACTGTTCGGGGAGCTTGAAGGACACGCGGCGCGGGTTGGCGCGGCTACCGCACGATGCCGGCCTTCCGGCACAACCGTCTCGCCTCGCTCGAGCATCGCGACCAGTTCCTTGATTTTCCTCGCCCGACCAGCTGGCGTTTTCATGTTGTTCGTGCGGAACGTGAGGGCGAAGAGGTTCGGACGGCCGAGCCTGCGAAACAGCTCGCGAGCCCGCGGGCTCGCTTCGATCGAAGCCCGGAGATCATCGGGAACCGTCGCGATTGACGCACTGCGGATCGGGGCGTAGGCGGCGTCCCAGCGCCCATCAGCTTTCGCTTCATCGACCTGGTGCTGGCCGGGTGGCATCATCCGGTCGGCGCCGGTCAGCCTCGCAATGTGGGCGCGGTTCACCTGACTCCAGATGCTCCGCGATTGGCGAGGCGTAAACCGCTGCAGAAACGAGCGTTCGTCGAACCCTTTCTTGAGCCCATCGATCCACCCCCAACAGAGCGCAACGTCGAGGGCCTGGGCATAGGTCACGGTCGCGAGGCCCGCGGCCTTCTTATGGATCTTCAACCATAGTTCCCACTCGCGGGCGTGATTCGCCTGGAGCCAGCCTTCGAAGGCGGCCTCCGATCGGAAGCTTTTGATTCGCTTTGGATTCGGAACGATCGGGGCCATCGACACCTCCTCATCGCAGTGACTGACGGTTCGCCGCCTTCCGGTGTTCCGGCAAGTAACTGGCCGGCCGACGGGGTTCGGCAAGGCATCGGCCCGACCTAACCCCGCGGCGGCGCCGGTGCCGTCCCGATGAGACAACCCGGCGCGCTATTGGCCGACCCACCAATCACGGGGCCGACCGGAACATACGGCGGCGCGAAGGTGGGCACCGGCCCGGTTCCCAGCACATTCACCACCATGGTCGTCTGGAGCATGTTCCTGAAGGTCTCGGCGAACCAAGCGGCGAAGTCGATCACCGCAGCATCTTGACCCGGATCCTTGGTCGGCGGCAGCATCTTCGTGATGGCAGCCCCGACCGCGCCGGCCGTGAGGCGCTTGCCGGTCAAGGCCGCGAGCGGCGTCGGGATGTTAGGCGCGGGCGGCGCAACGGAAGAAGGCACGGCCGCAAAGGAAGGATACCAGGGCAATCCCGGTACCGTCACCGAGGACGCCCATTCATCCCATGCCTGACCGGCGCCCATGGCGAAAGCCACAACGATGCGGGCGGGTACGCCGGTGCCCAGCATGCTTGGCATGATCAGGGGCGACAGCGGGGGCCCAACCAGCTTACCGCCGGAGGCGGTAACGGCGTTGACTACGACTCCTGTCAGAGAGGTCATGGCCTTCCACACGGCGATCGCCGAGGTGGTTCCCGAGATGGCGGCGGACGATACCTGCGGCCAGTCGACGGCCCCCCGACCCAGGCCCCTTGTCGCCTTGAGGTGCTCCGCCTCGGCGTGTTCCCCGCCAACCCGCTGGACCGTCCGCGACCTCTCGGCCAGCATCCGTTGCACAAAGGCATTGCCATGCGTCTGATGCAGGTTCGCGAGTAGCCGTCCTGGCGATCCGTCGTCCCCGGCCTCGGCCGGTGGTGAAGCCTGGCCTTCCCGTGATTCGCCCCCGGCGTGGACGCCGTCGCGGCCTTCGGACTCCGCTCGACGGTCCGGGCCCTCCGCCTCCCGATCGGGCGACCTCTCGGGTCCGGGATCGTTCGACATCTCAGGACCTCTCTTCGATGGCTGAACCGGCGTCGGACGCCGGCTGATAGCGATAGTCAACCGACAACCGGAGCCGGTTGGCGGTCCGGTTCGGCTCGCCGCGGTGCACCGTTAGGCCGTGGAACAAAACGGCATCGCCGCAGCGGTAGTCGGCCGTCGCCCACCCGGCATCCCCGTCGAGGCCCCCGGTCAGGGGGGCTCCGCGCTCGCCATCGTGGGCCATCAGGCCGGCGTGATGCGAGCCGCGCAGGATCGCGAGGCCGCCCAGCGATCGCGGGCACTCACCAAGGGGCAACCAGACGGTCCAGAGGTCGGGCGCGTCCCGGACATAGAACCGGTCCTGGTGGGCCGCGGTCTCCGGCGACCGCGGAGCAAACACTCGACAGACATCGCCGCGGCGGGTCTGAACCGGCCCGCGGCAGAGATGCCCCACGACCGCAAGAATGGCCGGGTCGTCGCCGAGTTGGGTGAATTCCGGCATGGTCAGGACGTCGCCGAGGAACCCGACCGCGTCCTGGCTCCCATAGGCGTTGATCTCCACGCCTTCTTGGGCGACGGCGTCGTTCGGCGGATAGCCGGGGGCCAACCAGCCGTACTTGGCGCACCACGGCAGCACGCGTTCGCGAAGGCGCATCACCGCAGCCGGCGCGACCAGCCCGCGAAAGAACAAATAGCCCCACTCACCGGCTTCCCGACGGAGCGCGACGGGATCAGCCATGATGGGCGACGAGTCGCGGAGCGTGCCCATGCTCAGGGCTTCCACGCGGTCCAGCCTAACCAGCGCTCCCACCGCCACGAGGCGGCATCGACCGCTTGATAGGCCCGGTCGATGCGGCGGGCTCGGGCATCGGCGTCGAGGCCGGCCAGCCAGCCGTTCGTCATCGGGGGGATCTTGAGCCAGTCGCAGTAGGCCGCCTGGGTCAGCCGGATCCGGAACGACCAGCGCACCGGCCGGAGACCCACCGCATGAAGGAGGTGCTCGATGGCGTTGGCGTCGGGCAGCGGCTCGGCACCGCCGCCAACCGGCCTGCGGCCCTTGACCATTTGGGCCGGAAGCTGCCGAAGCCAAGGGTCATCCCCGCCCCCGGGCTCGTCCGGCACGCCGAGGTAGAGCGCGGGGACGTTGAAGCAGAGGGCGCCCCTCGGCGCCACCAGCCGGGCCAGGCGCTCGAACGTGTCCGCCAGCGGCAGCATCTGCCAGAGAGCGGCGCCGCACAACACCCGGTCGAAGGCGACCGATTCGGAAGGGTCGCCCGCCAGCCAGTCGACCCGCGGATCGACCAGCCGAGCGGCGCCGACCCATCGCATCGCCGTCGCGGGCTCGAAGCAGACCACCCTTCCCAGCGGACCAAGCCGCTGGAGCACCGCCTCGGCCGTTCGGCCGGTGCCGGCCGCGTAGTCGAGTATCCGATCGGTGGCTCGGAGCGAGGCCTGGGCCACCAGCGCGCGGTTCGCCTCGTCGTAGCGCGAGTGCCGGCGGCAGAACGCCTCATAGTAGCTCGCGGTCTCGGCGCTGTCCCAGCCGATCGTCGTCATGCGCCGCCCCCCGCGCCGACCGGCTGGAACACCGGGTCCTTGAGCAACCCCATCTTCCGCAGGTTATGCTCACCCTTGAACCGCAGGCACGCCCGGATGATGGCGCGCATGTCATCGCTATACTGAAAGAAGTCGAGGTCGAGGTTCCGGTCGTCGATGTAATGGCGGTAGAAGCGGTCGAAGTCGTCGAGCGGCGGCGGCGGCGCGTAGTGGCTGTAGTCCTCCCGCAGCCACCAGCGGGTGAAGTGGTAGCGAACATGGTAGTCGTCGTACAGCGGCGTTCCGGGAAACGGCACCAGGACCCCCAGCGTACTGAAGCTGTCGACCAGCGGCGCAATCCGTTCCATGAACCGGTAGGTGCGCTCGAGCGCCTCCGGGGTCTCCTGCGGAAAGCCCAGCATGAAATTGCAAGCGGTCATCAGCCCTTCGGCCTTGGCCCATTCCAATGCCCGGACGACCTGCTCCGTGGTGATCCCCTTCTTGATCGCGCGGAGAATCTCGTCATCGCCGCTCTCGACGCCAAAGTTGACGTGAACCAGGCCGGCCCGTTTGAGAGTCCGCAGCAGGGCCGGTGTGACCATGCTCGCGCGGGTGATCGCGCTCCACTGCAACGGGAACCGGATCTCTCGCTCGATGGTCGCGCAGAGCTCTTCCAGTCGGGGGCGGTTGGCGGTGAGCGCATCGTCCCAGCAAGGGAAAAACGTCGAACCCGAGCGGGCATGATAGGCGTTCAGCTCAGCCACGACACTCGCCGCCGACCGGAAGCGGAACCTGCGGCCCGTGACGTAATTCGCGCAGAAGGTGCAGCGGGCCGGACAGCCTCGGCTCGTGAGGATGCCGCCGGGAACGACCTCCCGTCCTTCGGGGTCATACCAGCGCCGGTCGAACAGGTCTTGCGCCGTCTGCGGCAGGGGCAGACTGTCGAGGTCGGCGATCGCGGCCGAGGGCGGGCCGCTGTGGACAGCGCCGCCGGCATCACGGTATCGAATGCCGGCGATCGCGTCGAGCGAGATTCGCCCCTCCAGCCAGTCAACCAGTCGAACAATCGTCTCTTCGGCCTCGCCGACGACGGCAATGTCGAAGCCGTTCTCCAGCGTTTCGTCGGCCGAGACCGTGGCATGGGCGCCGCCGGCGACCAGCACCGGGAAACGCCCGCGGAACCGTTCGACCAGCCGGTAGGCATGCCAGACCCACCGCGTGAACAGTCCAAAGCCGACCAGGTCTGGGGCAAAGGCCTCCGCCTCGGCGACGATCGAATCGGCGTCGCCGCTGAAATAGCGGGCGGCGGCATCGATCACTTTCACCTCGCAGCCGCGCGCCAACAAGGCCGCGGCCACGTACTGCAGGCCGAGCAGCGGAGCGCCCAGTTGTTCGGGTGAGGGCGGGTTGATCAACAACACCCGGGTCCCTCCGGTTCGCGACACCGAAATCATGGTGAGAGTATAGCGAAAGAAAGGGCGATTGTCCCGAACCGAGGCGGCTATCGAGTCGGTGATTTCTCGAGGCCGAGGACGTCGAATCCCTCGCGACCGGCCGCCACACCGAGCTGAGCGTCGAGGGTTACGAACGGCAGGGTGCGAGGCTCGAAGTCGGCCAGGACCAGGGCAGCGCCTAGCTGAAGGGCGTCCGCCGCCCGGAGGGCATGAAGCCGGAGGAGGCGGGTGGCCTGATCTCTCACCCGCTCGATCGGCGGTACCTCAGTCCAACCCCGAGCCGCCCGGCTCAGGCGTTCGGCCGCCGCGCTACGATCGGCCTCGGCCAGGCGGCCTTCCCGTTCTAGCCGGGCCAGCGCGGAGGCGCACTCGACCGGCGTTGCCCACCAGACCGCAGCGGCCGGATCGTTCCGCATCAGCACCACGAGCTGATCGCTCCTGGCTTCCGGCACTAACAGGGGTAGCAGCGCTGAGGAGTCCCAGAACCTCATCGACTGTTCTTCCGGTCATCGAGGAGCAGATCCACCGGGCTTCGGCCGCCACCTACGTGGGGCCACGGCAGGTCGAGCCAAGCCGCCTCTGGGGGCTGGTCCGGAAGTCGGGCCAGCCCCTGCTGGGCCAGGCCGAGGATCCGGGCCGGTACCCCGGCGCCAAGTCGGACCGGGACCAGTTTGGCGACCGGCACACCGCGGTCGGTGATGAGAACCGGCTCGCCCGCCTGAACCCGCTTGATGAGGGCGCTGAGCCCGTTCTTGGCCTCGGATATGGACTGGGATTTCATGTAGCTATAATAGCCACATTGATCACTTCCATCAAGCTAGGCGGCGAACTAGGGGGTCAGCTCCCTCCGTTTGGGCTCGAGCCGGACGATCCAGAGCCCGTTATACATGTCGTTCACGTACGCCAGCCCATCCTTCGGGTTCACCACCACCCCCCACGTCATCGCCGCGTTCTGAACTTTGCCCCCCATGTCGGCGGTGTTCACGTGAACCATTTCCCTGCCCTGAGCCCGGAGATCGCCCTTGAGCTGCCCGGAAATATCGAAGGCCCGGAAGCCGGCGTTGTAGG
>JAYTTT010000043.1:0-38722 GCA_043744895.1 Gemmatimonadota bacterium | reverse complement strand
CAATAGGGTCCGGCCTTGTCGAGCGGTCGGCGCCCGAAGGTTACCGCTCGGTCCGATCAGGAGGGACGCGATTTCTGCCTTGGTCGGCTGGGTGTCCTTTAAAATGAGATGCACCACTTTCTTGCCTTTGGTGGCATAGATCTCGTCGACCCCCTCGAGGACATCGAAGGCGTGGCGGCCGCTGATGGTATTCTTTTTGGCGTCGACCGTGGTGGTGACGGTGGCATTGGCGGCCGCAAGGAACCCTTGCGTTCGTTTGCAGGTCATTCAGCCAGGGCGGAGATAGGCCCAGTCCAGCGTTCGAGGCATCGCGACTCAGGGTTTGGGGGAGAGAAGCCAGGTCACGGCCTGGTCGAGGAACGAGCCGACCATCAGGGTATGGCCTTGGTCGGGGAGCTCGCGATAGGCGACGTTCCACCCGATCGCGTGGGCCTGATCGACGGCGATCTTGAGCCGGGCCGGGGGTACCACGGGGTCAACCGAGGCGCCGACCACCAGGGTCCGGGGAAGGGCCGCGCCGGCGGTTGCCGACACGGCGCCGGCGCCGGCCAAGCAGACCACCGCGGCAACGATGCCGGCCTGATCTTGGGCCAGCCGCCAGGCGGTACCGCCCCCTAACGAATGGCCCAGCAGGTACACCTGCTTCCGGTCGATCGGCCCCTGGGCGGCCAGGTCGTCGAGGAGCAGGGGCAAGTTGGCCGAGGCTCGCATCATGGCGTTGGTGAATGGGGTGACGACGATGAACCCGAGGCTGTCCGCCAGCCTTCGGATCCGCCCGGCGCCATACGCTTCGAGGAAGGCGGTTTCATCGGCTCCCGCACCGTGGAGCGCGACGATGACCGGCGCCGGATGCTTGCCGGCCGATTTCGGACGATAGACCCGGTAGGGCACCTCCCCGTTGGGCGACGAGAGGACCCGCCGCTCGCCGGAGGGGCGCTCGAGCGCCCGGAGGGCTTCGGCACGATGCCGGGGGCCTTGGGCGGGCTCGCTTTTGATGGCGGTGCCGAGCGAGTCGAGGGTCTCGATCACCTGCTGATACCGTCCTCCGAAAAAGGCCAGGGTGGCTCGATCGAACACTTGATTGGTCGGAGCGGTCCGCTCAGGCGAGAGGGGGCGATCTCGGACCGCCAGCTCGATCCGCAGGTAGGCGAGGGCCATGGCTCGGCGGGTCAGGGAGTCGGGCCCGGCGGGTCGAGTTTGGGCCCGGGCCGCGCTCGCGGCCAGGAGGCCGAGCGTGATCGCGGCCCGGAGGCTGGCGGGGATCATTGGGCCGCCATTTTCGCTCGTTCTTGCTCGACCAAGATCCGGCGGAGAATCTTGCCCGAAGGTGACTTCGGGATCGACTCGACGATCTCGACCCGGCGGACTTTGTCGAGGGGGGAGACCCTGGACGCGACGTACTCCATGATCTCCTCGGGCGTGAGCGGCGCTTTCAAGACGACGAAGGCTTTGGGAACTTCACCGGCTTCGGGATCGGGGCTCGGGATGACGGCGGCATCGGCGATGGAGGGATGGGCCAGCAACACGGCTTCGAGGTCGGCCGGGGCGACTTGGTGGGCCTTGTATTTGATCAGTTCCTTGAGCCGATCGACGATGTAGTAGTAGCCCTCGGCGTCGACGTATCCGATGTCACCGGTGTGGAGCCATCGATCCTGGTCCAGGGTCGCCGCGGTTTCGGCGGGGCGGTTCAGGTAGCCGATCATCACGTTCGGCCCTCGGAGGAGCACCTCGCCCCTGCCTCCGACGTCCTGGTCGTGGCCGGTGGCCGGGTCGACGATGCGGGCCTCGAGGTTGGGGACCAGGAATCCAACCGATCCGTGGCGGACGGCCTCGGCGTCGAGTGGATGGAGGTGGCTCGCGCCCGACAGCTCGGTCATCCCGTAGCCTTGGATGACCAAGCATTTGAGTCGCCGGCCGCAGGCGATCTCGACGTCGCCGCCCAGGGGCGCGGCGCCCGACATGATGTATTTGAGGGCCGACAGATCAAACTGATCGACCAACGGGTGTTTGGTGAGGGCTACGATGATCGGCGGCACGACCGGCGCCAGGACGATCCGGTACTTGGCCAACACGGCGAGGAACGGTTCTAACTCGAACCGGGCCATCACGACGAGGCACCCTCCATTCCACAGATTGGAAAGGAGAATGAGAGTCAGGCCGTAGATGTGAAAGAACGGCAGCACGGCCACGACCGACTCGCCCGGGACATGGTGCTGGACGGCGATGAACTGGTGCAACTGGGCCACGATACTCTCGTGGGTCAGGATGACGGCTTTGGGGCGGCCGCTGGTGCCGCTCGACCAGGGCAGGACGGCGATCGCGGCCTTGGGGTCGATCGCGACGTCGATTGCGATGGGGTTTGGGTCGTGTAGGGAGGCTAGTGGGGTCGCGCTGGGAGCGGTTCCCAGGACGAATACCTCTTCGACGCCCGCGCGCTTGGCGCCGTCCAAGGCCCGTTCGAGCAACGCCGGAATGGTGACGAGGAACCTGGCCTTGGCGTCGCTGAGCTGGGCGGCCAAATCGTCGGCGGTGGCGAGCGGGTTTAGGGTGGTCGACGTTCCGCCGGTTTGGCTGACACCGAGGAGGATTGCCGCATACTCGATCACGTTGGGCAGCAGCACGGCAAACACCTGACCGGGGCCAAACGTCCGCCGGGCGAGGCCGGATGCCAGGCGGTTGGCCTCGTCGACGATCTGACCGAAGGTAACCCGCCGATCGGTGGCGGCGTCGATCATGGCCACCTGGTTCGGCCGCGCCTTCATCCGATCGAGGAGGAGGGTCGAGAACGAGACGTTCGGATAGCTCTGGTCGGGGTACCGGCTTCGATGGATCATGGCGGGGTGGGCCGGCCGCCGGGCTTCCACATGGGTTTGGGACCGTCGGCCAGGAGTCGAACCGCCTGTGCGGCCGCGTTGATGACGGCGGCCATGTGCTGAGCGTCGACCTTGTCGGTTTGATCGCTGGGCTGGTGGTAGTCGGCGTGCATGTTATAGCTGGACAGGGTGTGGGCCACGATTCCCTTGAGGGCGAATTGGTAATTGTCGCTCCGGCGAAAGAAATTCTGGGTCGGCCGCTTATCCGGAACGATCGGAATGCCCGCGGCTGCGAGGGCTTCTCCCATGGTACTGCGTTCATAGCCGGTGAGCCAGGCTCGACCCGGGCCCCCGGCCAGCGAGTCGGGCCGGCCGATCATTTCGATTTCGAGGTTGAGCGCCATCTGATCGAGGGGGAGGGCGGGGTGGTCGGAATACCATCGGGCGCCCAACAGGCCCCGCTCCTCGCCGGTCCAGGCGGCGAAGATGATCGTCCGGCGGGGTTTGGGACCGGCCTGCAGCTGTTCGGCGATCTTGAGTACCGCCACGACACCGGAGGCGTCGTCGTCGGCGCCATTGAAGATCGAGTCGCCGCTCGGGTGAGCCCGAATGCCGACGTGGTCGTAGTGGGCTCCGACCACGATGTGTTCGCCGGCGAGCCGCGGGTCGCCGCCTTCCAGCTTGCCCAAGACGTTGAAGCCAGGGATCCGTTTGTTGGGTGGGAACGAATCGCGCGCCGCGAAGCTCACGGCAAGCGTGATCGCCGGAATTCCGCGCTGGTTAACGACCTGGATCGCGGCGACCAGCGGGATCCGCTGGAAATAGCCGCTGTCGCCGATCGGGGTGAGGCCGATCCGGGTCATCTCGCGGGCAATGATTCCGGCCGCCTTGGCAATACCGGGGGTGCCTGTCAAACGTCCCTCGAGTGAATCGTGGGCTAAGGCCGTGAGCAGGGCCAGGGTTGCGACCGGCGTCGTGGCGTTGGGGCGGGCCGATTCGACGGGGTGGCCACCTCCGCATCCGGTCGCGAGGGCCAGCACGGTGATGGCGGTTTGGTTACGGCTCCACACGGGAATCCTTCGGAATATCGTTCCTGAATTTTAACACTCGGGCGGGGTTCCCGGCGCAGATGGCGTACGGTGGGATGTTCTTCGTCACGACGGCCCCGGCCCCGATGATGACGCCGGGCCCAATATTGATTCCCGGCATGACGATGACCCTCGCGCCGATCCAACTATCGTCCCCGATCGTTACCGGAGGAGCATCCTCCGCCCCCTGCAATCGCATCGGGACCGTGAGGTCGTGATGACGGTGGTTCCTGGCCAAGATGAGAACCTCCGGGCCCATCATGACATCGCGGCCGATCCTGATATTGTCTGGTACGTGACAGTTCTTGCCGAGTCCCGAGTTGTCGCCGATCTCGAGCCGGGAGCCCGAGCCAAAATGGGCTCCTCTCTCCACGTTGATGTTGGCACCCGCCGTCCGGAAGAGCCGCCGGCAGGCCAGCCGCCGGATCCACTTCGACAGGGCGCCGAGCCCTGGCGGATGAGAGAACGGCAGGTGACGAGCAAAGCCGTAAAACACCGCGAGCCAGAGGAGTCGCCACCTACGACTCCACATCGTCCAGGTCCTTTCCGAACGAGTTCCGCGAGGAAGGCAAAGGGTCTTAGGGCTTCGGGTTCAGGGAGGCGGAGACAAGCCGCATGAATTCGTTGATTCGGGCGTTGTCGAACCAACGGATCACGGCGACGAGGTCGTGGTCAGGGTCGATCCAGATGACATTGCCGCCCGAACCCAAGGCAAAGAAACTGGCCGCCGCGGCCCCGGGGAACTGCTTCCGTTCGGTGTTGAGCCACCACATGTAGCCATAGACCGGGTGGAGGGGGGTGGGCTCGAGGGCCTTGGCGATCCATCGCTCGGAGACCAACTGTTTGCCGCCCCAGTTTCCGCGGCGGGCCATCAAGAGGCCGAACCGGGCGTGGTCCAAGGTGCTGGCCCAGAAGCCTCCGCCCCAGTGGCCCCCGCCACTCACGGACGGCATGGTGGTGCCATCGACGTCGGCGACGGCGTTGAAGTAGCCGTGCCAGACCCAGCTGTCGGACATCCCGATGGGGTCGGCGAACGCCTGCTTGAAGACCTCGGGCAACGGTTTTCGAAACAGCCGAAGGAGCGATAGGGCGAGCCGATTGACCCGAACGTCATTGTATTCCCAAGTCGTACCCGGCTCGGTCAAAACTCGGTCGTAGCCCAAGCGCCGGTCGGCGACATCCGGCTTGTCCCAGAGCGTGCCTTCCCACTCGCTGGTCTGATTGAGGTGCATCTGCCAGGTAATCTTGGCGTTGTGCGGGCTGTCGAAGCCCCCATCCCGGATCAGCCGGCCTTCGGGGGCGGACAGATCGGGAATCAGGCCCCGGTCAAAGGCCAACCCCGCGACGGTCGAAAGGTAGCTCTTGGCCACGCTGAAGGTCATGTCGACCTGGCTGGTATTGCCCCACTCGGCCACCAGGTAGCCGTTCTTGATGATGAGGCCGTTGGTTTGGGCCCGGTCTTTCACCGGCCCGACGATCGCGGGATATGGCTCCTTGGCGGTGTTCTTCTTGATTTGCTCGGTGACGTCGGTCGGCCAACCGATGTCCGCGGACCGGGCAAATTCCACCGCCGCGGCGAGGGCCACCGGATCGAGCCCGACCTCGGCGGGGGCGCGTCGTTGCCAGGTACCCTTGGCGGGGAAGTAGGCCTGGGTTTGCGCAACGCCCAGGACCGGCGCGACCACGGCGAGCAGAACAAGGATGGTCCGGTGGCGCATCGTACCTGCTCCGAGGAGGCCGCGAAGAATATACGCAGTCCGGGGTCGTGCCGTGGCGGATCCGACCTGATCGGATCTTCATCTCGATCTCAGGTTTGCCATTTGACAAGGCTCCCATTGCGGGGCACTATGACGTATCCAACTCGCTGAAAGAGGGGCCCCGTGAAGACCTATGGCTCGGATGCGATTCGGAACGTGGCATTGGTCGGCCACGGTTCCTGTGGGAAAACCACGCTGGTCGATGCCCTCGCCTTCGTCGCAGGTTCCACCAAGCGCCACGGCTCCATCAAAGACGGCACCACTCTCACCGACACCTCGGCCGACGAGATCGAACGCAAGCACTCGATCAGTCTCGGGCTTGGGTTTGCTGAGTGGATGGGCGCGAAGATCAATCTGCTCGACGCCCCCGGCCTGCTCGATTTCTACGGGGAGGTGGCTTCGGCGCTCTCGGTTGCGGACGCGGCGGTGGTGGTGCTCTCGGGCACCAGCGGCGTCGAGGTGGGGACCGAGCGGGTATGGGAGCACTGTGACCGGTTGCGGGTGCCCCGGATTCTGTTCGTGTCTCAAATGGACAAGGAGCACGCCAACTTCGAGAAGGTTTTCAATGACGTCAAAGAGCATTTGACGCCGAAGGTTCTTCCCGTGGAAATCCCGGTGGGTGACGGGGCGGCGTTCAAGGGGATTCTCAATCTGATTACCGGCACCTGCCAGATGTTCAGGGCCGGGGCAAAATCCGGCGAGTACGACGAGGGTCCGGTTCCTCCGCAGTACCAGGACGTCTTCACTCGGTACACCGATCAGTTCTCTGAAGCCGTGGCGGCGACCGACGAACGGCTGATTGAGAAATACTTGAGTGGCGAATCGTTGCCACGCGACGAGGTGGTGCGTGCCATGAAGCGAGCGATCCTGGCCGGCGACATTGTCCCGTTGTTTTGCGGGAGCGGAGAGCACCTCTTTGGGGTGCGGACTCTCTTGACCGAAATGGTCGAATTGTTTCCGTCGCCCCTCGAGGTGCCCCGGCCGGCGGACGGCCCGTTGGTTGGCCGGGTGTTCAAGATCGTGTCCGAGCCGCACGTTGGCGATGTGAGCCTCTTCAGAATCTACGCCGGGCACATCAAGACCGGCGAGGAGGTGTGGAACCACGAGCATAGCGTCGCCGAGAAACTCGGTCATTTGTCGGTCCAGCAAGGGCGGGAACGGTTCGAGGTGGCCGAGTTGTTCCCGGGCGATATCGGCTCGGTGGCGAAGCTGAAGGACACCCACACCAACGACACATTCTGCCGGCGGGATCACCAGGTTCATCTCGACCCGATCGAGTTTCCCCAGGCCGAGGCGACCGCCGCCGTGGTGGTCAAGGTCCGGGGCGAGGAGGACAAGCTCGCGGCGGGGCTGCACCGGCTCCACGAGGAGGATCCCACCTTCCAGTTTGAGTACAGCTCGGAGCTCGGGCAAACCCTGATCCATGGCTTGGGGGAGCGCCATTTCGAAATCCTGTTGGGCCGTCTCCAGAAGAAATACGGCGTCCATGCGGAGTTGGCGCGGCCCAAGGTGGCGTACCGCGAGACGATCCGGGCTACGGCGGAGGGTCAGGGCAAGCATAAGAAGCAGTCCGGCGGGCGAGGCCAGTATGGCGACTGCTGGATTCGCCTCTCGCCGAGGCCGCGAGGGGCGGGCTACGAGTTCGTGAATGGGATCGTCGGCGGGGTCATTCCCGGGAAGTACGTACCGGCCGTCGACCGGGGGATCCAGGAGGCGGCGGCGCGGGGAACGCTGGCCGGGTATCCGCTGGTCGACTTCCGGGCCGAGTGCTACGAGGGGAGCTACCACGATGTTGACTCGAATGAAATGTCGTTCAAGATGGCCGGCATTCTGGCGTTTCGGCATGTCGCGCCCAAGACCCGCCCCGTCCTGCTCGAGCCGGTGATGCAGGTGGAGGTGTTCACCCCGAACGAGCTGATGGGCGATGTTCTGGGCGATTTGAGTCCGCGACGAGCTCATATCGTCGGGACCGAAGCGGTGGGTCGGTTGGCAAAAATTTCCGCTCTGGTCCCCCAATCCGAGTTGTACAAGTATTCCACCGTGCTCCACTCGATTACCCATGGACGGGGGGCGCACCGGGAAACGTTTCACGGCTACGCGGAGGCGCCGCTGGACGTGACGGCGCGGGTCGCGGCCGAACACCGGGATGGCGGGAAGCACGAGGAGGGATGACGACGGCCACAAGTCTGCCTCGTTCCCGGCCGCTGCTGATTGCGGTGGTCGGGGGTTCGGGTTCGGGGAAGACCACGGTGTCCCGGGGGATCTATGACCAGCTCGGGCTCGATGCGGCGTTTCTCGACCAGGACGCCTACTACAAAGATCTGGGCCATCTGCCGTTGGAGCAGCGGATGGTGGTCAATTTCGACCATCCGGATGCCTTCGACACCGATCTCTTGGTCGCCCACCTTGAGGCGTTGCGGTCAGGGCAGTCGATCGACAAGCCGACGTATGATTTTGCGGCCCACACCCGGGCCGAGACCCGGGTTCGGATCGAGCCGAAGGATGTGGTCATCGTGGACGGCATCATGCTGTTTGCCGACGCGAGGCTTCGAGCCCTGTTCGACATCAAGATCTTCGTGGACGTGGCGGACGATATTCGGTTCATTCGGCGGTTGCAGCGGGATGTATCGGAGCGGGGTCGTTCGATGGATGGGGTGATCCGCCAGTACCTCGGCACGGTCCGGCCAATGCACCTCGAGTTCGTGGAGCCCTCGAAACGCTACGCTGACGTGATTCTACCTGAAGGTGGTCACAATCAGGTCGGGGTCGATATGATTCTGGCCCGAGTCTTCATGGAATTGTCGCGCCGCCGCTAGCCTCGCGTCGGGTCTGGGGTTAAAATCGAGGCGTGCCCAGATCGAATGGTCCCGCACGGCCTCACGGCCTTGGCTGGCCGGTACACGAGCGATGAGATCGGGACCACGTGGCAGATCCGCGTCACCGGCGACACGCTGTCGCTCAAGCGGCGGAAGTTTGCCAATGCGGTATTGAGCCCGGTGTTTCGTGACGCCTATACAGCCAGCTCCGGCGGGTTGCAGTTGGTGATCCGAGTCGTGCGGGACAAGGCGGGGAACGTGACAGGCGTAACCGTGGGATCCCGGGCGGGTTCGGCGGGTGGCGTTTACTAAGGAGAAGGCATGAAACGGAGTATGGTGGTTCTGTTGCTGATCCTCGCGAACTCGGCCGCGGCTCAGTCGGCCAAGCTCGGCCCGATGGATATCTTCAATCTCGAGTATGCCACGAGCCCGGAAATCTCGCCGGATGGCCAGTGGGTCGTGTACGTCCGACAGTACTTCGACGTGATGACCGACCGGCGGTATTCGAATCTCTGGATTGCCCGGAGCGATGGGTCCGACCATCGGCCGCTGACGGCAGGCAAGTACACCGAAAGCCAGCCGGCGTGGTCGCCGGACGGGAAGCGGCTTGCCTACGTGTCGACCCGTGACGGCTCGCCTCAGATCTACGTCCGGTGGATGGACAACGGCCAGACCTCGCCGGTCACCAAGGTGCAGGAGCCGCCGGCCGGGATCGCCTGGTCTCCGGACGGGACCCAGATCGCGTTCTTCAAGCTGGTGCCGGCTCCCGCGCTGGTGGTGGGGCAGCAACCACCGGCGCCAGCGGGAGCGCAGTGGGCGCCGCCGGCCAAGTACACCAATCGGTTGGTCTTTCGCTTCGACGGTGTGGGCGAGGTGCCGCCGGGCTTCACTCATTTGTTCGTGGTGCCGTCCGAAGGTGGCACGGCCCGGCAACTCACCACCGGCGACTTTCACCACGGCACCAGTGGCTTTGGCGGCGGCAGCCTGTCGTGGGCGCCCGACGGTCAGGCCATCGTGTTTCAGGCCAGCCGCCGTCCGGACGCCGAGCGGAATTTGCTGGAGACCGATCTGTTCGAGATTACGGTCAAGGACGGGCGGCTCCGGCAGCTGACCGACCGGATGGGGCCGGATGGGTCGGCGGCGGTGTCGCCCGATGGGAAGCTGGTGGCCTTTCTCGGGTTCGACGACCGGAAGGTCGGCTATCAGAACACGCTGCTCTATCTGATGAATCGGGACGGGAGCGGAAAGCGAGTCCTGTCGTCCAAACTGGATCAGAGCATCGGGGCCGCGGTGTGGGCCGCGGACGGCAAGAGCCTGTACGTCGGCTACGATGACAAGGGCAACAGCAAGGTCGCGGCCATGCTGCTCGACGGGAGTTCCCGGGTCGTCGCCAAGGATCTTGGCACCGGCGGCAGCGCATACGGCGGGGGCTCGTTCTCGGTGGCGAAAGACGGCAGCGTGGCGTTCACGATGAGCACGCCGTCGATTCCGGGTGATATCGCGGTGGTCCGGCCGACCCAGCCGGTCCGTGTCATCACCTCGGTCAACGCCGACGTCATGGCCGACCGGCAGTTGGGGCAGGTCGAGGAACTGTGGTGGAAGTCGTCCAAGGATGGCCGGCCGATTCAGGGCTGGATCATCAAGCCGCCGGATTTTGATCCGGCCAAGAAATATCCGATGATCCTCGAGATTCACGGGGGTCCGTTTGCCAACTACGGCGACCGGTTCGATGTCGAGAAGCAGTTGATGGCCGCGAACGGGTACGTCGTGCTCTACACCAACCCCCGGGGGAGCACCAGCTACGGCGAGGAGTTCGGGAATCTGATTCACCACGCCTATCCGGGCGATGATTTCTTCGACCTTGATTCCGGGGTCGACGCGGTCGTGGCCAAGGGGTACGTCGATCCGAAGAACCTGTTCGTCACTGGCGGCAGCGGAGGCGGCGTTTTGACGGCGTGGATGGTCGGCCGAACCAACCGGTTCCGCGCGGCCTTGGCGTTTTATCCGGTCATCAACTGGTATTCATTCGCCCTGACCGCCGATATGGCGCCGATGGCTGTGTCCAACTGGTTCCCGGGTTTTCCGTGGGACAATCTCCAGAACTACGAGTCCCGTTCCTTGCTGTCGGTGGTGAAGAACGTGAAGACGCCGACCCTGATCATGACCGGGGAGGAAGACTATCGAACTCCGATGTCGGAGTCGGAGCAGTACTACAAGGCGCTCAAGATGTTGGGGGTGGAGACGGTCTTGGTGCGGGTGCCGGGCGAGTCGCACGGGATTTGGGGCCGGCCGAGCCACGGAATGGCCAAGATCACGACCATGCAGGGCTGGTTCGAGCAGCACCGGTCGCAAACGCCCTAACGGTTATTGGAACTCGAGGTTGCGGGCGAAATCGGCGGGGCTGGTGGCGGCAGACAGGGCCACGGCCTCGGAGATCGTCCCGTCCCGATAGAGCTCCATCAGGTGCTGATCGAAGGTCTGCATCCCGTACTGGGTCCGCCCGGTCGCGATCAGGTCCTTGATTTCGGTGGTCCGGTCGGGGTCGGCGATGTACTCTTGGACCGCGCCGGTGTGCCGCATGATCTCGACGGCCGCGACCCGGCCCTTGCCATCCTTGTGAGGCAAGAGTCGCTGGGACACCACGGCTCGAAGAGTTTCGCTCAGCCGATAACGGATCGACTGTTGCTCGGCGGGCTCGAACACACTCACCAATCGTGAAATGGTCTTGACGGCGTCGGTGGTGTGGGCGGTGCTGAAAACCAAGTGGCCCGTTTCCGCGGCCTTGAGGGCGATGTCGATGGTCTCCTGGTCGCGCATTTCACCGAGCATGATGATGTCGGGATCCTGCCGGAGCGCGGCCCGAAGCGCGCTCGAAAAGCTGTCGGTGTCGCCGCCGAGCTCGCGCTGAATCACGACGGATTTAGCATCTTGGTGGAGGAACTCGATCGGGTCTTCGATCGCGACGATCTTGGCGGCGCGGTTCTGATTGAGAAACGAGACCATGGCGGCGAGGGTCGACGACTTTCCGCTGCCGGTTACCCCGGTTACCAGAATGAGCCCGCGATCTTCCATCGCGATATCCCGGACCACGCTCGGAAGGCCGAGCTGCTGGAAGTCCGGAATCGTCACCGGGATCGTCCGCAGCACCAGGGCGATCGATCCTCGCTGGCTGCAGAGGTTGACTCGGAATCGGCCCAGGCCCGGTTGGGAGTAGGAGCAGTCGATGTCTCGGAGGCCCGCGAGCACGGCCGCCATCGTCGCCGCGGTGGCTTTTTTCGCGGCGGTGAGGATTTCTGCCGCAATCTTGGCGGTGTCCTCAGGCTCAAGGTTAGGCATCCCGGTGACCGAGGCCATCTGACCGCGGATCCGGAGCCTAAATGGGCCCCCCGCCGAGACATGGACATCGGACGCGTTGAGCTCGGTGGCGCGTTTGAGCACCGCAAAGAACGTTGCGACGATCGATGGTTTGGTGGCCGCTGGGGCGGTCGGTTCGAGGGTGGCGGTCATTTCGGCCATCCTCAAGGCAGGAACCGTGCCCCTGCTATCGGTGCTGGTCGATCCCGGCGTCGACCCTGACCCGGCCGGTTTGACGGTTGGCGGCGAAGAGCTGGTTGTTCCGTCCACTCGGTGGACGCGGGGCGGGGGGATGGTCGAGGTGAAACACGAGCCCGCCGAATCGGAGCCGCCGCTTGACGACGCCGGCATTGATCAGGCGCTGGGCCAAGTCGTTGTCCTCGCCTCCCCAGCCTTCGAAACGTTCGTCGAATCCATTGACCCGGAGCGCGTCCGAGCGCCACAACGCCAGGTTATGTCCCTGGACACCTCGGGTTCGCCAGTCAAAGAGTGCTCGAAGCAACAGCGGCTGGCGAAACGCAGCCGCTTGGCGGGTGAGGCGCCGGTCCCACCAACCCGGCAACCGGCCGCCGGCCAGGACCTCCGCTGTCTGTTCGGCCGAAAGAAAAGTTCGCGAGCCGCGGGAAAACGTATTCGGCTTGGCGGCGGCCAGGAAGTCGCGGATGAAATGCCGGTGGAGGACGCAATCGCCGTCGATGTGGATCAGGTAATCGGCGGAGGCCATTGCCATGGCCCGATTGCGAATTCGGGCCAGCCGAAATCCCTGGTCCTCCTGCCAGACGTGACGGATCGGAACTGGGAAGTCGGGGGTGGCTTGATCGATGACGGCTTTTGTTTCGGGTCCTGAACCGTCGTCGGCGATGATCACTTCGGCGGGCGGGGAGGACTGGTGGCGGACGCTCGGTAGGACGGCGGCTAGGGCCTCGGGCCAGTTGTAGGTCGCGATGATGAGGGAGACGGTGGGCCCGGGCACGGCGGGAAGGTAATCTCGGCACTCGGCGCTCGGCACTCGGCACTCGGCGGGGGATTCGAGTAGGTTCTCTCCTCATGCGATCCTTGGGGGGCGGTACCGAACGGCGACTGATTGGGTTCATGGCGCCTTACTGGGGGCGGTTTGGGTTGAGTGTGACGACGGGGTTGGTGGCGGCGGGACTGGACGGGCTTACCGTCGTGTTGCTGATTCCGTTGCTCAAGTTGTTGTTCGGCTCGGCCGGCAGCCTGGCCCCGTCCACTACCGGCCTCGAGCACTTCTTGGACCAGATCTTGGCCCCGGTGGTGGGTGGTCACCCGGCTTCGGCGGCGATCCGAATCATTGGGATTCTGGTTGTCGGGCTCATCGTCAAGAATGCCTTGAGCCTGTTTGCAAAGCAGCAGAGCGCCCGAGTCGAAGAGGGGATCGTTCGCGATCTGCGGAACCGGCTCTATCAGCATTTGCTCAAACTCGATCTTGGATTTTTCCAGCGAACTCGGGGGGGCGAGGTCGTCTCGACCTTGATCGCGGACACTGACGCCACCAAGGCGATCGTGCCGAACCTGCTGGCGGGGGCGCCCCAGAATCTGGCCGCGGCCGGGTTGTCGCTCTACCTCCTGTCGCTGATGTCGGGGCGGCTCACGCTGGTGATGCTGGTGACCACCCCGATTCTTGTCCTGTTCATTCGCATGCTGCTCGTGCCGGTTCGGCGCCATAGCAGGGGCTGGGCCGAACAGCGGGGGGAGTTGACCGCGTCCGCCAGCGAGCGGCTTGGCGCGCTTCGGCTGATTCGGGTGTACGGCCAGGAAACGGCGGAGGCCGCGAACTTCGGCGGGTACGCCGACCGATACCGGAAACAGGTGATCCGGGCTCAGCGCTACCTGGCGCTTCCGACCATGGTCAGCGAAATCTTCGGCGGGCTGATGCTCATTCTGGTGGTGGTGGCCGCGGCGACGCCGGCCATTGTAGGGCAACCGCTCGGTCCGGCGGTGACCATCACGTTCCTCGCGACGGCGCTCAAGGTCATGTCGACCATCAAAAGCTTGGCACAGATTCCCGGCGGCATCGCCGGAGCGGTGTCCGGCGCCGAGCGGGTGTTCCGGGTGCTCGACCTCCCGGCCACCGACGTTGACCGGCCGGGTGAACAGCCGGCGCGGTTTGCGACCGATCTGGTCTTCGATCAGGTCAGCTTCGGCTATGGGGATGACCCTCAGGTGCTGACCGACGTGTCGTTCACCGTGCCGAAGGGCGCGACCGTCGCGATCGTCGGGCCTTCGGGGGCCGGGAAGACGACGCTGCTCGACTTGGTGCCCCGGCTTCGTGATCCGGTGGCGGGCGAGATCCGGATGGACGGGATTCCGCTGACCCGGTTGACCCGGACCTCATTGCGAGCGCTGACCGGGGTGGTCAGCCAGGACACGGTGCTCCTCAATGACACGGTCGCGGCGAACATCGCCTATGGGCGGCCGGGGGCGAGCCAGGCTGACGTCGAGGCTGCGGCAGCCGCCGCGAATGCCGCCGAGTTCATCGCGGGACTGCCCGAGGGCTACCAGACCATGTTAGGCGAGCGGGGGACTCGGCTCTCGGGCGGACAGCGCCAGCGGATCGCTATCGCCAGGGCGCTACTTCGGGATCCGCCGATTCTGATCCTGGATGAGGCTACCAGTGCTCTCGACTCGGTGTCGGAGCGCCTGGTGCAGGATGCCGTCGATCGTCTGATGCGGGACCGCACCGTTTTGGTCGTGGCGCACCGGCTGGCCACGGTTCGGGGCGCCGACCGGATCGTCGTCATCGATCGGGGCCGGGTGGTCGAGATCGGAACCCACGACGACCTCCTTGCCGCCGACGGCCTCTATCGGCGGCTCTACGATCTTCAGTTTCGCAATGCAGCCGACGACCGAGCGGTTGCCGGCGGGCGCTGACGATGGGGGCAGTTAGGCAGCGGTTGGCCATCATGACGGTGTTTCTCCCCCGTGAGAACCTGTTCTTCCTGGAGGAGTGGCTCCGGTACCACCTTGCCATCGGGTTTGGGCACGTCTACCTCTACGACAATTCCGGGAGCCGGTTCCTCGACTGCGGGAACAATCTCGAAGTCACGGCCCGCAACAAGCGGGGCGAAGCGGTCTATGACCTCCTGGCGCACTTGGACGACGCGGCGATCGCGCGGGAGCTTGATCGAGTGCTGGCCCCGTTCGAGCACCGGAGGCTCGTGACCAGAATGCCGTGGCAACCGAAGGACTTAGCCGGAAGGGTCACGTACGACCAGGTCGCGGCGTTCATCGACTACGTCCGCCGGTTTCGGAAGGACAGTGAGTGGACCTGCTTTACCGATCTCGATGAGTTCGTCGTTCCGGTGCGGTACGACGAGATGCCCGACGTCCTCAACGAGCTGGCCCGGCGGAAGGTGACGTACGTCAAGATGCCGCAGCGGTGCTTTGCCTCGCGCTTCGACGAGGCGGGGCGTCCGGTTGCCCGGGTGCTGGACATCGTCCGCTGTTCGGACTGGTTGGCGCCGTCGTTTGCCCCCAAGGCACTGATCAGGAACGATACGCTCCGGGCTCCGTGGTTCCCCCGATCCTATTCGATTCATACTCCGAAGGCCCGCGGGCGGAAAGCCGACCGTCTCCTCGACCCGGACCTGCTCCGGTTCAACCACTACAAGTTCAACCAGTGGGAGCTCGACTGGGTGGCCAGCAACCTTGGCCACCCGCTTCGGCTCGATCAGGAAGACCGCGGGATGACTCGCTTTGCCCCGGCCATGGCCGCGTTCCAGCTATGACGAAGCCGGGCGGCGCCGCCTGAACCAATACCGCAGGGCCCCGCCGAGTTCGGCCACGGTGTGGGGAATCGACCGGGTAGCCGAATGGAGCCACGCGCTGAGATAGGATCGTCGGAGCCGCGGATCGAGGAGGCACTTGGCATAGTAGGCGCCCCGGCCCCGGCTGTACTGATACCGGAGGCGCCGCTGGGCCGACTGGGTCAGCCGGTCGTGGTCGTGCACCACTTTGGGCCCCGGATCGTACGCCCCCCGAAAACCGCCGGCCGCCAAGCGGGCGATGACGTCGACATCTTCGGCTGGAAACGGAGTCCCGGCGCCGAATTCCGGATCGAACCCGCCAATCTGATCGAGGGCCGTTCGTCGAATCGCCATGTTGGCCCCGGGAATCAGCCCGGCGGGCACGAACCCCGGCCCGGCAATCTCGACCCGGTACGACCGGGTGACGACGGCCACCCCGGCGTGCTCCGCCGTGGCCGGCAAGAGTTGTCCGCCGATGAACGCGACCGCGGGGTCGGCGAAACAGGCCCGCACCGCCGGCAACAGATCCTCCACCGGATAGCAATCGTCATCGGTGAAGAGCACGATGTCGCCGCCGGCCATCCGCCAGCCGACATTCCGGGCTGCGCCAAGGCCAATGCCGGTGGTCCGGGCCGCCCGATAGCGGCCCTGGAATCGTTCGGCTGCCAAAGCCACGACGTCCGGCGTCCGGTCGGTCGAACCATCGTCGACCACGATCATCTCGAAGGCGTCGTCGGCGATCAGGTCCGCCCACCGCGTCAAGGTCCGCTCCAGTCCGGCCGCCCGATTCCGGGAGCAGATGACGACCGAAATCACGTCCTAGCTCGAGCGCCGGTTGGCCTGGTCCCGGCGAACCGTTAGGCGTTTGCCCTTCACCTTGGTGGCCCGAAGTGCCGCCACGACCGGATCCACCAGTTCCTCGGGCAATTCCACCAACGAAAACCGGTCGGCAATCTCAATCGCCCCAATCCTCTTCGCCTCGACCTTGGCCTCGTTGACGATGGCCCCCACCAAATCGGCCGGCCGCATATTGTCTTTCCGGCCGGCCCCGACGTACACGCGCCCCATGGTGCGCTCGGCACTCGGCGCTCGGCGCTCGGCCCTCGGCTTGGCGCCGGCCGGCCGAGTGCCGAGCGCCGAGTGCCGAGTGCCGAGATCAGGTATCTCGGTGTCGTCCCCACCAGCTCCCGCCCCCGCGAGATGGGCCAACTGCACCGCCGCCGCCGCGATATCCATCACGTCGTACTCGGTGGCCAATTGCTCGACCACGACGTGATACCCCTCGAGTTTCCCGGCCACCAACGCCTCCCGGATCGAGGCCCGGGTGATCTCGAGCTTCTTGGCGCGAACGTCGAGGACGGTCGGCAGCTGCGCCACGTCGATCTTCTGCCGAGTTAGTTGTTCGATGCTCCGGAGCATCCGGTGTTCGCGCGGTTCGGCGAAGGTGATGGCGACGCCTTCGCGTCCGGCCCGGCCGGTGCGGCCGATCCGATGGACGTAGGCGGCCGGCGACTCGGGCACGTTGAAGTTCACGACGTGCGACAACTGCTCGATGTCGAGTCCGCGGGCTGCAACGTCGGTGGCGATCAGGAGATCGACGGTGCCGGCCCGGGTTCGTTTCATGACCCGATCGCGCTGGGCCTGCGTCATCCCGCCATGCAGCTGTTCAGCCCGGTAGCCTCGGCCGGACAGGCTTTCGGTCAGGCTCTCGACTTCGGTGCGGGTTCGGCAGAACACCAGGGCCAGGGTCGGTGCTTCGAGGTCGAGGACCCGGCCGAGCGCGGCGACCTTGTGGGCCCGAGCCAGGATGTAGGCGGTCTGCCTGACCTTGGGAATTGTGCCCGGGACGGTTGCTTCTCGGGACAGGAAAACCCGCAGCGGGTCTTTGAGATGACGTTCGGCGATCTTGGCGATCCGCGGGGGCATGGTGGCGGAAAAGAGCGCGGTCTGCCGCTCTTTGGGTGCCGCGTCGAGAATGCCTTCGATTTCCTCGGCGAAGCCCATGTCGAGCATCTCGTCGCCCTCGTCGAGCACGATGGCGGAGAGCCCGCTCAAGTGGAGGGTGCCGCGCCGGAGGTGGTCAAGGGCCCGCCCCGGGGTGGCGACCACGACATGGACGCCCCGCCGAAGAACCCGAATCTGCTGGTCGAATTCCTGGCCGCCGTAGATCGGCACCGTGGTGGCGTGAATGGCTCGGCCATACCGATGAAACGCCTCGGCCACTTGCATCGCGAGTTCGCGGGTCGGCACCAGCACCAGGACCGAGGGGTGCCCCGGTTTCGGCGGGCCGGGCGGGAGCCGTTGGAGCAGCGGCAGGGCAAACGCGGCGGTTTTGCCGGTGCCGGTCGCGGCTTGGCCCACCAAGTCTCGCCCCGCCAGCAACGGCGGGATGGCTTCCCGCTGAATCGGGGTCGGTTCCTCGTAGCCGAGTGTGGTGAGGGCCTGGACGAGGGCGGGGGTGAGGCCAAGGCCGGCGAAGGTGTTTTTCATGGATCCGATCGTTGGGAACGCCGCATCCAGAGGAATGCGGGCACCCCGAGGATAACGAGTCCGACCCCCATCAGGGACTGCACCGGCTGCTGGACCAGGGTGACCAGGACGACGCCGAGGGTTCCGAGGACGAAGATCGCGGGGACCCAAGGGTACCCCCAGGTCCGATAGGGGCGCGGGGTATCGGGTTGGGTTCGCCGGAGCCGGAAGACGGCCGCACCGGCCCCGATGTGGAACACCAACGCCGAGAAGGTCGCGTAGGTGAACAGCTCTTCGTAGCTGCCGGAGAGCGTCAGGATGCAGGACCAGATACCGAGCACCGCGATGTTCGTCGTCGGGGTGAGATAGCGGGGATGGATCGTGGCCAGCCGGCGAAAGAAGACGCCGTCCTGGGCCATCGGGAGGCCGATTCGGGAGGCGCCTAACAGGGTCGAGGAGATGCACCCGAACACCGAAATCAGGATGGCTCCGGCCATCACCCGGCCGGCGCCGGAGCCGAGCAGTGCCGCAACGGCGTCTTCGCCGATTCGGGTGGAGGCGCCGATGGCTTCGATCGGGAGGGCGCGGAAGTAGACCCAATTGACCAGGAGGTAGAGGCCGAGCATGCCTAACGTGCCGCCGACCATCCCGAGCGGGAGGTTCCGTTCGGGGCGACGAATCTCACCGGCCGAGAAGGTGGCCTGATACCAGCCGTCGAAGCTCCCGAACACCATGACCATCGCCAGGACGATGCCGGGAAGGAGGTTGCCGGTTGGGAGCGGCCCGGTCCAGTCGGGAGAGATCTTGGCCGGCGCCGACAAACCGACGACGATGAGCCCGACCAGCGACGTCACCTTGATGCCGGTCAGGATGGTCTGGGTCCGGGCCCCTTGCTTGGCGCCGAAGTAGTTGACGGCGGACAAGAGTCCGATAGCGGCGACCCCGGCCATTTGGGCGGTGTTGAGCTGCCACGTCCACGGCCCGATCGCTACCGAGGCAAGGATGTGTTTGATGGAGAAGAACGGGAGGAATACCCCCAGGTATTCACCGAACGCCACGCCCAGGTAGGCGGCGCCCCCGGACTGGATGGCCAGGATCGAAATCCAGCCGAACAGAAAGCTCGGCAGTGGGCCGAACCCCTGTTTGAGGTACTGGTAGGCACCGCCCGCCTCGGGGTACATCGCCCCGAGTTCGGCATAGGTGAAGGCGCCGGCCACCGAGATCAGGCCGCCGGCGGTCCACAGCAACAGGACCAGGCCCGCGTGGGGGACCGACCGAGGGACGAAGGCCGCAGCCAGGAAAATGGCCGAGCCCATGATGGTGCCGGCGGTGACGCCGATCACGTCCCAAAGGCCGAGGACGCGAGCCAGTTTCGGCCGGTTGGATGGAGTCGAGGGAGCGGAGATGGAACTCCTTGGGGTCGGGGGAACCGGTCTCAGGATACGGCGGTTCTCGGCAGATGGTAAGGCGCTCGAAGCATCCCCTTGACCGGGGCCCTCGTTCGGGTTCCTATGAGGGTGACCAATTGCTCGGATGGGCATCGTTGATTCAGAGCCTGCACCATGTCACCGCGACGGTATCGGCGGCGCAGCAGGATCTCGACTTCTATGTCGGGCTCCTCGGCCTCCGGCTCGTCAAGAAGACCGTCAATTTCGACAACCACCACGTCTTTCACTTCTACTACGGAGACGAGCAGGGGACGCCGGGCACGATCATGACCACGTTCCCGTATGCGGGTATGGGTGTCCCGGTGGGCCGGAAAGGGTCGGGGCAGATCACCGCGACCGCCTTCTCCGTACCAGCCGGTTCGCTCGAGGCCTGGCGGGCGCGGCTGGCCTCGCATCGGGTGACCGTCACCGGTGAGGGGGTCCGGTTTGGGGCAACGTTTCTGGTCCTCGACGACCCCTCGGGGTTGGCGATCGAACTGATCGAAGACGGAACGGACGCCCGGGCGCCGTGGGCGTCCGGTTCGGTCGGCCCAGCGATCGCCATTCGGGGCCTCCACGGCGTGACGCTCTCGCTTCGGGATCTGGGTCGGTCGTTGGGACTGTTGACGGGGCCCCTGGGCTACACCCTCGCGGGCGAGGAGGGGGCGCGGGCCCGGGTCGAGATCGGACCGGGCGGAGCGGGATCCACGATCGACCTTCTGCACACCCCTAACGCCCCTGCCGGGATCAACGGGCTCGGTACCGTACACCATGTCGCGATGGCCATCGGGACCGAGGAGGAGCAACTCGCCATCCGCGAGCGGCTGCTGGGCCTAAGGATCGGGGTGACCGAGGTCCGCGACCGGCAGTACTTCAAGTCGATCTACTTCCGGGAGCCCGGTGGGGTGCTCTACGAGATCGCCACGCTGGCCCCGGGGTTTGCGGTCGACGAGGAGCCGTCGCAACTGGGCCGGCTGCTCAAGTTGCCGCCGTGGGAGGAGCCCCACCGAGCCATGATCGAGGCCGGGCTTCCGCCGGTCTCCCACCCGTAGCGTTCGATGGAACCGCACGTCGGACAGCCCGTCGTGATCCGAGGCCCCGGGATCGAATCGAGCCGGGCGGCGATGATCATGCTGCACGGCCGGAACGCCGGGCCTCGGAACATTCTCGAACTCGCCGAGGTGCTGGCGGATCCAGGGTTTACGTACCTGGCGCCCACCGCGGCCGGCGGGACCTGGTATCCCTACAGTTTCATGGCCGACATTTCGAGCAACGAGCCGGGGCTTTCCTCGGGGCTCTGGGTCATCGATCAGTTGGTGCGGGACATCGAGTCGCGGGGCATTCCCAGGCGACGGATCGTCTTGCTCGGATTTTCACAGGGCGCTTGTCTCGCCAGTGAGTACGCGGTTCGCCACGCCGACCGGTTCGGCGGAGTCATTGCTTTCAGCGGCGGTTTGATCGGGCCGCCGGGCACGACCTGGGAATCGCCGGGCAGGTTCGGCGGCACGCCTGTGTTCTTGGGCTGCAGTGATGTGGACGGGCATGTTCCGAAAGCCCGGGTCGACGAGAGCGCCGTCGTTTTCGAGCGGATGGGGGCCGCGGTGACCAAGCGGATCTACCAGGGCATGGGCCACTTGGTGAACGAGGATGAACTCAAATCGGCCCGCCTGGTCATGGCGGGGGTTGAGTGATCTAGGCTTCGGGGCGGGCGTCCACACCGAAGTCGGCCTTGATTTGCGCGTACCAGGCGTTGTCGTCAAGAGCCCCATTCTCAACCCACGCTTCGTCGCTCATGGCCTGACGCCAGTGAATGAACGGCGCGGCGTCCGGCCCCACCGGATGGCGGAGTTGCCAGGTTCCGCTCGTCGCGATCTCGACAACCTTGTCCGCCACGAGCGATGGCGGAGTCGGGTTCTTGAGGGCGGCGGTGAACAGGGCGGCGAACCGGCGCTGGTGGGGATAGGGCGACGTGGACTGGACGACGCCGAGGTGTCGCGCCATCGGCGTGTCGATAATGCCGGGCTCGACGATCGCCACGCGAACGTTGAACGGCTTTACTTCCTGCGCGAAGGCTTCCGAGAGGGCTTCCAAGGCGAATTTTGAGGCGGCGTAGGGGGCGAAGGGCGACGAAGCGATCCGTCCGGCGATCGACGCCACATTGATGATGCAGCCGCTCCGCCGCTTTCTCATGCCCGGGATCACCGCCTGGATGCAGCGGATCGCGCCGAAATAGTTGGTCTCCATCACCGCCCGAAAGTCCCCCAGCGGCAGCTCCTCCACCGAACCGGTCCGCTCGATCCCGGCGTTATTGACGAGCACATCGATCGGCCCAATCTCCCGCTCGATCCGGCCAATCGCCTCGGTGACCGAGGCGTCGGCATCGACATCCATGGCCGACACCGTGATCGGCAGATGGTCGCGGGCCGCGAGATTCGCGAGTTCGGGCGCTCGGCTGGGGTTTCGCATCGTCGCGGCGACCCGGTGGCCGGCGCGACCAAACGCGAGTGCGGTTGCAAACCCGATACCGGTGCTGGTGCCGGTGATGAGAACGTTGGCCATGAGTTTCTCCTTGCCGTAGTGTAGCCCGTTCGGCAGCGAGCGCCAGGGTGTGGCCAAGGGGGCTCCGACGTAGATTGGAACGATGTCGATCGTGGGGGGGCGGATTCTGCTGGCATTCGCGCATCCGGATGACGAGTCGTTCCTGGCCGCCGGGTTCGCCATCGCCGCCAGTGACCGGGGCGACCGGGTGGTCCTCTACTGCGCCACTCGGGGGGACGCGGCCCGCGGTGTCGGCCCGACGCTCGCCGACCGGCGGCGGCTGGCTCGGGTCCGAGCCGGCGAGCTGGCGCTGGCGGTCAAAGAATTGGGGATCGCGCGAGTCGTGCTCGATCGCTACGCCGACAAGGGCTTGAGCGACGCGCCGGGGCTGATCGAAGCCCTGGTGCGGGTCATTCGCCGGGAACGGCCCCAGGTGGTGGTCACGTTTGCCCCCGACGGCGGCAACCGGCATCCAGACCACATGGCGATCAGCCGTGCGGTCAGCACCGCCCTTCCGCTGGCCGCCGATGCCCGATTTCGGAACCAGGAAGGGGTGCCGCATCAGGTCAGGACGCTGTTGTGGACGGCGTCGGTCATGCCGTGGCAACTGCGGGGGAGTGCGGAGACATTGTCGCAAGTTGCCGGTGTCGACCTGCTGGTGATACTGTCACCGGTGGCCCGAGCCCGGAAAGCCAGGGCCCTGGCGCATCACCGATCGCAGCGGGCTCCCATCACGCGAGTGTTCGGCGGGGTATCGCAGCGGCTGTCGACCCTCCGGGCCGAGGCCTTCCAGGTGGCGTTCCGGGCCCCGGAGGACGGGGAATAATGGACCCCGTCGTCGCCGCCGGACCTTCGTGATCTCGTCGAGAATCACCTTTCCCGCGGTTTTCGGAAGGACGTCGGTCTGATCGGGCTCGTCGTGGGCCGACTTCGGGCCTTCGCCGATCGACAGGTAAGGTTTGCCGACCTGCTCGACCATGAAATCGTCGCTCGCCTGGAGCGATGATGACCGAGCGCACCATGCTGAGCCTCTACGTCCGCTCGTTTTCGGGCTGGGACCGCTTGCGTGAGGCGGTGGCCGGAGCGCTCGGTCTGCCGATGGCCGAGGTTCGCGGGCTCATGGAGGAAGCTGATCCGGCCGTTCGCCTGCAAGCACTGGCCTCGGTCATGGGGTTTCGCCTGCGGGTCGAATTGTACATCGACTCCAAGCGGGCTCGGGTACCCGCCGTGGAAGCGCTTGCCGGCGAGCTGGCCAGGCGCCTCTCGGAGGACGTCGCGCACCATGACGGCTCGAATAACCCATACACCTACGTCCTCGTTCGGCCGAGCGGCGAGCGCTTCCTGGTCGAAGAATCCGTCGATGACAGCGAGGCGGACGGGCTCCTGCTCGATGAAGACCCCGGGCGGATGCAGCCGATCTTGCCGAAAGAAACTCCTCCCGGGGTTCGGCGAGAAAAGTCGAGCACGTTGTGCGTGGCGTCGGCGACCGCCGGGCGCTGCGGTGGGTGTCGTCACTCCAACCAGGGCACGGCTGACGCGGCCGAGGGCCACGTCTTCTGCTCTTGGGGCGGTGGAGCCCGGACCCCGAGCACGCCGTGCGATCGTGAGATCACGCTGCCGCTCGACATCTCGGCCGATGCCCCGTTCGCCCCGTACTTTCTCTACGAGTCCTACGATGGCCGGAACGGAACCTGGGGACGACGGGAGGATACTCGCCTCCTGGCGCCGGATGCCTCGCCCGCCTTACGGGCGTCGCTTCGGGCGGACGAGCCGTTCCTTCCCGCGGAAGGGTAGCGCTACGAACGAGGTGCGGGGCGGCCGAGCTTGCCCAGGTTGGCGAGGGCAAACGCATAGACATCGGCCCGCTCCTCGATCGTTTTCGAGATCGGCCTGCCGAATCCATGTCCCGCTTTCGTCTCGATCCGAATGTAGGCCGGCCGCTGCCACGCCGTCGCCGCTTGGAGGGCCGCCGCGAACTTGAAAGAGTGCCCCGGCACGACGCGGTCGTCGTGATCCGCCGTGGTGATGAGCGTGGCGGGATAGTCGGTTCCCGGCTTCAGGTTGTGGAGCGGCGAATAGGCCTTGAGGACCGGATAGTGCTTGGGATCATCGGCCGATCCGTATTCGGAAACCCAGGCCCATCCGATCGTGAACTTGTGATAGCGGAGCATGTCCAGTACGCCGACTGCTGGAAACGCCACGGCCGCGAGCTCGGGATGCTGGGTCATGGTGGCCCCGACGAGGAGCCCGCCGTTCGACCCGCCCTCGATGGCGAGATAATCCGAACCGGTATAGCGCTCCCGAAAGAGATGCTCGGCGGCCGCCACGAAATCGTCGAAGACATTCTGCTTCTTCTCGAACATCCCCGCTTCGTGCCAGGCCTTGCCGTACTCGCCGCCGCCCCGAAGGTTCGGCTGGGCGTAGACGCCGCCGTGCTCGAGCCAGCCGATCAACGCCGGACTGAACACAGGCGTCAAATTGACGTCGAACCCGCCGTAGGCGTAGAGAATCGTCGGGTTCGTTCCGTTCCGTTCGAGGTCCGCACGGTGGGTAATGAACATGGGGACCCGGGTGCCGTCCTTGCTCCGGTAGAAGACCTGCTCGGTGGTGTAGCGCGCCGGATCGAACGTGAGTTTCGGGGCCCGGAAGATCGTGGAAACGCCGGAGCCGACGTCATAACGGTAGACCGTTCCCGGCGACAGGAACGACGTGAAGGCGTAGAACATCTCCGGCCGGTCGGGGTCGCCGCTGATCCCGGCCGCGGTCCCGATGCCGGGCAGTGTGACCTCGCGAACCGCCCGGCCATCCGATTCGAAGACCCGCACCGATGATTTCGCATCGACGAGGTAGGTGGCAACCAAGCGCCCGCCGACTTGGGCGACCGACTCGAGGGCATCCGGCTCTTCCGGGATCGTTTCCCGGATCTCGGCGCCGGGTGCGTCCGTGTCGATCGTGATGACGCGCCCGCGCGGGGCATCCCGGTCGGTCCGGAACTGAAACAAGGGCCCCTGGTTTCCGATGAAGCCATAGGCTGCGTCGGCCTGGTCGAGGAGCCTGATCACGGGGCCCGTCACCCTGGGCAGAAGCGGATCGACGAGGTCGAGGTAATGAATTCGCTGCCGGGTGTCGGTGCCGACCCAGACGGCCATCACGAGATACCGGCCATCGTGGGTGACGTGAACGCCGAAGCCCCAGTCGGGCTGATCGGGCCGCTCGTACACCAGAACATCGTCGGTCTGGACGGTCCCGATCCGATGGTAGTAGACCTTCATGTCCCGATTTTCGCCCACCATGGCCTCGCCGGTCCTGGGCTTAGGATAGCGCGAGTAGAAGAAGCCCTTGCCGTCCTTGGTCCACGCGCCGCCCGAAAACTTGATCCAGCGAAGATGGTCGCTCAGATCGACGCCGTCGGCTATCCGGCGGATCTTGAACTCCTGCCAATCCGATCCGCTCGCGGCGACCCCATAGAGCAAGAGGTTCCCGTCGGGACTGGGCTCGGTCAGGGCCAAGGCCACGGTCCCATCGCTCGAGAGGCGGTTCGGATCGAGCAACTCGCGCGGCGCGGCCCCGTCCGGATCCTGGACGTAGAGGACGCTTTGGTTCTGCAGGCCGCTGTTGCGGGCGTAGAAATACCGGCCGCCCCGATAGTATGGGACCGAGAACCGTTCGTAGTCGTAAAGTTCGCTCAGCCGGCTCTTGAGGGCCTCGCGACCCGGGAGGGCCCGGAGATAGTCGAAGGTGACCTGGTTCTGGGTGGCGACCCAGGCCAGCGTCTCGGGCGAATCGACGTCCTCGAGCCACCGGTACGGGTCGGTGACCATGGTGCCGTGATAGTCGTCAACCTGAGACCCGGCCCTGGTGGCTGGGGGGCGTGACCACGATGGCCGCAGCAGAACGGTCGCGGCGTCGAGCGTCTTCATGGATGGCTCAAGAGGGTGGCGACATCAGGGTCGGCGTGGTCCCAGTTCCGGCGGAGTGCGGTAGCGGTTCGGGCAGCGAGATCGGCCGGTCCGGCCAGACCGGCCGCACGGGCCAAGCCGAGCAAGGCGCGGGATCGGCCGGGCCCGAGTTCGAGAGCCCGCTCGAATTGGCGGACGGCCGGTGCGGGCTGGCCGGTTGCAAGGTAGAGGTTGCCTAACGTTTCGTGGCTCGGCGCGACGACCGCCGGCGGGCCGAATTCTTCCGGCATTCCGTCTTCGAGTGCGGTGGCTCGCTGCAGCAGGGACACGGCGTCGGCCGCCTTACCGTCGTGAGCGAGGATCCGGGCCCGAAGCGACCAGGCCAGGATGACCGGGACGACCACGGATCCGGGATCGCCGGGCTTGGCGGTCAGGAACCGGTCGTGATGCCGGCGTTCGATGCCGGCGAGGCGCTCCACTGCCGCGTCCCGGTCTCCCCGGGCCAGGGCGGCCATGCCACTGGCGAAGAAGGCATAGTCGTAGCCGTCTTCGCCGGCCACGGCGGAGTCGGCCAGGAGGGCCTTGGCCTCCGGGCCGTCCCAGCGCTCGGTCTCGAGGACATATCGGGCCCGGATGTTGGCCAATTGGCCTCGGCCGCCCGGGTTCGTGGTATTCGCCGCCAGCACGCCGAGGAGGCGTTTCGCGTCTTCGAAGCGTCCTTGTTGGAGGTACCCGTAGAGGAGCCACTGGGTGTAGTGTCCGGGGCGCCAACGGGCGGGTGCGGGTCCGGCGGCCACGACGTTCTGCTTCACGACATCCTCCCACATCCCTAACGCCAGGAAGATGTGAGTCGTCATGTGCTGGGCATGGGCCGCGCCCGGCGCGATGACCGAGTACCGGCGGGCGGCATTGAGCCCGAGCGGGGCGTGAACTGGGTCGTCGAAGGCGTGAATGACGAAGTGGGCCGCGCCGGGGTGGTCATCGTTTCGCCGAAACACGTCGAGGGCGATGGCCCCCGCGCGCATATAGGTGGGGATGTTGCGGATTCCCTGGCTCAATCCGAGCAGGGCCACCGAGTAGAACACCTTGGCCTCGTCATCGTTGGGGTTGGCCTCCACCAGCGATTCGAGCGCCTTGGCGTACAGGGTATCGCGGCCGGGCTTGGTTCCGTCACCATACAGCAACTCGACGGAGCCGAGGTAGTCTCGCTCCCGCTGGGTTGGCGCCCGGGCCTGCCGTGCCGCGGGGGTTGGGCCAAGACGGGCCAGCACCGCCCGGGCCGCCGGCAGGTCCTGCTGGTTCCACACTTGGTGCGTGTGGGTCAGGGCCTCGCCCCAGTAGGCCATGGCGAACCCCGGGTCGAGCCGCTGGGACGCCCGGAATGCCTCGGCGGCCTCGTCATATTGGAAGCTGTGAAGCAGGAGGACGCCGAGGATAAATTCCGGCTGGGCGGCGGGCGCGCCCGAGGTCGGAAACGAGATCCGGCCGAGGGCGGGCTGGCCATGGGCGGCCGGAGCCAACACGGCCAGCAAGATGAACCATCGATGAATACGCATAGGGGGTGTAATTTGTCGGATTCCCCACCGGCACGCGAGTAGGGGGAGCGGCTTGGTCGCCGTGTCTCGGTTGGAGTCCGGCGTCATTGCCAAACGGGGGTCGTCATGGTCGAAGGGCTGATCGCGTTCTTTGCTCCCTGGGCCAAAATGTATGGCGACTCGAAAGTGGTACCCACCGTCGTGGCGTTTGCTCACGTGTCGGCCTTGGTGTGGGGCGGGGGGCGGGCGGTGGCCGCGGATCTGGTGGCGCTGCGGGCGCCGAGCCTCGAAGGCTATCGCTCGAACGGCGGGCTCCGGTTCCTGGTCGAGAGCCATCGCGATGTCCTGACCGGCTTGGCAATCGCCGCGATCAGTGGGATGGCGCTTTCGACGGCCGATCTCGCACATTTCCTGTCGTCCCGCGTCTATGTCGCGAAACTTTCGGTGGTGTTCGTGTTGCTCGTGAACGGGGTCTTCATCAAACGATATGAGACCTCGCTGCAGACCGGCACCGGCACGGGGGAGAGCAGCTGGCGGGGCACCCGGCGGCACGCGGTGATCAGTCTCGTCCTCTGGTTCTCCGCCGTGCTCCTCGGCCTCACGCTCGTCAACGAATAGCCGGAGCGGTTCCCGCCATGCTTGTGGGACTCTTGTTGCAAACCGCCGTGGCCCTGACGACGATCGTGCCCCGGGTCATGGTGACCACCACTGTGGCAGAATCCGGGATGCCCAGGCGACTCGACGGGGCCGTCGACTGGGGCCGCCACCAGGATACCCTCCGGACCCGGCGCCCGACCCGAGCGATCGAATACAGCGATTTCTACAATAAGCGGTTGACGTTCCACCGATACCTTAGCTTCACGATGCTGCCATTGTTTGCAGGATCGTTCCTGACCGGCGACCAGATTGTCCGGAAAGCGGACCTCGCCCCGAAGTGGGCCCGCGATTGGCACGCCCCCTTTGCCACCGCGACTGCAACGGTTTTCACCCTCAACACGATCACCGGCCTCTGGAACCTGTGGGACAGCCGAAAGGATCCGGCCGGCCGAACCCGGCGGATTGTTCATGGCCTGCTCTTCATGGTGGCGAACGCGGGATTTACCTATGCAGGCACTACGCTTGCAAACCAGGCCGAGGAGGATGGCGGGAAGCGGAACCTTCACCGAACGGTGGCGCTGGCGTCGATGGGTGTTTCGGTGGGTAGTTGGGCGATGATGCTGCTGACGAAATAGAATCATAAGGTGAACCGTTCATGACCAAGCAGTGCGACGGGTGCGATTCGTTAGGCGACCGGCGGGACTTCCTTCGACAGGCGGCGGGGTGGGCCGCCGGAGTGGCCCTGGCCCTCGGCATTCCCGGGCGGACCGCCGTGGCGTTGCCGATCGGTGCGATCGTCGGCCGGAGGTCGGCTGGCCGCAGTGGGGTGAGTTACCCGATCCCGCCGACTGACGGGGTCCTGATCGACAAACAGCACGAAGTCATTTTGGCCCGGCATCAAGGGTCGGTCTATGCCTTTGCCCTTTCCTGCCCTCACCAGAACACGGCGCTCCGTTGGCTCGACGACGAGGGCCGGTTTCAATGTCCCAAGCACAAGTCGCGGTACCAGCCGGATGGGACCTTTATCTCCGGCCGGGCCACTCGCAACATGGACCGGCTCCCGATCCATCGGGACGGGAACACGGTCGTGGTTGACGTTGACCACGTGTTCGAGAGCGACAAGGACCAGGCGGCGTGGTCGGCCGCCGTTGCCAAAGTGTAGGTAGCCGATGTGCGACTGCGAAGATGCCTGCCAAAGTGCCGGGGTTTCGAGGCGGGCGTTTCTGGAACGCTCGTCTGCCGCCGCACTGGGCGCTTTCTTGGTCGGATGCGGCGATGGAGTCCTGGGCGGCACGTTAGGGGTCGATCCCACGACCGGCGTGGTGCTGGTGACGGTTTCCAAGTTTCCGACCCTGGCCGCCGTCGGGGGAGTTGCGTTCGCCAGTGGTGGGTCGGTCCCGTTGGCCATTGTTCGGACCGGCCAGGAAGCGTTCGACGTCTTCAACCGGCGGTGTACCCACCGAGGGACCCAGGTCAATGTGTCGGGGGGCGGATTCCGGTGCCCGAATCACGGGGCGCAGTACAGTCTCACGGGCAAATGGACGGGGGGTCTTCGGACCGGCGACCTGAAGCGGATCGCGGCGAGTTTTGATGCGACCACCGGGGTGTTGACGGTTGGCTAGGCTCTCGGCACTCGGCGCTCGGCGCTCGGCGGGAGTGGCGGGGACCGCGGAGGTGGGCTAACGTCATAGCTTCGCCATCTTGCCGGGGTATCGATGCGCCTTCCGTTTGTTCTCTTGATCAGTCTGGTTCCCGGTTCGGTGGCCGGGCAGGTTCGGCCGACCGATACTTTGTTTCAGGTCGAGCGGTATCTCGACTATGAGACGGTTCAAGCGCCGCGGATTTCTCCGGATGGCAATGTCGTCGTGCTTGGGCGGCGGGCGGTTGACCGGATGAAGGACAGCTGGGAGACCAGCTTGTGGGTCATGAACGCCGATGGGTCGAATCTTCGGTCTCTTGTCAAGGGCTCGGATCCGGTGTGGTCGCCGGATGGGACCCGGATTGCGTTTCTGGCGCCGGGGGAACCGGGCGGGAATCAGATCTTCGTCCGTTATATGGACGCCGAAGGGGCGGTTTCCCAGGTGACGCGGGTTGACCAGGCGCCGGCCGATGTCAGGTGGGCGCCGGATGGGCGGTCGATCGGGTTTGCGATGGTGGTGCCGTCGGCGCCCGAATGGAACGTTAGGCTGCCTGCGCCGCCGGCCGGCGCCACCTGGACCCGGGCCCCGCGGGTCGTCGATAAGCTCCATTCTCGCGCCGATGGCCGGGGCTGGTTGGTCGATGGCTACACGCATTTGTTCGTGGTGCCGTCCACGGGGGGCACCCCTCGGCAGATCACGAGTGGGGCGTGGAATGTCGGGTCGAGGGGGATTGGGTTGCCGGGGGCGGTGGGCTGGGATTGGATGCCTGATGGCCGGAGTATCGTGGTCGAGGGCAACGACGATCCCGACGCGGATCGCCAGCGGCAAGTCTCCAATATCTACGCGATCGACCTCAATGGCCTAACGCGTCGGCGGTTGACGCCGACCAAAGGCTTTTGGACCAACCCGGCCGTGTCGCCCGACGGACGGACCATTGCGTTCCTCGGCTTTCCGTTCACCAAACAGACCTATCGGGTCTCCGATCTCTACACGATGCCCGGGGGCGGCGGCGCGGCCACGCTCCGAAGTCAGGGTTTTGACCGGACCCCGTCGCAGCTGACCTGGGCTCCTGATAACAGCGGCCTCTACTTCGTCGCCGATGACAAGGGGGCTTCCAACCTCTATCTGGCCCCGAGCACCGGGCCGATTCGTCAGCTGACCACTGGGATCCACATGCTGACCGCGCCCTCGGTGTCGAAGAAGGGCACGGCGGTAGCGGTCCGGACTCATTTCTATGCCCCGCCCGACGTGGTGAAAATCGACCTCAAGAAGCCCTCGCAAATCGTCCAGCTGACCCAGGTGAATACCGACCTGTTGAGCGGGACCAAGCTTGGAGAGGTCGAGGAGATCTGGTACCGGTCGGGTGACGGCACCCGGGTTCAGGGGTGGGTCGTGAAGCCGCCGGCGTTTACGCCCGATAAGAAATGGCCGCTGATCTTGGAGATCCACGGCGGACCCCACGGGATGTACAATGTCGGATTCAACCCGATGTACCAGAACTTCGCCGCCAACGGGTTCGTGACTTTGTACACGAATCCGCGGGGCAGCACCGGGTACGGGACCGACTTCGGCAACGCGATCGACAAAGCGTATCCGGGGGTCGACTACGACGACCTGATGGCGGGCGTCGATACGGTCATCGGTCGCGGGTACATCGATACCAAGCAGATGTACGTGACCGGGTGCAGCGGCGGCGGGGTGTTGTCGAGTTGGGTCATTGCCCACACCGACCGGTTTGCGGCGGCGGCGGTGCGCTGCCCGGTCACCAACTGGATGAGCTTCGCGGGCACCAGTGACATTCCCCTGTTCGGCTTCAACTGGTTCGACAAACCGTACTGGGAAGATCCCAAGCCGTGGCTCGAGCACAGCACCATCTTCCATGTCGGCAAGGTCAAGACCCCGACCCTGCTGATGACGGGGGAGCTCGATCTCAGAACCCCAATGGGCCAGACCGAGGAGTACTTCGCGGCTCTCAAAGTGTTGGGCGTGCCGACGACAATGGTCCGGTTCGAGGGTGAGTACCACGGCACCGGGTCGAAGCCGTCGAACTGGATGCGAACCCAGATCTACATGATGGAGTGGTTCCGCCGGTACGGCGCGAGTGGGCCGATTCCCTGACGCCTAACGCCGATGGCGCTCCAAATACTGGAGTTCCTCGTCGTCGGTTCGGATGACGTAGGCGGTGCCCTTGCCGAACCCGATGATGGCGCTCTTCGGGTTCAGGCTCACTCGCCGGACCAGTTTGCCCGCCCGGTCGAATATGTCGTAGGTCGGAGTCTTGTCGCTCGCCGGCCGGGTTCGGGCCACCCAGACCTCTCCCTCGGGTGTCACCAGCACCGGATTGGTTCCCGTAAACGGCGGTTTGGTTTCCTCGAACTCGGGGTCGGGCATCTGAAAGTTGCCGGTGCCGCCGGGCCGTCCCCCGCCGCCGGGCCCTCCGATCATGACCATGGTCGGCCGATTGCGCTTCCGGGACTCGATGACGTCCTGCTTGTCCTGGTCGCTCACTTTCATTGGGGTATAGGCTTGGGCCGGGCCGGCCCTGGCCTTGGTGGAGTTCGGCCCGTACCACAGCACCTGATACGGGCTGGGCAGGACCCGCGCGATCGCACCATCGGCCGCGACGCCCCACGCTTCTTGGGGCGCGAACACTTTCCCGCCTCCCATCGTGACCCGAAACTGGCGTGAGCCCCCGGCGCCCGAGGCGCTGAAGCTGCCCTTTGGTCCGATCAACCAGGCGGCGGTATCGAGGGCCGATTTGGCACCGTCCCACCGCAAAATGGCGAGCGAGTCGGGTGACTTCCCGTCCGGGCTCGCCGAGTTGAATGGCGGGGCTTGAAAGTAGATTCGGCCGCTCTGGTCGGAGGCTCCGTTGAGGAGGCCGACGACGAATCCGCCGGGGCCACCCCCGCCGGTTGTGGGCAGCGGGACGGTCTTGGTCGGCTTGCCGTTGGCGTCGAGTACCAGGAATCGCCGCCCGAGCAGATCGTTGACCCAGGTTTCGCCGTTCGGCATCCCGAACAGTCCGGCGGGGAGCGCGTACTCGCCGGGGCCTTGGCCTTCGCGTCCAACCTTGGTGGCCTGGCCCGAGGCGAAGTCAAGCATCTGAACGGTCTTATCCTGGATGTCCGAGACGATCACCTTGCCGCTGGGCAACTCCCGAACGCTGGTGATTCGAGTGAAGGGGTCGGGGAACGCAGCATCGGCCTTGGTCAGCGCGACCGGGGTTTGGGCGGCGGCGCGGGTGGTTGCCAGGATAGCAGTGGCCAGCACGAGGGAAGGTCGGTTCACGGCGGGAGCTCCAAGATTGTGCGTAGGGTGCCCGGTGGATGTCCACTCCCCGGGTTTAGTCGCGCCTTTGAAACTTCGGCCTTGCTGCAACGGAAGCAAGGCCTCAGTTTGGAGCCATGTCGCCGTCCCAAGCTGAAGTCGAACGGGTTCGCCAGATGTCGGCGGACCAGCGGGTCCGGGTTGCCCACTCGCTCTGGCTCCAGGTCTGGCACGCCACCGCGGCAGGGGTCCGGGCCCGCCATCCCGAGTGGTCCGAGGTTGCGGTGGCCGCCGGTGTCCGTGAGCTCCTCCGTGACCGAACTTCCTAGCCTCGTCTCGCTCTTCGCTGCCCCGCTCAACCGATCCGGAATCGAGTATATGGTGACGGGCGGCTTGGCGGCCGTTATCTACGGGTACCCGCGGATGACGTTGGACATCGATCTCGTCGTCCGATTGTCGGCCGACGAGGTCAATGCCATTGGTCGGCTTTGGCCCTCAGTGGACTTTTATGTCCCGCCAGCCGAAGTACCATCACATTGACGAGGATAGCAGTGCCATCGCCCGTGGATGGACGGTTGCCGGCGTCCAGCGGGCGATTGTCACGGTCGGCAAGGGAATCCTGGTAAAGGAGGGCGACGGCAGCGCCACCTACTTCATGTACAACACGGGTCGCCGCGGCCTATGTGGCCCCGGACGGCGACTTCAGCACCATGAAGGCGAGCGGCGGAACTTGGATTCGGGCCTATCCCGACTCCACAATGGTAACGTTCGCCAGCACCGGGCGGATGACCTCGATTGCCGATCGGTTCGGCAACACGACGTCGGTGACCTACGACGGAGCAACCGGATCTGGAAGCTGACCGACCCCGCTGGCAAGGTCATTACGCTCAACTATGGTGCGAACGGTCTCACCAGCATCGTTGATCCGGGATCCCGAACCACCACGATCGACGTGGCTGCGGGCACCCGCGTGCTCAACTCGATCCAGGACCCCGACAACCTGAAGACCCAGTTCGGCTATGACGGGGCCCAGCGGCTGCAAACGGTGACCGACCGACGCGGCAAGGCCCACACCTTCGTCTACGATGCCCAGTCCGGTCGCGTGGTGGCTGACTCCGCGCCGTCGATCCCGGTGTATGGGGTTGGGAATCAGCGTCCGGCCACCACATTCGATCCGTGGCAGAAGAAAGGGGTGCCGTATACCGCGACCAGTACCGGCGCGTCATGGCTCCACCCGAGGACCCGTTATGACTCGGGGAGCGCCAGCTCCTCGGAAGCGGGGTCGGTCCGGCGGCTTTCCAGCTCGCGCCGGCGCCCGAGGGTATGATCGATCAGCTTGGTCAACTTCGTGGCGGCGCCGTCGACGGCCTGGTGCACGGTTCGGTTCGAAGCGTCGCGGTTCAGGCGGCCATCCCGGGCAGCCGCGCTTATCCGAACCCGGGCTGACGGCACCAACCTGGTCCGACCCGAAATGACGGTTCCCCAGACTTAGCCCAAGTGCTTGTCTCCAGGTTTTATGGTCATTATTGTGTGACTATACCATCCAGGAGTTTCTCGTGGCCCGAGTCCGCACCCACCATCGTCGTGCTCCCGCCGATCAAATCGCGGCGGGGGCGTTCAAGGCCCGCTGTCTTGAGATCATGGACACCGTCAACCGGGAACGAACGTCGGTCATCATCACTAAGCATGGTCGCCCGGTGGCGTGCCTCAGCCCGGTCGCGAGCTTGGTGCCGAGTCCGATTGGGGCGCTGGCCGGCAGCGTCGTGTCGTCGGACCTGGTAACCGTCGACCCGACGTCCTGGCCCTCCGTTGCCGACCCGCTTGATCGTGACTGATCTCGTCTGGCGCCCCGCGGGCCGCCCGCAGTACGACGGGCCCCTGGTACTCGATACCCACATCTGGGTGTGGATGCTCGACGGTTCCATGGGCCGCTGTACGCCGAAGCTCCCGCCGCTGCTCGATCGCGCCGCGCAATTGGGTCGGCTGTTCGTCAGCGACATGTCATTCTGGGAGGTGGCCCAGAAAGAGGCGGCAGGTCGCCTCGTCCTGACAATGCCGATCGAGGCGTGGGTCGAGCGAGCCGCCCACGTGTCGGGGATCCGGTACTTGGCGGTCGATCGCCAAACGCTGGTGACCAGTACCCGCTTGACGGAGATGGCCGGTGATCCAGCCGATCGGATCATTGTCGCCGCCGCGAAGCTCCACAGTGCCCCCCTGGTCACCGTCGATCGGGCGATCATCCGGTATGCGAAGACCAATCGGACAACTCCGGTTTGCGATGCTCGGCCGTAAGCTTAGCGTTCGCGAAGCTCCCCGTTGCCCTGTTTCGTCTCGCGAGCCGCCGAGGGGCCGCCCGCGTGGTCCGCGGTCGAAGGGCGGCCGCGAACTGCCAGTTTTCACAGGCTCATTCACAGGCTCAGCACTTGTTAGGAGGCACGGCCTGCATTACAATGCACGACATGAAGACCTCTGCCCTGACCATCCGCTTGGACCGGGAGCTGGAGCGCCAGTTGGCACGCGCCGCCAAACGCAGCGGCCGGACCCGGAGCGACATCGTGCGCGACGCGGTGCGGCGCCAGTTGGCCCTGACGCAGTTCCAGGATCTGCGGCGCCGGATCCTCCCCTTTGCCGAGGCGGCCGGCTACCTGACCGATGAGGACGTCTTTCGGGACGTCTCTTGAGGGTTTTTCTCGATACCAACGTGTTGGTCAGCGCCTTCGCGGCACGCGGCCTCTGCGCGGACGTCTTCCAGGCGGTGCTCGCCGATCATCAACTCGTGGTTGGTGAGACCGTGCTCGGCGAACTCCGGCGCACCTTGAGTCGGAAGCTGCGAATGGCCCCCAGCTTGGTGGACGAAACGGAGTCGTTTCTACGCCGCGAGGCTGACGTGGTCCGCGATGCGCCGCGGATCGGACTGGAGGTTCGGGATCCATCGGACCGACTGGTGGTTGCCGAGGCCATCGCCGGTGGCGCCACGGTCCTGGTGTCTGGCGACCGCGACCTGCTCAGCATTGCGGCCGGAGCGCCGCTGCCGATTGTGGCACCCCGCGCGTTTTGGGAGCTCCTCAAGGCGGGGCCAACCCCGGAGTCGAGCGCCTCCTAACGGTCAACGCTCTGCTGCCCGCCATCAGAATGGAAAGCCGGCGCGGCACGAGCGACGCTCCCTCAAGATAGAGCCCGGCGGCGCGGCGCAATCACGGCTTGCGATCGATTCGCCCCGTGGCTTCGAGCCAAGCGCGTTCGACCGCCGGCGCGGTGAAGTTAGCGTCGAATGCAGGAACCAAGCCTGCCTTTCCTTCGGTGAATCGGGAGCGCAGCGAGTCGAGGTTGACAGCCGATCTGGTTGCTTCGAGATCCAGTCCCTTCGCGGCGGCCGCGCGCGTCTGGGATAAGGTCGATTCAAGCAACGCTCGCATCATCGCGAGATAGCGAAAGTCGTGTTCGATCGGCCCATGTCCCGGCACGATTGTTTGGGCGTCCGTCGCTCTCAGTTTGTCGAGAACCGAAATCCACTCGCCCAGGAACGACCCGAACCCGTACGGTATCGGATTCACGAGGAGGTCGCCGGTGACCAGCATGCGCTCTTTTGGCAGCCAAACCGTGAGGTCGCCGCGCGTGTTACCGCGCCCGAGGTACCGAACGATAATTCGGCGGTCACCTCTCACGAACACGAGCGAGTCGGCGACCGTCAGCCCTGCAGTGACGGTCGTGACGCGGCGCAGCTGCTCGTTCAACCATCGGTAGAGCGAGATGTTCTTCTCGTAGTAGGCGCGTGCGGCTGGGGAGAGTGGGCCGCCGTCTGCGGCCTTGCCGGCCGCGAGTGTGCGCTCGAGCGGCGCGACTTGATTGGCGAGTCCGGTGTCTACCAGGGCTCGCAGGATAGGAACCATTTCCTTATCTGTGTCTTCTCGGCTGTTCGGATGCGAGATGAACTCTACGCCCGGAAACGAGTCGCGGTACACCATGTTTCCGAAATGGTGATCGCCGTGCCAGTGGGTATTGATGACATACCGCACGGGGTTCCGCGTGATTTGTCGGATTCCGGCGATCACGCGTCGAGCAGCCTCCGGCGTATCCTGGGTATCGACAACGAGCACATCGGATTCGTTTACGATGACCACGCCATTGCCGTTCATCGAGGCGTCGGTGAGATCCGGAAAGGACGTTGCATATATGCCGTCGGCGATCTTCACCAGCGACAGCTGCGGTCCGGGATACGTGGTTTGCGCAGACGCCATCTGTGATAGGCAGAGCGCGGCAAACAGCGCGCCGATCTGCAACGTGCCAGTTCGATGATGATTGGGCATTCGAAATGCTACTTCGTGCGCCTGCGCTATCATGAGGACGGCCGGCGCGGCCTCCAGGATCGAAGTCATGGCCCGCACCACTGTCCGCATCGCATTCCGCCGGCCATCGCCGACCTGGTGTGTGCCGCGCGGCGCCGCCACCCCGATTGGGGGCCCGGCAAGCTGCTGGACTGGCTCGCCCCGCGACACCCCGACATTGCCGAGGCCGCATGGCCGGCCGTGAGCACGGCCGGAGACCTGCTCGCCCGGGAGGGGTTGGTGACGGCCCGCCGTCGGCGCCGACCCCATCAGCATCCCGGCGTCGTCCCGCCGACCACCGCCGCGCCGAATGATCTCTGGACCACCGACTTCAAGGGACAGTTCCCCACGCGCGACGGCGTGTGGTGCTATCCGCTCACGATCAGCGATCAACACACCCGCTATCTGCTGGCGTGCCGGGGGCTGCCGAGCATCAAGGGCCGGGGCGCCCGCCCGGTCTTCGAGCGCACCTTCCGGGAGTTCGGTCTGCCGCGCGCAATGCGAACGGACAACGGGGTCCCGTTCGCCTCCTGTGGCATCCATGGCCTCTCGCAGCTGAACGTCTGGTGGATGCGGCTCGGCATCCAGCATCAGCGCATTCATCCCGCCTCGCCCCAGGAGAACGGGGCCCACGAACGGATGCACCGGATCCTGAAAGCCGGGGCCTGCCGCCCGCCGCGGGCGGACTGCCCCGCGCAGCAACGCGCCTTCAATCGCTTCCGGGCGCTGTACAACGACGAACGGCCCCATGAGTATCTCGGCGGTCAGACGCCCAGCTCGCAGTACACCGCCTCACCGTGCCCCTTTCCCGAACACCTCCCACCGCTCGAATATCCGGGGCACTTCCTGGTCAAGCGGGTGACCAACGCCGGCACGTTCCGACTCAAGCACAAGCTCCTCTTCATCGCCAATGCACTCCAACAACATCACCTCGGTCTCGAAGAAACCGACGATGGCATCTGGTCGATCCACTTCGGGACGGTGCTGCTGGCGAAGGTCGACGAACGCGACATGGTCATCCGGGATTGATCCGTGCGGACGTCCCCCCACCCTCACGAAGTGTCACCTATCATCCCGGTTTACTCTGTTACCCATCACCCCGGTTGCTCAGCTTCATCAAAAGGGAAGAACCGAACGGCATGCCCGATATCGTGACTGGCAGCCACGTGGAAGTACCAAGCTTCGTCAAAGGCCTCTGGCACCCCCGATAGGAGTCGAGCGCCCTCAACTAGATCAGGGTCATTCGGCATCAGCACCGTATCAACCGAATAGACGAGGAGAACGAACTGTCCTTCCGGCCTCGAGTACCGCTTTTCGATCTTCCCGCGGACAGCCGACGGGATGATGTCCCTCGGACTGTCGGTACGATGGGTTGGGCCGCCACCGCCCCAAGTCAATCGATAGCGGTCCGGGGACGACTGGGGCTC
>JAYTTT010000042.1:0-2986 GCA_043744895.1 Gemmatimonadota bacterium | reverse complement strand
TGCCGGCCATCGCGATGCTCGGCTATTGGTTCCTGCTGCAGATCGTCGGGGGCATTCCCGCGTTGCAGGCCGAGTCGGGCGGGGTGGCGTTCTGGGCCCACACGGGCGGGTTCGTGGCCGGGATGGTGCTCGTGCTGATGTTCCGGAACCCCGAGCTGATTGCCGCGCGGGTGGCCCACCAGTTGCCGGGATAACGTGAGGGGACGATGGCGACGAGAAATCCGATCAAATACCAGCCGATGCCCGCCCGGCCGAGGCCGGAGCCGGCTCCCGACGGGCACCCGGAGCGGAACCCGGGCATGCCGCTCGAACTCGACTGGGTCCGCGATGCCCGGGTCAACCGAAGCGCCGTCGAACGCCGGACCGACACCCTGACCAAACGCCGGACCGTCAAGAGAGACTGGCAAATCGGCTGGCTGCTTCGGGCCGTGACCCTGATCGATCTGACGACCCTCTCGGGTGACGACACGGTCCGCCGGGTGGAGCGGCTCTGTGCCAAAGCCCGCCGTCCGGTGCGCGGCGACCTGCTTACGGCGTTCGGCTTCGCCGATGATCAGATCCAGGTGGCGGCGGTGTGCGTCTATCACGTCTTCGTCGAGGCCGCCGTCCGAGCGCTCGAAGGGAGCGGCATTCCGGTTGCCGCGGTGTCGGCCGGTTTTCCGGCCGGCCTGTCGCCGTTGGCCCAACGGGTCCAGGAAATCAGGGCGTCGGTCAGCGCCGGCGCCCGTGAAATCGACATCGTCATCACCCGGGGCCATGTCCTCCGCGGCGATTGGTCCGCCCTCTACGACGAGGTCCGCGCCTTTCGGGACGCCTGCGGCGACGCCCACCTGAAAACCATCCTGGCCACCGGCGAGCTGGGCACCCTGAGGGACGTCTATCGAGCCAGCCTGGTCTGCATGATGGCGGGCGCCGATTTCATCAAGACCTCAACCGGCAAAGAACCCGTCAACGCCACCTTGCCGGTCGGCTTGGTCATGTCCCGCGCCATTCGGGCCTACCGCGAACGCACCGGGCACCTGATCGGATTCAAACCAGCCGGCGGAATCCGAAAAGCCAAGGAATCCCTCGATTGGCTGGCCCTGATCAAGGAAGAACTCGGTGACCGCTACCTCCGTCCCGATCTGTTCCGGTTCGGCGCCAGCACTCTCCTGACCGACATCGAGCGCCAACTCGAGTTCCACGCCACCGGCCGCTACTCCGCCGTCCACCGCCACCCCCTCCCCTAGCCGAGAGCCGAGCGCCGAGTGCCGAGAGCCGAATTCCACTCAATGGCCTGGGGCAATGCCCCCGAGTCTCCCGCCATGGCCACCGCGTGGCTCGACCGCTTCGGCCGACGGTTCGGTCATTTCATCGACGGCCAATTCGCGGCAGTCGGGGCCGAGACCTTCCCGACGACCAACCCGGCCACTGGGGCCCGGCTGGCCGACGTCTCCCAAGGCACCGTGGCCGACGTCGATGCCGCCGTGGCCGCGGCGCGGGCGGCCCAGCCCGGCTGGGCGGCGTTAGGTGGTCACGGCCGCGCCACCTACCTCTACGCCCTGGCCCGCCAACTCCAGAAACAGAGCCGGCTCCTGGCCGTCCTCGAAAGCCTCGACAACGGCAAGCCGATCCGGGAATCGCGCGACATCGACATTCCGCTCGTGGCGCGCCACTTCTACCACCACGCCGGGTGGGCCGAACTGATGGCCACTGAACTCCCCGGCTATGGGCCGGTTGGGGTGGTCGGGCAGATCATTCCGTGGAACTTCCCGCTGCTGATGCTGGCCTGGAAGATTGCCCCTGCCTTGGCCATGGGGAACACGGTGGTGCTGAAGCCGGCCGAGTTCACGCCGCTCACGGCGCTGCTGTTTGGCGAGATCGGTACCGCGGCCGGGTTGCCCCCCGGTGTCGTCAACATCGTGACCGGCGACGGCCGAACCGGCGAGGCCCTCGTCGCCCACGCCGATGTCGATAAGATCGCCTTCACCGGCTCAACCGAGGTCGGCCGGATCATCCGGGTCGCCACGGCCGGCAGCGGCAAGAAGCTTTCCCTCGAGCTGGGCGGGAAATCGCCGTTCATCGTGTTCGACGATGCCGACCTCGACAGCGTGGTGGAGGGCGTGGTCGACGCGATCTGGTTCAATCAAGGTCAGGTCTGCTGCGCCGGCTCCCGGATTCTGGTGCAGGAACCGGTCGCCAACCAGCTCTACGACAAACTGCGGGCCCGGATGGAAACCCTCCGGATCGGCGACCCGCTCGACAAAGCCATCGACATCGGCGCCATCGTCGCCCCAATCCAATTGGAACGGATCCGTTCCCTGGTCGAGCAGGGCATCAAGGAGGGCGCCACCCTCTGGCAACCAAGCTGGGACTGCCCCACCGAGGGCCTTTTTTACCCGCCAACCCTGTTTACCGACGTGGCCCCCGCGTCGACGATTGCCCAAGTGGAAATCTTCGGCCCCGTCGTCGTCGCCATGACCTTCCGGACCCCCGCCGAATCGGTTGAGCTCGCCAACAACACCCGCTTCGGCCTCGCCGCCAGCATCTGGACGGAAAACGTCAACACCGCCCTCGACATCGCCCCGCAAATCAAAGCCGGCACCGTCTGGGTCAACTGCACCAACGTCTTCGACGCCGCCAGCGGCTTCGGCGGCTACCGGGAAAGCGGTTTCGGGCGGGAGGGCGGCAGGGAGGGCCTCTATGAGTACGTTGCTCGGCCCTCGGCCCTCGGCCCTCGGCGCTCGGCTGCGCAGCCGGGGCCGAGTGCCGAGCGAGTGCCGAGTGCCGAGCGCCGAGTGCCGAGAACCTACAAACACTACGTTGGCGGCAAGCAGGTCCGGCCTGATTCTGGGTACAGCCTGTCGGTGGCCGGTGGGGAGGTCGGACTGGGCAATCGAAAGGACCTTCGGAACGCGGTCGAGGCGGCGCGGGGGGCGGCGGGGAAGTGGGCGTCGAGTACGGCCCATTTGCGAGCGCAGATTCTTTATTTCATTGGGGAGAATCT
>JAYTTT010000041.1:0-11733 GCA_043744895.1 Gemmatimonadota bacterium | reverse complement strand
CATTGCCCGCGAAGCAGTGGACACCCATCTCAAAGTGGCCGGCAAGCTGATTGACCCGCGGTCGTCCGTCAGTGAGAAGATCGGGTCGCTCGTCAAGGCCGGCCTGTTCTATGCCTGGTGGTATCCGAGCCAGTACTTCGGCTGGAGCATGTGGCCTCGGTACGCGGAGTTCGGGGTCTTGGCCAAGCATCTCCGGTTCGTGAACCGGTCATCTCGCCGTCTGGCCCGCAACCTGTTCCACGCCATGATTCGTTTCGGCCCGCGGCTCGAGAAGAAGCAGGCCGTGTTGTTTCGGATGGTCGAGATCGGCGCCGAGCTGTTCGCGATGAGCGCCACGGTGTCGAAGGCGCAGATGATGGTGAAGAAGGATCCGTCGAACCGGGCCCCGGTCGAACTGGCCGATCTGTTCTGCCGTCAGGCGGCGTGGCGCGTGGTGGTGAAGTTCGAGGAGATTTTTGGAAACGAGGACGACCGGGCCTATCAAGTGGCCCAGGACGTGATCGGCAACCAACACGTATGGCTCGAGCAGGGGATCGCGGGATGGGAGGGGGCTAGGGGCGGCGGCGGGGTTTGACCTCGACTCGGAGTTCGACCCAGCCGTCCACTTGGTAGTACTCGACCCGGAGGCGGTGTTTGCCGGGTTTGAGGTCGGCGCGATCCACGGTTGACTCGTGAGGGGTCCAGTTGTCGAGGGCCAGCTTGTCGTCGATCCAAACCCGGATGCCGTCGTCGCTGATGGTGAAGAGATCGTACTCCGCGTTCTTCGGGAGGTCGACCGTACCTTCCGCCGCAGCGAGAAACTGCCGGTCGGGAAAGCCGGCGAGGGTCGGATGCGACCAGACGTAGTCGAGCACCGAGTCGCGCCGGGTAGCGAGGGGAGGCTTCGCGAACGCGGCCCGATGGCCGTCGCCGGATTTGCGCGGGTCGGTGAAGCTGTCCCAGGCAAATGCCTGGACCTTCCAGTCGATCGGCGCTGACGATCGGCGGAGGTGGAACCGGTAAGGGTCGCCCGCGCGCCCTAGCGCTCCGTCCGAACTGACGACGGCGTCGCCTTGATGTTCCAATTCGATGTCTATATCGATGACGGGGCCGGCCATAGGCGTCACCAGCAATGTGTCACCGACTTTTCCCATCGTCCGGTTCACGAGGGCACCCCGGGCGGCCACCAGGTGCCAGATTCCGGCCGGACCGATGATCCGGTACGCCACCGGGCCTCGAATGACGGCACTGTCGGCGTCGCGAACCGGCCAGGCCTTCGGGGCTCGCCCGTCGTAGGGACCCCACTCGTCGATCAAGATGCCGGCCCGGCCCCGCCCTCTGGCATCGAGCGAGAACGGGTCGGAGGCCTTGTCCTTCGGAGGTGGGGCCGCCGGATCCCGCGGGTTGGGACGCCACGGCGCCAGCGGCAACGCGGCCATCCCGCTCCGGCGGGCGTCCCGGCGGAAACCGGTGGTGTCTCCCTTGGTGCGGAACAGGGTATCGACCCCGAAGTATTTGTTTCGGAGGAGCACGGCCTTCTGGGTGTTCTCGAGGGCCAAGGCCACCTGGTTGCCGAGAAATCGGTTGTCATTGATGGTATAGGTCCGGCTCTTGGTGTCCCGGCTCCTGGGGTAGCCCCAATCGGACGGTTCGATCGCGTTCCACCAGAGCCGGACGGCGGTCTGATCGGCTTCGAAATCGTTGGCCAAGAGTTTGTTGTCCTGCCCGTGCTCGATGGCGATCCCGGTGACGTTGTTCTTGAACCGGTTGTTCCGGATCTCCGACCCGTAGCTATAGCCGCCCCAGATCCCGTACTGCGCCCCTTCGACCACGTTGCCGATGATCCGGTTCCGGCTGAAGGTGACCTCGATCCCGTTGGTCGCGGCAAAACTGAAATCGTTGCCGAAGATGAGATTGTCGTTGGCCCCTCCCTGCCCCGTGTCCATGGTCGACTGACCGGCCCAGAGGAAGAGCCCGTCTCCGGAGTGGGTCATCGAGTTGTAGGCGACGATGTTGCGGGCGCTCTGCTCGTAGAGGAGGAGCGCCGCGGAGTCCTGGCCCCGATGGTAGATCCCGTCGCGGTACCCGCGGATCGCGTAATCGACCCGATTGTGCATGATCCGGTTGTCGCTGGCGCGGTACAGTCCGATGCCGAGCCCGGAGAGGTAGGAGAAGTTGTTGTTCCAGATCTCGAGTTTGCTGGACCGGACCACGAGAAGGCCGTTCATGCCTTGGATCGCGACGTTGCCGCGAATCTCACCACCCTGGACATCGGCGAGGTAGATCCCGGCTCCGTACCGGAGCCACTCGTCTTTTTCGTTGTGGTGAAACGAGAGCCAGTCGGCCAGGCTTTCGTGGCCGATTCCGCTCCAGAGCCGGGGTTTCCAGTTGTAGCTGACGTCGTTATCCAGCAACGTCAGCCCGGTTACCCCTCGGGCCAGGACGCCGATCTTATAGCCGCGGATGTTGGCGCCGCGGAGGGTGATGTTCCGCCCGCCCTCGATCAGCACGCCGATGCCCTGGGCTCGGTCCGGATCGGCGGCATACGGCTGCCCGATCAGCATCGAGCCGGCAAAATTGACCTCGATCCCATCACCCTGGATCCGAATGACCGCGGAATCCGGGGCCACCGGCTGGAGCCGGTAGGGTGCCGGCCGAACGACGACGCTCCTAGTAATGACCAGGCCGGGAGTCAGATCGACCGTGTCGGCCGGCGGGGCGAAGGTCAGGACGATCGCAAGGAATGGGAACATGCCCAGATGCTACTCCCGGATTGGGTTCCCGGCTACACCGGGCCGACTAGATTCCCTCGAACTGGAGGAGCTATGGCAACTGCCGAAGGACGAACGATCCCGTTCGTGGGCCCTGAACACATCGACGTCGCGGTGCTCGAGACGTTCGGGTACCAGGGACCGGATCAAGAAATCATTACGGAAACCAATGAATTCAGCGCGGTGTGCCCCTACAGCGGCCTGCCTGACTTCGCCACGTTGACCATTGTTTATACGCCGGCCGCTCACTGCATCGAGCTCAAGAGCCTCAAGTACTACGTCATCAGCTTTCGAATGGTCGGGATTTTCCAGGAGCATGCCACGGCCCGGATCGCCGAGGATCTTTTCAAGGTCCTGGCGCCCAAGCGGCTAACCGTTCGGACCCTCTACAACGTGCGGGGAGGATTCGAGACCACCTGCTCGGTGACCCTCCCGGGCTAGCAGCGCCGGGCCATGGCGGGCCCCCAGGAGCGCCAAGCCGATCAACCGCCCCAGCGGGCTGAGTGGCTCCAGCGCCTGCACGACCTCTGGGCCCGGCCCAAAATGATGCAGGGCCCAGAGGACCATGCCCAATTCGGCCTCCGGGCCGGCCGGCGGGGTCCCCGAGCGGGCCCAGACCGGGGCCCGGCGCACCTCGGCGACCAGGGCGTCGGGCGCCTGGTTGTTGAGGAGGACGTCGAGCACCTCCGGCACAAAGTCCCGTTTGCCATCGAGCAGGCGACCGGCCGCCACCCCGGCGGCAACCGCGGCGAAGGCTCCCACCGGGTGGGGATCGAGCAGCCGGGCAAGATGATAGACCCCGGACACCAGATTTCTCGGGGTCTGGAAGAGCCGGCCGGCCGCGACCAGGGTCACGACTACCGCGCCGAGGCCGGGCCCGAACCCTGCCTCGACCGGCGGGGCTCCGGTCCGCCGCAGTTCCGCCAGCGACCGCGCGACGACCGGACAGGCGAACGGACGGTTGTCCACCGCGATCCAGCGGGAAACCAGCCGCCCCAGGTCAGGCTGACCACCGACCAGCTCCTCGGCCAAGATCGCCGCCAGGATCTGTTCTCCCGCGCGCGGCGCCCCCGGCTCCGGGCCGAGGCCGAGGGCCGCGTGCAGGCCGGCGAGGCGGTCGGAAGCGGTCAGGGTCATGGCCAAAATCTAGCGGACCGGCCCGGCTGGCAAACCGGGACTCGAAAGGGCCAGAGACATCGCTTAGTTTTCCGTTGCGATCTCCGGGCGTCGCGCCCGGCGAGTCCCCCACCCTTGGAAAGAAGGTTCGCGGTGGCCAACAGCCTCACGATTACCGACAATCGAACCGGGAAGAGCTACGAGCTCCCGATTGCCGACGGCACGATTAAGGCCGTCGACCTTCGTAACATCAAGACCGACGCTGAAGACTTCGGCCTGATGACCTACGACCCGGCGTTCATGAATACGGCCGCCTGCCGGAGTGCGATCACCTATATCGACGGTGACAAAGGCATTCTCCGTTACCGCGGATATCCGATCGAACAGCTGGCGGAAAAGGCAACCTTCCTCGAGGTGGCCTACTTGCTGGCGGAGGGCGAATTGCCCACCGAGGCGCAACTGGTAAAGTGGACCGACGACATCCGATACCATACCTACGTCCACACCAACGTCATCAAATTTCTGGAGGGGTTCCGCTACGACGCGCACCCGATGGGCATGCTGGTCGGCGCGGTCGCGGCGATGTCGACCTTCTACCCTGACGCCAAGCATATCGAGGACTCGGCCAATCGGTATACCCAGCGGGTCCGGCTGATGGCCAAGGTTCCGACCCTGGCCGCGTTCATCTTCCGGCACTTGCGGGGACTCCCCTACGAGTTCCCCCGAAACGACCTCGACTATATCGGGAACTACGTCAACATGATGTTCTCGGTTGGCGGGAAGCACCAGCCGAACAAGGTGCTCCAACGAGCGCTTGAGATCCTGTTGATCCTCCACGCAGACCATGAACAGAATTGTTCGACGAACGCCGTCCGCGCGGTTGGCTCGTCGCATGTGGATCCGTTTTCGGCCGTCTCGGCCGGCGTGGCCGCGTTGTATGGGCCGCTCCACGGCGGGGCCAACGAAGCGGTGCTGGAGATGCTCGACCAGATCGGTGGCAAGAAAAACATCCCGGCGTTTATCGAGAGCGTGAAGAAGGGCGAAGGCCGACTGATGGGATTTGGTCACCGGGTCTACAAGTCATACGACCCGCGGGCCAAGCTGATCAAGAAGACCGCTGACGATGTCTTTGCGGAAACGGGCCTCAACCCCAAGCTCGAAATTGCGCTGGAGCTGGAGCGGATCGCCCTTGAGGACGAGTACTTCATCAAACGGAAGCTCTATCCGAACGTGGATTTTTATTCGGGCTTGATCTACCAAGCGATGGGTTACCCCACCGACTACTTCACGGTGCTCTTCGCCGTCGGCCGGCTCCCTGGTTGGCTGAGCCAGTGGGAGGAGATGCTGAAGGACAAGGATCAGAAAATCGCCCGGCCCCGGCAAATCTATACCGGGGCGGACACTCGGGATTTCGTGCCGATCGAGGTTAGGGGCTAGGCGCTCGGCACTCGGCGCTCGGCGCTCGGCGCTCGGATTTTACGGCCTGGGTTTGGTCGCTTCCAGGCGCTCCAGGATCTGGCCTAGTTGCTTGATTTCTTCGCCGTAGCGGGCCCAGTCGCCGTCTCGCTGGGCCTGGATCGCGTTGGTGAACCGTCGCCGGGCCTCCGCAATTAACGAGGGCGCGGTCGATTCGGGTCCGGGCGCCGCCACAACGGCTGAATCGGCGGGCCGGGCCCGCGGCGCGGTCGAGCCGCCGAAGAGCTGTGCCAGCGCGCCATCCAGCGTTTCTTGCATCACCACCCGGTTCTGATAGGCGACGACCACCCGCTTGAGTTCGGGAATCCGGCCCCCTTCGGCTTGGAGGTAGAGCGGCTGGACATAGAGCAGGGCCTTTTCGATCGGGATCACGAGCAAGTCGCCGCGAATGACCTTGGAGCCGCGCTGATCCCACAGCGAGACCTGACGGGAGATCTCGGTATCCTGGTTGATCCGGTTCTCGATTTGTTGAGGACCGTAGACCAAACTCTGGCGCGAGAGCCGATAGACTCTGAGCTTGCCGTAGTCGGCGCCGTCGTTTCGGGCGACCATCCACGCCGCCAGATTGTCCTTCCCTCTCGGCGTGAACGGCACCATATAGATGAACTCGGCCTTCGTTTCCTCCGGCAACCGCATCACGATGTGGCGCATGAACGGCACCGACCCAGTGGTCTCGGCCACGACCGGGATCTGCCATTGGTCTTCACGGCGATAGAAGTCCTCGGGCGCTTCCATGTGATAGGTCGCATAGAGCGACGTTTGGATCCGGTAGATCTCGTCGGGGTACCTGAGGTGGGCCCGAAGGTCGGCCGGCATTTGGTCAATCGGACGGAAAATCCCCGGGAAAATCTTGGCCCAGGTCTGGATCAGCGGATCGGACGGCGCGCTGACATAGGCGGTCACGGAACCGTGATAGGCATCGATCACGACCTTCACTGAGTTCCGCATATAACTTGTCCCGTCGCTCAAGCGCTGGGAGTAAGGATAGCGGTCAGTGCTGGTGTACCCATCAAGCATCCAGACCAGGGTGCCGTCGGCGGCGATCACCAGATAGGGATCGCGATCGAACCGGAGGAACGGCAGCGCCAGCGCCGCCCGTTCCTTGATGTTGCGATGGAACAGCACCCGGCTCTCGTTGGTGATGTCCTGCGAGAAGAGGACCTCGGAGCTGCCAAACCGCGCGGCCAGCATGAGCCGTCGGACAAAGTTGCCGACCTTGACCCCGCCAGTGCCGCCGTACACCGAGTAGACGTTGGCATCCCCCGCAGGGTGGTCGAACTCCCGTTGCTTGGTTCCGACGAAGGCATAGTCGCCCTGGAGCTCCCCGAAATAGATCTGGGGGCGAGTCACCTTGAGGGAGCCCGTTGAGACGGGAGGGAGGTCCTTGATGAACAGGACCGGGAGGCCTTCGGTCGTGACCTGGTTCACCGGCGCAAGGGTGACCCCCATGCCATGCGTGAACGTCAGATGCTCGTTGATGAAGGTCCGGGTCGGCAACGACGCCGGGTTGAGCTCTCGGGGTGAAAGCAGCACTTGGCGGTACTTCCCATCGATCCAGTAGCGGTCATCGTCGACCGAGACGAAATCGTAGTAGGTCCGGATTTCCTGGAGCTGCCCGAAGGTTTGCAAGAGCGGGTCGCGATCCCAGAGCCGGACGTTCTCGATCGTCGGCGCGTTGGCCCTGATGTCGGCGAGGGTCAGGCTCGCCTCGCCCTGCAACTCCCGGGTTTCGACGCTATCGAGGCCCCAGGCTCGCCGAGTCGCATCGATGTGGTAACGAAGGTAGTTCGTCTCTCGGGTGAGCTCGGTGGGCGCGACGACCAGTTTCTGGACGGCCAGCGGAATGAGGCCGCGGCCGACGAACGCCACCGCCATATACCCCCCGATTGCGATCAGCGCATAGCGAGGCAGCTGGCGACTGGAGGCGCCGATCAGCACGAGGACGGCGCCGATCACGGCCACTACCGCAGACAGCCGGATGGCCGGGAGCCTGGCATGGAGGTCGGTGTAGCTCGCTCCCACCAGGGGGCCGGTGGTGGAGTACACCAAGCTGGGTGCGTCGACCAGCCACAGCTGGAGGGCGGTGACGATGAACAGCACCGCCACCACGACGGCAAGGTGGAGGCCCGCCGACGGCTCGACCCGCACCTGCTGCGGCCGGAGGACGATGTCGCCGCGGCTCCAGTATACCGGGAGGAGGGCCAGGAGGCAGATCACGCCCAACGCGGACCCGACCGCGAGCAACGCGGAGAGGGCCGGGAGCGTGAACACGTAGAACCCGATGTCGTACGAGAAGATCGGATCGGCCGCGCCGAACGGGGTGCGATGAATGGCCCCAAGAACCGTTTGCCAGGCGGACGTGACGCCGGATCCGAACAGAAACCCGACCACCAGAGACACCGGCACGGTCAGCCGGGCCAACAGGGCGGTGAGGTTGACCACCGGCCCCTGGCCGACGACCCCCAGGGTGACGGGAAAGGGTACCAGGCCGCGCTGGGCCACCCGAAGATTGACGTAGACCACCACGGAGCAGACGCCGCCCACAATGACGAACAACCAGAACCGGGTGGTGAGCTCCGTCGTGAAAACACCTTGGTACCCAATCTCCTTGAACCACCACCAATCGGTGAGCACCGGGCTGGTCAGGGGAAAGAAGAGGACGATCGCGAGGAGGATCGCGATCCCGAAGAAGAGGCTGAACCGGCGTGCGGACATCGGGAGTGCTCCTTATCGGACAGGTTCGGCGATCGGGATATCGCCTTCTAGGTACGTGTAACCCTCAAGTCCAGCCACGTAGTCGGCAATGTAGGCGTTGGCTTCGGGCCGGCTCAGCGATTGGGCATTGGACACCTTGCGCCGGAAATTGGCAAGGAGGTCGCTTCCGTTGAACTGGACGTAGTTCAAGACCTCCGTGACGGTATCGCCGTGGACGAGGTCGGTGATCTCGTAGCCATTGGCGGTGACCCGGATATGCACGGCGTTGGTGTCGCCGAACAAATTGTGGAGGTCGCCAAGGATTTCCTGGTAGGCGCCGGTCAGGAAGATTCCAAGGATGTAGGGCTCGCCCGGTCGATGGGGGTGGAGTTCCAGGCACGGCTTGCCCTTCCGGCCGCCCGGGAACCGATCGATGACCCCATCCGAATCGCAGGTCGCGTCCTGAATGGTGCCACGGCGGATCGGCTCTTCCTCGAGCCGGTGAATCGGCATGATCGGAAACAGCTGGTCGATGGCCCAATTGTCCGGCAATGACTGGAACACGGAGAAGTTGCAGAAGTAACGGTCCACGAGGGCCGATTCGATGTGGCTGGCGACCTCCGGGAACGCCGCCTTGTCGGCGGAGATCAACTTGGCGATCGCGTTGATGGTACAGAGGTAGAGTTCCTCGATGTCCGCCAGTTCCCGGAGGGATACCGCATCGCTGGCGAACAGTTCCTGGACCCGTTCCTTTGCCGCGATGGCGTCGTGGAACGTTTCTTCGACCCGGTCGAGGGTCAGGGCCTCGAGATTCTCGTGCAACTCGACCAAGACCCGGTGGGGATCTTCCCGAAGCGGCGGCACTTGGGGCTCGGTCTGCGCTTCCACATCGGTGACGTTGATCAGCAGCAAGGCGTGATGGGCGGTCAGCGCCCGGCCCGATTCCGAGATGATATTCGGCATCGGCATGTTCTGCTCCCGGCAAATCGTGCCCAGCCCGTAGATGATGTCATTGGCGTATTCGCGCGGCGTGTAGTTCATGCTCGCCGCCCGCGTGGTGCGGGACCCCTCGTAGTCGACCCCAAGCCCGCCGCCGACATCGACGTGGGAGAGGTCGAACCCCATTTCCCGGATTTCGACGTAAAACCGCCCGATTTCCTCCAACGCGGCCTTGATGTATCGAATGTCGGTAATCTGACTGCCCAGGTGGAAGTGCAACAACTTGAGCATGTCTTGCTTGCCCAACTCCTTGAGCCGCTCGAGCAGCCGGACCAATTGAGGCGCACTCAGACCGAACTTCGACTTCTCCCCGCCGCTCTTGGCCCACCGGCCGGCGCCTTCGGTGGCCAGCTTGATCCGGACGCCGATGGTGGCCTCGACGCCCAACTCTTCGGCCGTCTTCAGCACCAGGTCAAGTTCGCCAAGCTGCTCGAGGACGATGAACACTTGGTGGCCAAGTTTCCGGGCCATCAGGGCAAACCGGAGAAATTCCTCGTCCTTGTACCCGTTGCAGACGATCAGGTGGTCCGTCCGGTCGGTGATGCCCAGCACCGCCTGGAGCTCGGGCTTACTGCCGCACTCGAGCCCGAGCCCGAACGGCGCGCCAAACTGGACGATTTCCTCGATCACGTGCCGTTGCTGATTGACCTTGATCGGGTAGACCGTATTGTACTTGCCGGTGTAGCCGAACTCGTCGATCGCCCGGCCGAACTCGTCGGCGAGCAACTTGATCCTCGACTGGAGAATGTCGGAAAAACGGATCAGCAACGGGAGCTGGACGCCTTGGGCGTTGAGATCGAGGGCCAGTCGATACAGATCGAGGGCCGGCCCATTCTTCGGATCGGGATGGACGGCGACATGGCCTTCCGGATTGACGCGGAAGAAGCCCTGACCCCACCCGATCATGTTGTAGAGCTTTTCGGCGTCCTTGGCAGACCAACTCGGAGCACTCACAGGCACCTCTCGGCGGCAGGTCGAACCCAACCAGGCCTCAATTTACGGACGGTGGGCCCCGCATGCGAGTGGCGGCTTGCTATCTTTCGGCCATGATCGTTGAACGACGAACCACCGTCGAGGCGCCGGCGGACGACGTATTTCGATGGCACGCCAGGCCCGGGGCCTTCGAGCGACTGGTCCCGCCATGGGAATCGGTTCGGCTCCGGGCCCCCCATCCCGGGCTGGTCGACGGCAGCCGTGCCCTCCTGTCGGTCGCGGTCGGCCCAATCACGACCCACTGGGTTGCCCGCCACGAGCAGGTCGAACCGGGCCGCGGGTTCGTCGACGTGCAGGAGGCCGGACCCTTTGCCCGGTGGCGCCACGAGCACCGATTCGAACCCCTCGACGCCGAGCGGTCGACGATGGTTGACCGGGTCGATTTCGAGCTCCCGGGCGGACCGTTAGGCGAGCTGGCCGAGCCCTTCGTCCGGAAGAAGCTCCGCCATACGCTGCGGTACCGCCACGACGTGACCGCCGCCGACCTCGCCCTCCACCGCCGGTTCCGCCACCAGCCCCGCCTCACCGTGGCGATCACCGGGGCCTCGGGACTGGTGGGCCGGGCGCTCACGGCGCTGCTCACCACCGGAGGCCATCGCGTCGTCCCGGTGGTGCGCCGTCCAGCGGCAGCCGGCGAGATCTCGTGGGACCCGGCCGTCGGCCGTCTTGAGCCCGCCTCCCTCGAAGGGATCGACGCCGTCGTCCATCTCGCCGGCGAGAGCATCGCCGACGGCCGGTGGACCGGCCCCCGGAAAGGCCGAATTCGGTCGAGCCGGATCACGGGCACGACCACCCTCGCTCGGGCCATGGCCGCCGCCTCGCCCCGGCCCCGGATCTTGATCTCGGCTTCGGCCATCGGCTGGTACGGGAACCGGGGCGATGAGGTTCTCGACGAGGGCGCTCCGGCAGGCACTGGGTTTCTGGCCGAGGTCGGCCAAGAATGGGAGGCCTCGACTGACGCGGCGAGCCAGGCGGGCGTCCGGGTGGTGCACGCCCGATTCGGGATCATTTTGTCACCGGCCGGGGGCGCTCTCGGAAAAATGCTGTGGCCTTTCTCGGCCGGCGTCGGCGCCAAGCTCGGGAACGGGCGTCAGTGGACCAGCTGGATCAGCCTCGACGATTGCATCGGAGCGCTGGTGCACCTGCTCGGTTCCGACATCGCCGGACCGGTCAACATCGTGGCGCCCGAGCCGGTCACCAACGGCGAATACACCCGGACCCTGGGCCGGGTCCTCCATCGCCCGACCTGGTTCGGGATTCCAGCGCCGGTGCTGCGGCTGTTGTTCGGGAAGTTGGCCGATGAGGGTCTCTTGGCCAGCACCCGGGTCGCCCCCAGCCGATTGGTCGAGACCGGATATCATTTTCGCCACGCCACGCTCACCGGCGCGCTCGAACATGTTCTGGGCCGGGGCCCCACGTGAGCCGGGCGGTTGTCTTGCTCAGCGGCGGCCTCGACTCGGCCACCGCCCTGGCCATCACCAAGGCCCTCGGGCTGACGCCGTACGCATTGTCGTTCCGATACGGGCAGCGCCACGGGGCCGAGATCGAGGCGGCCAAGGCCGTTGCCTCCCATCTCGGCGTGGCCGAGCACCGAATCGTCGAGATCGATCTCCGGGCCTTCGGCGGCTCGGCGTTGACGGCCGATATCGCGGTCCCCGAGGGCCGAACCGCAGCCGACATGGCGGCCTCCGTCCCGATCACCTAC
>JAYTTT010000040.1:0-2993 GCA_043744895.1 Gemmatimonadota bacterium | reverse complement strand
GAGGCCAACGCACTAACCCAGAACAGCGGCATCGCCATCAACACCCACCCGCGCATCTCCCCCGATGGGACACTCATCGCCTTCATCAGCGACCGGCGGGGACAGAACAACCTCTGGGTGATGAACGCCGACGGCTCCAATCCACGCGCGATCTTCGGCGAGAACTACGTGCGCGCCGTGACGCCGGCGTGGAGTGCCGACGGCCAGTACATCGTCGTCGAGCGACACCAGCTCGCCCACGGCGAACAGACGGCCGGGGGCGGAATCTGGATGTACCACAAGGACGGCGGCGCTGGCTTTGAGGTGGTGTCCGGCAAGACGCAGCCCGGCGCCGCCTGGCCGTCGCCCTCGGCGGACGGGCATTACCTCTACTTCCAGATTTCCACCGACGTGATGGGTATCGCGGGCTTCGGCGGCCGGGCGGATGCGTTAGGCGGGGCCCGGCAGGTCCGGCGGATCGACCTCAGGACCGGCCAGATCGCCGCCATCTCGAGCGGCGAGCATTCCCAGCAGGTCCAGACTGCCGGCGGGGGCATGGTGGGCCCCGAGGTCTCCCCCGACGGCAAGTGGCTCGCCTTCGGGCGGCGGATTCCGGACGGCACCATCTCGTGGAAGGGCCACAGGTACGGCCCGCGCACCGCGCTCTGGCTCCGGAACCTCGAGAACGGGCAGGAACGCCTGGCGCTCGATCCGATCGAACTGGACATGCAGGAGACCTTCAAGGTGACCCGCGATCTCCCGGGCTACAGCTGGTCCCGGGACGGCCGCTCCATCGTGATCGCGCAGGGCGGCAAACTGGTCCGGCTCGAGGTGGCGAGCGGCACGGTCAAGCCGATCCCGTTCACCGCCAAGGTCCACCGGACGATCTCGGAGCAGGCGAACACCCAGGGCCGCCTCACCGACGATCCGTTCACCGTCCGGTTCGCCCGGTGGCAGACCGCGGCGGCGGACGGCAAGACGCTCGCGTTTCAGGCGTTAGGCAGGATCTGGATCATGAGCCTCCCGAACGGAACCCCGAAGCGGCTCACCGGCGCCGAGTTCAAACCGTTCGAATTCGCGCCGGCCTGGTCGCCAGACGGCCAGTGGCTGGCCTTCACCAGCTGGGACGATTCGCTGGGCGGACATCTCTGGAAGGTGCGAGCCGCGGGCGGGGTGCCGGAGCAGCTCACCCGCGCGGCCGGGGAATACACCCACCCCGCCTGGAGCCCTGACGGCAGTGAGCTGGTGGTCGCCCGCGGAGCCGGCGAGACGGCCCATGGCCGAGGCCTGGTGTGGGATCCGTGGTTCGATCTGGTGCGGGTGCCGGCCGCGGGAGGCGCCGCTACCCAGGTGGTGAAGGTGACCGCCAGCGCCGACGGGTCGAGCGGCGCCGCCTTCAACAGCATCCGGGCCCAGATCGTCCGCCCGACCTGGCTGGCCGACGGCCGGATCTACTACCCCGAGATGCAGGCCGGCTCCGACGACGGCTCCACCACCACGCTCTACTCCATCCGGCCCGACGGCCTCGACCGCCGGGCGCACCTCAGCTTCCCCTACGCCGACGAGGCCTCGCCGTCCCCGGATGGCAAGTGGGTCACGTTCCAGGAATCCGACAACGTCTCCGTCGCGCCGCTGCCATCCGGCGGCACCGGCGGCACCGCGGTCCGGATCGACCGCAACCACAGCAAACTCCCGGTCACCAAGCTCTCCACCACGGGCGGTCTCTTCCCGCGCTGGCGCGACGCCGGCACGGTCGAGTTCGGGAGCGGCAACAAGTACTATGCGTGGCACCAGGCCACCCAGAAGACCGACACCGTCGCGATCACGCTCACCACGCCGCGCGATATCCCGTCCGGTACGGTGGCCTTCACCAACGCCCGGATCGTCACCCTCGCCAACCGCCAGGTGATCAACAGCGGCACCCTGGTCGTGAACGGCAGCCGGATCGCCTGTGTGGGTTCCTGCCCGGTGCCCGCCGGCGCCCGTGTCATCAACGCGAACGGCAAGACCATCATCCCCGGGTTCATCGACGTTCACTCGCACAACTATCGCGAGCATCGTGGCATCATCCCGCAGCACAACTACGAGGGCGCCGTCTTCCTGGCCTACGGGATCACCACCACGATGGACCCGTCGATGTGGTCGCAGAACCTCTTCCCCACCGGCGAGATGGTGGACGCCGGAACCATCGTGGGCCCGCGCGTCTTCACCACCGGCGACCCGCTCTACGCCGGCGACGGCCTCCGCCAGGAGGATTTCACCAGCTACGAGATGGCCGAGAACGGGATCCGGAAGCTCCAGGGCTGGGGCGCGGTCTCACTCAAGCAGTACATGCAGCCCCGCCGCGACCAGCGGCAATGGGTTTCCGACATCGCCCGCAAGGTCGGGATCCAGGTCACCTCCGAGAACGACGATCTCGAATACACCCTCGGCATGATCATGGACGGGCAGACCGGCTTCGAGCATCCGTTGAGCTATCTCCCCCTCTACGGCGACGCCACCACCTTCCTGGGCAAGGCGCACGCGACCTACTCGCCCACGTTCATGGTGGGCGGGGCCGGGCCGTGGAACGAGGAGTACTGGTATTCGCAGAGCGAGACGTGGAAAGACCCCAAGCGCCGGCGCTGGATGCCCTATCTCCAGTCGATCCCGCAGGCCCGACGGCGGATGATCCGCCCGGAAACCGACTACAGCTTTCCGTTCATCGCTCAGAGCCTGGCGGACCTCGTCGCCGCCGGCGGCTATGGCGCGATCGGCGCCCACGGCCAGAACAACGGCCCGGGTTCGCACTGGGAGGTGTGGATGGCGGCGTCGGCGATGGGCCCGATGGGCGCGCTCGAAGTCGCCAGTCTGCACGGGGCCCGGTTCATCGGCCGGGAAACGGATCTGGGCTCGCTCGAAAAGGGGAAACTGGCGGACTTCATGGTGCTCAACAGCAACCCGCTCGTGAACATCAGGAACACCATGGACATCCAGTACGTCACCAAGGGCGGCATCGTCTACCAGGGCGACAC
>JAYTTT010000039.1:0-11751 GCA_043744895.1 Gemmatimonadota bacterium | reverse complement strand
CAGCAACTTCATGCTCCACTATAACTTCCCGCCCTACTCGACCGGCGAGGTCCGGCCTCTTCGCGGCACCAGCCGGCGTGAGATCGGCCACGGCGCGTTGGCCGAACGGGCGCTGCAGGCGTTGTTGCCCGACTTCGATGCCTTCCCGTATACCCTCCGGGTGGTCTCGGAAATTCTCGAGTCGAATGGGTCGTCCTCCATGGCCACGGTGTGTGGCGGCTCGCTGGCGCTGATGGACGCGGGGGTGCCGATGAAGGCCGCCTGCGCCGGCGTCGCGATGGGCCTCGTCATGGAAGGCAAGAAGGTCGCTGTGCTGACCGACATTCTCGGTTCCGAAGATCACTTGGGCGACATGGACTTCAAGGTGGCCGGGACGGAGAAGGGCATCACCTCGATCCAGATGGACATCAAGATCGACGGCCTGAGTCTCGAACTGCTGGCCGACGCCCTCGAGAAGGCTCGCCGCGGCCGGCTCCACATCCTGGGCGAAATGAAGAAGGCGTTGGCCACCCCACGCGCCGACCTGTCGCCGTTCGCGCCCCGGATCTTTACCATCATGATCAAGCCCGACAAGATCGGCGACGTGATCGGCCCGAAGGGCAAGACCATCCGCGGCATTCAGGACGCCACCGGGGCCAAGATCTCGATCGAAGACACCGGTCTCGTCACCATCGCGGCCGTCGGCGGTGAAGCCGGCGACAAGGCTCGGGAAATGGTCATGGCGCTCGTGGCCGAGCCCGTGGTCGGAATGATTTACGAGGGGCCGGTCAAGAGCACGACGGCCTTCGGAGCGTTCATCGAAATCATGCCGGGCGTCGAGGGCCTCCTCCACATCAGCGAACTGCAGCACGCCCGGACCGAGAAGACCGAGGACGTCGTCAAGAAGGGTGACGTCGTCAGAGTCCAGCTGCTCGAAGTCGACGAGCGGGGCCGGATGCGGTTGTCCCGGAAGGCGTTGTTGCCGAAGGAGTGACCGTGGTCCGGGAGCAACTCGACGAGCGGCTCCTCCGGACCACGGCGCCGAACGGGCTCACGGTACTCACCGAGCACCTGCCGGGCCTCCGCTCGGCCGCGGTGGGGGTGTGGGTTCGCTGGGCCAGTGGACACGAAGGGCCCGAGCAGATGGGCGTCGCTCATTTGCTCGAGCACATGGTGTTCAAGGGAACCGAGCGCCGGACGGCCAAAGAATTGGCCCACGCGCTCGAAGTGCGGGGCGGGACGCTCGATGCCTACACCAGTCGTGACCACACCAGCTACCAGGCGCACGTCCTCGACCAAGACCTGCCTCTCGCCGTCGACATCCTCACCGATCTGTTCCGCTCGCCTCTGCTGCGGGTCGAAGATCTTGATCTGGAGCGGAACGTGGTCCTTGAAGAGATCAAAGGGGTCGAGGACACCCCCGACGATCTCGTGTTCGATTTGTTCGCGTCGGCCCTGTGGCCGGACCATCCCTACGGCTACTCGATTCTTGGCACCCCCGACACGGTCGGCCGGCTCACAGCCGCCGACATTCGAAGTTTTCATGCTGCCGGGTATTATCCCGGGAACACGATCATCGCCGCCGCGGGCAACGTGGACCATGACCGGTTCCTGGAAGACCTGACCCGCCTCGGCTGGTTCGAAGCCAGCGGGTTTGTACCCCCGAAGCCCCACGTCACGCCGGTTGCCGCCGTCCGGTCGATTTCGAGCCGAGTGGCCCGGGACACCGCCCAGTCGCACATCGTCTTCGGGACCGATACCTTCGAAAGCCGGGATCCCCGCCGCTACGCGATGGCGGTGCTCACCAACGTGTTCGGCGGCGGGATGTCGAGCCGTCTCTTCCAACGGATCCGGGAAGACCTCGGGTTGGCCTACGCGATCTATGCGTTCCACCAGCCCTACCGGGCGGGCGGCCTCGCGGGCATCTACGTGGCAACACAGCCGGGCACGGCCGTCGCTGCCAAGGCCGCGATCCGGGCCGAGTGCGAGCAGCTCGCCCGCGAAGGCCTCACGACCGACGAAGTGGCCGGTGGCAGGCAGCAGCTCAAGGGCCAGCTGATGCTGGCGCTCGAGAACCCGGGCAGCCGAGTCCACCGACTGGCGGGATTCGTCCTGAACGATGATCGTTATCGGAGGCCGGACGACGTGCTGGCCGCGATCGACCAGATTGACCACGAGGAGATCAACCAGCTTGCCCGGGAGTTCTTCGATCCGGCGCGGTTGGCGGTAGTCGAGTTGGGTGGCGATTGAAACGAGACACTCATTCCAGTCGGGGGACACCATGGTGATTGGGGTACCGAAAGAGATCAAGACCAACGAGAATCGCGTCGCGCTGGTCCCGGCTGGCTGCGAGCTGCTGGTCGAGCAGGGCCACACCGTCTTCATCGAACGGGGCGGCGGTATCGGGAGCGGCTTTGCCGACGAGGACTATGTCCGGGCCGGCGGCAAGATCCTCGACACGGCCGATGAAGTCTGGGCCAAGGCCGAGATGATTATGAAGGTGAAGGAACCGATCGCGGTCGAGTACCCGCGAATGCGAGCCGGCCAGTTGATCTACACCTACTTCCACTTTGCCGCTGCCGAGGAGCTGACCCGGGCCGTCATCAAATCCGGCGCCGTCGCGGTGGCCTACGAGACGGTGCAGCTTCCGACCGGTGAACTGCCCCTGCTGACCCCAATGTCGGAGGTCGCGGGCCGGATGGCGGTCCAAGAGGGCGCCAAGTACCTCGAGAAGGTCTACGGCGGTCGGGGAGTTCTTCTCGGCGGCGTGCCCGGCGTGGCCCCCGCTGATGTGATCATCCTCGGCGGGGGAGTGGTTGGGATCAATGCGGCCAAGATGGCGGCCGGTATGGGCGCCAACGTGACGATTTTGGACCTATCGCTCGATCGGCTTCGGTACCTGGACGACGTCCTGCCCCCCAACGTGACCACGCTGTACTCCAACCGGTACAACATCCTGGGGGCGATTCAGCGGGCTGACTTGGTGATCGGCGCCGTCTTGATTGCCGGCGCCAAGGCGCCCAGGCTGGTCCGGCGGGAGGACCTCAAGCTGATGAAGCCGGGGTCGGTCATCGTCGACGTGGCGGTCGACCAGGGCGGCTGCGTGGAGACGATCAAGCCCACGACCCATGAAAACCCGATCTACTTTGTCGACGGCGTGCTCCACTATGCGGTGGCCAACATGCCCGGCGGGGTGTCCAGGACCTCAACCTTGGCGTTGACGAACGCGACCCTCAGCTATGCCCAAAGGCTCGCCAAATTGGGCTGGAGGGCGGCCTGCCGCCAGGATAGTGCGCTGAAGCTCGGGCTCAACGTGGTCGAAGGTAAGGTGGTGTACCCGGGTGTGGCTGAGGCGTTCGGGCTGCCCTTGGTCGCCGTCGACAGCGTCCTGTAAGCGCGTGGTGACCGTTCCAATCCAGCGGCTCCCGAACGGGGAGGGGCTTCCGATGCCGGCCCCTCAGACCGAGGGGGCGGCCGGGGCAGATATCGCCTCGGCCGAGGCCGGGCTGCTGGCCCCGATGGAGCGGCGCCTGTTCCCGACCGGCTTTGCGGTGGCCATTCCCCCGGGCTTCGAGATCCAGATCCGGCCCCGTTCGGGCCTGGCGGTCAAGTACGGGGTGACCCTCCCCAATACCCCGGCCACGATCGACAGCGACTATCGGGGCGAGCTCAAGGTCGGGCTGGTCAACCTCGGTCAGGAGCCGTTTCAGGTCGAGCGGGGAATGAGAATTGCCCAACTGGTGCTCGCCCGGGTCGAACGCGTGCAATTCGAGGCCGCCGAAACGTTACCAGCCACGGTTCGCGGCGACGGCGGGTTCGGCAGTACTGGCCGGTAGCGGCTTGTCGAAGTGGTTGTCAAACATTAACTTGCGCTCCCAATGAAGTTTCCGTTCAAATTCGATTTCTTCCGCTCTGCGAATCAAATTGCGGTCGATTTGGGCACGGCTAACACCTTGGTGTACGTCAAGGGTGAAGGCATCGTGCTGAATGAGCCGTCGGTGGTGGCCATTGACCGGGCCAGCGGCGAACCGAAGGCCTACGGCCTCGACGCGAAGCGGATGTTAGGCAGAACCCCCGAGGGCATCATCGCGGTTCGTCCGCTCAAGGACGGCGTGATCGCCGACTTCGAGCGCACCGAGAAGATGCTGCGCCATTTTCTCGGCACCATCATCAACAAGCACTTCGTCCGGGTCAAGCCGATGGTCATCGTCGCGGTTCCCTCGGGTATTACCGAGGTGGAGCGGCGGGCCGTCCGCGATTCTGCGGAGACCGCCGGGGCCAAAGAAGTGTACATGGTGGCCGAGCCGATGGCGGCGGCGATCGGGGTTGGTTTGCCGGTCGAGACGCCGACCGGCAACATGGTGATCGATATCGGCGGCGGCACGACCGAGATCGCGGTGATCGCGTTGTCCGGCATCGTCTGCGACACGTCGATCCGGACTGGTGGCGACGAGCTCGACCAAGCCATTGTCCAGTTCATGCGCAAGAATTACAACCTGCTGGTCGGAGAGCCCACCGCGGAAGCGATCAAGATCAAGATCGGCTCGGCCTATCCCACGGGAGATGAGCGGGAGATGGAGGTCAAGGGACGCGATCTCGTGTCGGGGATCCCGAAGACGGTCCGGGTCCACTCGACCGAAGTTCGGGAGGCCATTCAGGAGCCGATCCAGCAGATCGTCGATGCCGTCCGCCGGGCGCTCGAAATTACCCCCCCGGAGTTGGCCAGCGACATCGTCGACCGGGGCATCGTGATGACCGGAGGCGGCGCGCTGATTCGGGGGCTTGATCTGCTGCTGTCGCAGGAAACCGGGTTGCCCATTCACGTCGACGAAGACCCGCTGACCTGTGTCGTCCGAGGTGCCGGGCGGATCCTCGACGAGTACGAGAAGTATCGCAGCGTGTTGACGAGGTGACATGAGCCGCGACCAGGGCCGGTCGCTCTCCCGGAGCGATACCGTTCTTCTCTTCAGCTGTCTCGCGCTCTCCATTACCGCCATGTTGCTGCCTTCGGCCTGGGCCCTCGCCTTCGCGAGTAGCATTCGGGCAACGGCGCTGGCGCCGGTGGTGTGGCTTCAGAACAATGCCGAACAGTGGCGCAGCAGCCGTCTGGAACTTGAAGACATCGCGGCAGCTCGTGACTCGGCCGCCCTGGCGGCCCAATCGCTTCCGGGCCTCCAGGCCGAAAACACCGAGTTGCGCGGGCTCTTGGCCCTGAAGTCACGGGTCACCTACCGGACCATCGCCGCCGAGGTCCTTCATCAGACCGGCCCCACCGACGGCCGGACCCTGCTCCTCGGCGTCGGCTCGAGCGCCGGAGTCCGGGCCGGGAATCCGGTGGTGTCACCGGAGGGGTTGATCGGACTCGTGGTCAGCGCGGAGCCGGGCTCGTCGGTAGCGATGACCTGGGCTCATCCGGATTTTGCCGCGTCGGTCGTTACCGAAGATGGGAGTGTGATGGGGATCGTGGCGCCCACCCCGGGCGCGGTGGCAAGCGAAACCCTGCTCGAGTTGCGGGGTGTTCCCTATCGCGACACGGTGCCCGCGGGCAAGCAGGTGCTGACCTCGGGGCTCACCGGGGTCTATCCGCGGGGGATTCCCGTCGGCCGGGTGGCGGGCACTCGGCGGGAGGAGATGGGGTGGGAGCGGGTGTACCGGTTGACGCCGTTTGCCAATCCGGGGCAGGTCCGGCACGTCCTGATCTACTTGATTCGCGAAACCCGCCTCGACCAATGAGCTTCGATAAGCGAGCGCGCCGCCGCCGGCTGATCCTGGTGATCGTCATCTTGATCGCCGCCCACTTCTATGTTCGGCCGTGGGTCGGGACTCGGGTCGCGCCGGACCTGTTGATGCTGGCGATGATGCTGGTGGCGATTCGAAGTCGACCAGGCGTGGCCGCGGTGGCGGGCTTCCTGGTCGGGCTCACGGCCGATGTGCTGTCGCCGGCGCGGTTCGGAGCGGGCGCGCTCGCCTGTACGATCGTGGGGTACCTCGCGGCGTATGGCCGGGCCGTCTTCTTTCCGGACAATCTCCTGGTGAATGCCGGGTTGTTCGCCGGCGGGATCTGGCTCCGCACCCTGATCGTCCTCCTCGCGGGCGGTGCCGGCCCCGGCGAGCTGGCCGGTACCTTGTTCGTTTGGGCCCCGGTTCAGGCGGTCGTCACGGCGCTGGTCGGGGTCGTGGTGGTGATCTTCTTCCGCGACTGGCTCGCGATTCGGCTGGACGAATGAGTACTGCGTTTACACCCTTTCGAGTTCGGGAACGGGCCGGGGCCGCGATCCTGGTACTCGGGGCGGTCTTCATGCTCCTGTTAGGCGCTTTCTTTCGCGCCCAGGTCATCGGCACGGCCGAGTTCCGGCGGCAATCAGATAACAACCGGCTCCGTCGCTTGATCCTAGCTTCTCCCCGAGGCTTCATCCTGGACCGGGACGGCAAGCAGATTGCGGAGAATGCTCCCGGGTTTACCGTCAAGCTGGTCGCGAGCTCGAAAGATTCTCTGAGGGCCGTGCTGAAACGGATTGCGGCCCTGGTGCCGGCCGCGGAGGAGATCGAGGGACCGGTGGTGCGGCGCTTCGAGTTGGCGTCGTACCAGCCGGCGCTGGTCTTCGCCAACGCCAGCATCGAGACAGTCTCGATTCTCGAGGAGCATCGGTATCTGTTGCCCGGACTCGTCATTCGGACCGAACCGCGGCGGCTCTACAGCGCCGGCAAGGCCGTGGCCCATCTGGTGGGTTACGCCGGCGAAGTGTCCGACGACGAATTGGTGAAAGGGCGCTTTCCAGGGGCCCGGCCGGGAACGATCGTGGGGAAGGACGGGCTCGAGGCCAAGTACGACTCGGTCGTAAGGGGCCTGGAGGGCGAGAGCTTCATCGAAGTCGACGCCCGCGGGCGGATGGTACGCGATGAACGGGTGTCGCCGGCCCTCAAGCCGGTGACCGGCGAAATGATCCGGACGACCATCGACCTCGGCCTCCAGACTTACATCGACAGTCTGTGGACCGCTGACCGGCCGGGGGTCCGGGGCGCGATGGTGGCCATGACCCCTGACGGCCAAGTGCTCGCGTTGTACTCGGCCCCGACCTTCGACCCGAACGAGTTGATCACGGGGGTGTCGTCGCGGCGGTGGGCCGAGCTCAACGGTGTGACCAAGCCACTCCAGAATCGCGCCACCCGGGGCAGCTTTCCACCCGGCTCGCCGTTCAAGCTGGTGACGGCCGCAGTGGCCCTCAAACGAGGTCTCGTCGACTTTTCGAGCCGAATGCCGCAGACCTGTACCGGCGGCTTTCGGTACGGGAATCGGGTGTTCCATTGCTGGAAGAAGTCCGGGCATGGGTCGCTCGACTTGACCGGCGCGATCACCAATAGCTGCAACATCTATTTCTATCAGCTTGGGTTGCGGATCGGCCTGCCGAACCTGCTGGCGGAGGCGACGGCCATGGGATTGGGCTCGCCGACGGGGATTGACCTGGCCTCGGAGAAGAGTTCCTCCTTTCCTCCCTCGACTGCCTACTACGACCGGTTGTATGGCCCCCGCGGCTGGAGCAACTCGGCCACGTTGAATCTGTCGATCGGCCAGGGCGAGAATGCCCAAACGCTGATGGGGCTGACCCGATTCTACGCGGCGTTGGCCGGTGATGGGACGGTGCCGACGCCCTACATCGTCCAGAAGCCGACCGGGGCCAGGCGATCGTTAGGCCTTACTCCGGCGCAGCTCGAAGGCCTTCGATCGGCCCTGGTCGCGGTGGTGGATCGAGGCACCGCGGCGGCGAGCGGAGGACGCGATCTTCGGGTGGGGGGCAAGACCGGCACCGCCCAGAATCCTCAGGGGGCCGATCACGGTTGGTTCATCGGCTTTGCACCGGCCGAGAATCCGAAGATCGTGGTAGGGAGTATCATGGAATTTGCCCTCCATGGCACCGCCGTGGCGCCCTACGTCGTCAAAGTGATTCGGCGCTACCTCGAGAAGACCGACCCGTCCCTCGCCAAGGCCAGAGTGCGGGCGTTCATCCAGGAGGACTCGGCCACCTCCGTTTCCGAGCTGACCGCCGACACCGTCGCCGTCACCCCGCCGCGCCGCTGAATGCGACATCTCGACCGGCCGCTCGTCCTGACTCTGCTGGCGCTCTGCGGCTACGGCTTGGCAATGGTGTACTCCGCTGGACAGACCGATCTCCCCTCTGCCGCGGAGCGGGCTTGGGTGCGCCAACTGGTGTGGATGGTGCTCGCGATCATGGCGGGGGCCGCGGCCTTTCGGATCTCGTTTCGAATTCTCGAGTGGGTGGCCCCGGTGCTGTACGGGCTTGGGCTCGCTCTGCTGGCGGTGACGCTGGTGGTGGGGACCGGGGCGGGCACGGCAGCCGGGACCAAGAGCTGGCTCGCCATCGGCGGGATTCGGATCGGCCAGCCGGTTGAGTTGGCCAAGCTGGGGACGATCCTGCTCCTGGCGCGGTTCCTGTCGGGGCTTCGGCAGCCGCCCCAAACGCTGCGCGACCTCGTCCGTCCGGGATTGATTGCCGGGGCGCCCTTTCTTCTGGTCATGCTCCAGCCCGATCTCGGCAGCGCCATTGTCTTCGTCGGGATCCTCTTCGCCATGTTGTTCTGGTCCGGGGTCAAGCCGTCCCTGCTGTTGCTGCTGGCCTCCCCGATGGTCAGTCTGCTCCTGGCGGTGGATACCCGATGGTGGGGCGCCTGGATTCTGCTCCTGACCGTGTTGCTGCTCGCCTGGCGCACCTATGTCGCTGAAGGCGTCCTAATTTGGCTGGTGAACTCCGCCATGGGCGTCGTCGCGATCGTTCTCTGGAATCGGCTCAAGCCATACCAGCAGAAGCGCCTGATGTCGTTCGTGAATCCTGAAGCCGATCCGGTCGGGGCCGCCTACCAGGCAATCCAATCGAAGGTGGCGATCGGGTCGGGCGGCTGGTTTGGCAACGGTTACCTCCACGGTCCCCAGAAGCGCCTCGCGTTCCTGCCCGAACAACCCACCGATTTCATTTTCTCGGTGGTCGGGGAGGAATTGGGCTTCGTTGGTGTGGTCGGGGCGCTGGCGTTGTTCTTCGTTCTCTTCCTCATGCTGGTTCGGATTGCTCGGCGGGCCACCAATACGTTCAGCAGTCTGGTCGTGTTCGGCGTGTTAGGGCTGTTATTCACCCATGTGTTCGAGAACGTCGGCATGACCATCAGTCTGATGCCGATCACCGGCATTCCGCTGCCGTTCTTTTCCTATGGGGGATCGTTCGTGTTGGCCTGCGGGATTGGGATGGGTCTCGTGCTACGGGTTGCATACGATTCCCGTTCGAGCGGCTATGTCGAGTAATAGCAATGACTTACTCATTGGGGTCTAGCGCGATTGAGCCTCCCAGTCCAAATTCAGGGCTCCTTCGCTGTGGCGAACGTGCATCAGTGTCTCCGTCCCCGAGTCTATGGCTGTGAGCGCGTGGTTTAAGAAGGAACGTAAGCCGCGGTCCTCGCAGCGGGCCCGCCTTGAGATTCCCAAGGATGCCTGGGACAAGTGTGAGTCCTGCGGGCATGTCGATATTCGGGAGCGCTTCGAGCGGGAACTCAATGTCTGCCCGAACTGCGGGCATCACCGCCGATTCCTGGCCGAGGAATACATTGAGCTCCTCAGCGATGCTGGCACTTGGCGCGAACTCAATGCGAATCTCGGTCCCCTCGATCCGCTGTCGTTCGAGCACTACGTCGAACGAGCCAAGGGCTCGCAGGCCAAGACCGGGCAACTCGATGCGATCTACACCGGTCTCTGCCGGCTCGAGAAGCTCCCCCTCCATCTTGGCGTCATGAACTTTGCCTTTATGGGTGGGTCGATGGGCTCGGTTGTCGGCGAGAAGATTGCCCGATTGGCGCGCCGGTCGGCCGACAAAGGGGTTCCCCTGGTTCTCGTGTGTGCCTCGGGCGGCGCCCGGATGCAAGAGGGCGTACTGTCGCTGATGCAGATGGCCAAGACCTCGACGGCCATCGCGGAGCTGAAGCGCGAAGGCGTGCCTTACCTGACGGTGTTGACCAATCCGACGACCGGGGGCGTCTCGGCGAGCTACGCGATGCAGGGGGACGCGATTTTGGCCGAACCCGCCGCGGTGATTGGGTTTGCGGGGCAACGGGTCATCAAGCAGACCATTGGGCAAGATCTGCCGGAGGGGTTCCAGACCGCTGAGTTTCTGCTTGAGCGGGGCCAGATCGACGATGTCGTGCCCCGAGGGGCACTCCGGGAAACGGTGACGAGACTCCTGCGTCACATGCTCGGACACAAAGCCGAGGCGGAGCCGAGGGGCGAGGGTTGAGTCTTCGGAGTCGCGACGGGTATGGCCGGGCCCTTGATTTTCTCTTTCCCCGAACCACCACGATCAAGTTCGGCCTGGAACGCACCGAGCAGCTGCTCGGTGCGTTAGGCGATCCTCATCAGCTCATCCCGGCCATTCATGTCGGGGGCACCAACGGCAAGGGGAGCGTGACGACGCTGGTCGCGGCCGCCCTCGCCGCTTCGGGGTTTCGGGTCGGGGTGTACACCTCGCCGCACTTGGTGGACTTCCGGGAGCGGATCACGGTCGGCGGGGTGCCGATTTCGGAGTCGGCGGTGGCGATGTGGACCGACCGGCTCCGACCCCTGATCGAGGCGTCGGAGGCGACCTTCTTCGAGGCGGCGACCGCGATCGCGTTTGCCGACATGGCGGGCCGGGGAGCGGAAATCGCCGTCATCGAGGTCGGACTTGGCGGGCGCCTCGACAGCACCAACGTCGTGCGGCCCCTGGTCAGCGGGGTCACCAAGATTGCGTTAGACCACCAGAAATACCTCGGGGATACGCTCGAAGCGATCGCCCGGGAGAAGGCCAGGATTGCGAAGCCGGGCGCCCCATTCGTGATCGGCGAGCGGGATCCGGCGATTGTCGCGGTCCTCACGGACGAGGCCCACCGGTCGGTGGCGGCGTTGGCGCCCGGTCGGCGAGCCGACGTGCGGGTCATTCCGCCCGACGCCCGGTGGGAGGGGCCGCTCGGGCTCTTGGGGCCGCATCAGCGGCGCAATGCCGCCGTGGCCCACGGCATTCTGATGGCCTTGCCCGAGCCGTTTCGCCCATCGCCCGCGGCGATCGACCAGGGGTTTGCGGGGGCCTTCGTGCCCGGCCGGCTCGATCGGCGCGGTCGCTGGCTTTTCGACGTGGCCCACAACCCCGACGGCGTCCGAGCCCTCGTTGCCGCAGTCACCGAGCTTAATCCCCCAGGGCCGATCCACGCGCTGGTGTCGATCCTGGGAGACAAGGAGTGGGCCGAGATGCTGGTCCTGCTGGACCAGGTCGTCGATCGGGGCGTTCTGACCGTCGCCCCAACCGCGGAGGGGCGCCGATGGGACCTGGCTTGGCTCCGTCAGTGGCTGGAACGCCCTGATCGACCGCCGGCACGGGCCCAGTGGCGGTTGATCGAGGATTTCCCGGAGGCGCTCGAGACGGTCGCTGACGGCGCCGGGACCATCTTGGTGACGGGTTCGTTCCACACGGTCGGGGACGTACTCGTGGCCCTCGGACTGGCTCCGATTTGACCGGACCGGCGGCCTTCGGCCCCGCTTATATTTAGGCATGTCGATTCAGGCCCTCCCGGGGTTTCGTGATTTCTATCCAGAAGAGCTTGCCATCCGGTCGCACCTGTTCGGGGCGATGCGGCGGGTTGCCCGTCGGTACGGGTTCGAAGAGTATGACGGACCACCGCTTGAATCTCTGGAGCTCTATACCCAGAAGAGCGGGGAAGAGATCGTCGGCCAGCTCTACCATT